>JAZRSR010000001.1:0-67704 GCA_045651665.1 Christensenellaceae bacterium
TTCTGTATATGTTAATTGGTTTTCTCGCATATCTAGTATAACGGATAATTTGAATTCTGGCGAGTATTTTTTAAACACTTGTCCTTTTTTTGCCATTAAAAATGCACCTCCTAAAGTGTTTAACTTTTGGGGTGCATTTCATTTTTACGCTCGTTTTTTAATGGCAATTAATATTTAATATGCTTTATGCCTTTTTTATCGGAATACTTGTAAAGCACTATTTTATGACCGATAGTGCAAACGACTTCCGCACCCAACTTTTCAGCAAGTTCAGTTGATATTTCTTTAATATCTTCATCTGAATTATTGAGCAAAGTAAGTTTTATAAGTTCGCGAGCGTGGAGTGCTTCTGAAAAGGTTTTTACCATATTTTCAGAAATGCCGCCCTTACCTATTTGACCGATTGGCTCTATGGTTTGCGCTAAACTTCTAAGTACACTTCTTTGTTTTGAAGTAAACATAATATTCTCCTTTAATTGTTTGGTTAAAAAAACAAGCCCATCTAATACTCTTATTTTAAGCCGTTAGAAACAAGCAAGACAAGGCTCGCAAAGTGTTTGAGATGAGATAGACCTCTTTAAGTCTTAAAATTATAGTTTAGTTGAAAGTGTATTTTAAGACGTTAGAAACAAGCAAGACAAGGCTCGGCAAGACGGTGCGGTAACAATAGACCTTGTTGGTCATTGTTAGTGCAACGGCTTGACAGTTAACGCAGTATTGCGAAGTTTATAACGAATTAAAACTCGTTTTAAGCCGTTAGTTACGAGTTAGGCAAGGCTCGTAAAGACGGAGCGGTTACGATAGACCTTGTTGGTCATCGTAAGTGCAACGGCTTTACAGAAACGATGCATAACGAAGTAAATAACGGATTAAAAATTAGTCGATAAAATCAAACTCAATATCCCCTATAACTACCGTATCACCGTCTTTACAACCTTGAGCACGAAGTTCTTTGATAACGCCTTTATTTCTAAGGGTTTTTTGAAGATACGCCATACTATCCATATCGTCGATAACGACGTTACGAGCGAGCATTTTAACAAGATCGCCGTCAACTATAAACGCCCCGTCTTCATCACGATAAATTTCAAAGGTATCGCCACGCTCTCTATCGTAATTAAATCCGCTATCTTCCATTGGCTCGTATGCGGGAATATCTTTTAATTCTTCCGCAAGAACTTTAATAAGTTCTTCTTTACCGTCGCCAGTTAACGCCGACACCGTTAATATCTTTTTACCTTTTACTTTTGATTTGAATTCTTTAATATTTTCTTCCGCGCCGAAAATATCGCATTTATTCAAAACTATTATTTGTTTGAGTGAAGATAAAGTTTTGCTATAAGTTTTAAGTTCTTTATTTATAGCCTTGTAATCTTCAAGCGGATTTCTTCCTTCAACGCCTGAAATATCAACGACGTGGCAAAGTAGCCTTGTTCTTTCAATATGCCTTAAAAAGTCGTGGCCAAGACCAAGCCCGTCCGCCGCGCCTTCAATAAGGCCTGGAATATCGGCTGCTACAAAACTATTATCGTAATAATTTACAACGCCAAGGTTTGGAGAAAGCGTTGTAAAGTGATAATTGGCAATTTTTGGTTTAGCGCCTGAGATTTTTGAAAGCAAGGTTGATTTTCCAACGTTAGGAAAACCAATAAGCCCTACGTCTGCAATAACTTTAAGTTCAAGGTTAACTCTTTTAATTTCAGTTTTTTCACCCTTTTGAGCAAAGTGTGGGCAATGCCTTCTCGAAGTTGTAAACTTTGCGTTACCTTTACCGCCTTTACCACCGCTCATCATCAAACGTTTTTGCCCGTCGTAATAAATATCACAAATAAAATCGCCCGTTTCAGCATCGGTTATAACCGTTCCTAAAGGAACGGGAATAATTAAATCTTCCCCGTTTTTACCGTGGCAATTCTTGGTATCTCCACGAGCGCCGTTTTCAGCAACGAATTTATGCTTATACTTAAAGTCGATAAGGCTGGTTTTATGCCTGTCCCCTATAAAATAGACGTTACCGCCGTTACCACCGTCGCCCCCGTCAGGCCCGCCGGCAGTTACGCCTTTGTAACGGATAAACGAAGTGATACCGTCGCCCCCGTCGCCAGATTTTATAAGTAGACTTTCTTTGTCTAAAAAATTTTCAAGTATCATTTTACACCTATTTTTTTACAGTCTTTACTAATTACGCAATTTTCACAGTCGGGATTTCTTGCTTTACACACCCTTCTACCGTGAAAAATTAAGTAGTGATGAGATTTTGACCACATATTTTTGTCAATGTTTTTCATTAATTGTTTTTCGGTTTCCAAAGGGGTTTTGCCTTTTGCCAAGCCTATTCTATTTGAAACTCTAAAAACGTGAGTGTCAACCGCAATTGCATCTTCGCCGAAAGCAACGGAATATACTACGTTTGCAGTCTTTCTCCCAACGCCAGATAAAGTTAACAAGTCGTTATAACTGCTTGGAACTTTACCGCCAAAATTTTCAACGATTGATTTACTCGCATCGAGTATATGCTCGGCTTTAGAGTTAAAAAGACCGCAAGGAAGGATAATTTTTGCAAGTTCTTCTTTTTTAAGCGTAAGCATTTTTTCTGGAGTGTTGTAATCTTTGAACAAAATTTTAGTAACTTCGTTAACGCGTTTATCCGTGCATTGAGCGGAAAGAATAACCGCAACGAGCAACTCGTACTCCGAACTGAAAATCAGTTCGGGGCGAGCATCGGGATAAGTTACACTTAATTTATCGATTATAACTTTTACTTTAGTTTTGTTCATATGATTTTATTTTAGCATACAATCACTAAACAAGTCAATTTATTTTTCAATTAGAAGCATCGTATGAAAAGATGGATATTTTTTGGTTGATATAAGTCTTTTAGCAACGCTTATAGCGTTTAGCGAAAATTCCGCCGAAATTCCGCAACCGAGTTTTAAGTGTTTGGGCGTAGGTACGGCTACCGCGTAAGAGTATATAGATTTCATATCGTCAATAAAGGATAAAGTGTCCGTTCTTGAACGAAACACCGCTAAGTATTTTTTCATTATAATTTCTCCTATGTACGAATAACTTAAAAATTTAATAATATATATTATTGTATGATTTATCTTGACAATGCGGCAACGGGCGGTTTTAAGCCGTCGCAAGTTATAGACGTTGCAGTTTCGGTTATAAAATTTCTAAACGCCAATCCCGGAAGAAGTGGGCATAGGCTTTCAAAAACGGCAAGCGAATACGTTTATTCTTGCCGTAAAAAACTTGCAGAGTTTTTCGGAGCGGAAAACCCAAGTAGAGTAATTTTTACCAAAAACTGCACGGAAAGTTTGAATATTGCTATTCACGGAGGCATTAAAAAAGGGAGAGTTTTAACTTCCATGCTCGAACATAATAGCGTTCTTCGCCCACTTAACACCCTTAAAGAAAAAGGCGTGATTTCGCTTACCGTAATAAAACCTAAAAACAATCGCTTTATTACGCTTGAAGATATACTAAACTATTACTCGCAAGACGTTTCCGCCGTATGCTTAAACGCCGTTTCAAACGTTACTGGCGAAGAGTGCAATCTCTACGAGATTGGAAATTTTTTGAAAGATAAAGATTCCCTTTTTATCGTTGACGGAGCGCAAGCAGGCGGGCACGCGCGCTTAAGCGTAAAAGACCAAAATATTGATATGCTATGTTTGGCGGGACATAAAGGTTTGTACTCTATTCAAGGCGTGGGCGCATTAATACTTTCTCAACGCGCAAATCCCACCGCCGTTTATCAAGGTGGAACGGGTACTGAAAGTTTTAACCCGTATCAACCGGACTGCTTTCCTGAAAAGTTAGAGAGTGGAACGCTTAACCTTCCCGCTATTTGCTCACTCGAAGAAGGGGTGAGATACGTTGAAAAAAATATAGAATACGTTGGGAATTACCTTCTTAACACTACCGCGTATCTTATATCTCAACTTGAAAAAGTAGAAGGAATTAAAGTTTATTCAACGCCTAATAAATACGGGATAGTAAGTTTTGAAATAGACGGCGTTCCCTCAAGCGACGTTGCCGAAATTCTATCTTCAAATTACGATATTGCCGTTCGCGCAGGCTATCATTGCGCCCCGCTCGTTCACAAAATGCTAAAAACTGAAAACGACGGGCTTGTGCGCTCCTCTATTGGAATACACAACACCCGCCGTGAACTCAACGCTTTAATATTTGCGGTGAAAGAAATCAGCTCTCTTTAATTTTCTTAATCACTTTTTCAAGTTTTGCCCTTTGCGTTGAATTTAACATAGGATACAGCATATTTTTGAACCTATCGATATCGGCGTTAGTAAGCGTGCCGTTTTTCTTGCCTTTTTGTGCTTCAAGCATAATTTCGTTTATGATTTCATCTTCGCTAGCGCCCTCGTACTTTTTGGCGAACGATTTTAGAACGTCCATACCGTCTTGGTTTTGATTTTTGTTTGAAACGTTGCCGTTATAGTTATTAAAATCCCGCATAAAAAACTCCTATAATAAATTATACTCACAACTTTAATATAATGTTAATAAAAGGAATTTATGAGTTATTTACCTATAATTTTAATAGTAGTATTTTTACTCTCGAATAAAAACTCTAACGGAAATGAACTCCCGTTTGATTTAGAAACTATAACCCCGTTACTATCGCTATTTGGCGTATCTCCTAAAATTAGCGAGATACTATCTTCTGCCGATATTAAAAACGTGCTTTCAGGCAACGCGGATATTAAATCTTTACTACCTTTAATCACAAGTTTAATTACCACCTTAAAGCCAAACGAACCACCCGTTGAGCAAAACTTTGAAAGTGAAAATTCGGAGTTTTTTAACCCCATTAAAGACGTTGCCGAAGATAAAATTATATCAACTCTCGGCAGTTATTTTCAAAATTAAAATGCTATGCTTTGCATAGCATTTTTTTATACTAAATTTTCAAGCGCAAAACTCAAAGCATTACCGCTAGTAGCGTTTATAACTTTTTCAATTTCACTCGTTATTCCAACACCATGAATACATCTTCCGTTAGGCCAATAAACTTCGGCAAAGGTAAGTTTTACGGCGCTACCGTCAACGTTTTTATAGGTGTTTTGCATTATGCCTTTACCGTAAGTTTTATATACCGTTTGACCGTTATTTTCATGGCCTTCTACAACGATTGAAACCTTGTTTTGAGTGTCGTAATCAAGGAGCGCTCCTATTAAAACTTCGGAGGCGGACGCGGTTTCTACGTCGGCTAAAACTATTATTTTTTCAAAGTTGTAACTTGAAGAAAGTTTGTTTTCAACGTAGTAATTTTTAATATTCCCGTCTTTATCTTTTACTCTCGCAAGAACTTGATCGCCATCTCGTTTCTCAACCAAAAGCCCGGAAACTTTAGATAAAATACTTAAGTATCCACCACCGTTTCCACGAAGGTCTAAAATAAGTTTATTATTACCGTCTTGCTTAAACCTATCAAGCGCCAACTTAAACTGGGTGTAAGAACCAAACTCGTTATCTTTCTTTCCGTTAAAAGACGTGTACTTTATATAACCAACGCCACTCTTTGTTATTTTATCTTGGTCGAATAAGTTAAGCCCAAACTCGCCGTCTTTTAACGAGAAACCGTAACTTCCCGTTGAGTTTTTATACACTATAAACGACTCGTTATACTCCTTTTTAACTACCGAATAATTTTTTACGTCGCCGTTATAATCGATAATAAGTTCAACAGTATCGCCGTCGCTTGCGTTTGAAATAACTTCTAAAACGCTATCGTAATTATCGCTTTTAGTTACTCCGTTTGCAGTAACGCTAACCAAAGTCCCACCCGATTTTACACCTTTATTAAAGCAAGGTGAATTCATAACTACGTCAACTATTTTAAGCGAACCGTAATTAAACGATAAGCCAATACCAAAATTTTCGCCCATCGCTCTACCTTTAACGCCTTCGTACTCGGATTTTGTGTAATAAGCCGAATAATCGTCTAAAATAGCGTCTTCAATCAAATCTAAAACGTCTTCGTCTTTATAAAAATAATACTTTTCGTATTTATCAAGAAGATTTAGAACCGCGCGTTGCGTATCGGAAAACGTCCACTCTCTTGCAAAAAAACCAAGCAAGAATATTCCCCCCGCTATTATCGTAACGCATACGGCTACTATTATATTTTTTAATGGTTTATTCATCATTTAATTTCCTTTGAAATTATATATAATAATCTAAAATTTATAGCGTCGCTAAACTTTTTAATATCAAGCCCAGTTAAGCGTTCAATTTTCTCAAGCCTATAAGTTAAGGTGTTTCTATGAATATACATTTCCCTTGCCGTTTCAGACAAATTGAGATTGTTTTTCAAAAAATAATCGCCCGTTAAAAGCAATTCTTTATCGTTAAAGATTTCGCTTTTCCCGTCTAAAATTAATGAGTTTTTGTATTCTTCAAGTCGATCAAACGGCAAATCTACAATTATTTTATTGAAAAGATAATCTTTATACGCGTAAACGCCACCGCTACCGCCGTAAAGTTCAAACGCTTTTTCCGTTGCAAGCGCTTGCTCGTACGAATAAGAAACGTCTAAAAAATTCTTAACCGAACCCCCTACGAAAACGGCTACGTCTGCGCCCAATTCTTCAAAGATAGAGCGTTTCAAAATTTCCGCCTGCTTTACGATAGAATTAGAATCAACGTCTTCACCATCAATATATCTAATATACGCGCACGCATTGTGAGAAACGGTTACCGCCCCGTCAACCCCACCGAAATAATCGAGCAAGAATTGTTTAATTTCCTCCGCTTGATTATCTTGCGTTTTTATAAGCATAACGAAAAGCGGAAGTTTAGGTAAAGAGTTATTGTTCATAAACTCAGCGGTTTTACTCTTGGTTGCGTTACCCGTTAAAATCAAATTGAGTTGTTCTTCAAAACCAAGGTTATCAGGTTTATTTTGAGAAAACTCCAAGTAACCAACAATTAACTCAGCGTATTTTTTCTCCCAATCACCACAACCGTCAAAAAAGCCTATAAACTTAACTCCACCAAAATTAAACTTAAAATAAGTTTTACCTTCTTCCTCTATTATGTCAGACTGTAAAGAAAAATATTCAGGCGGAACTTTGCTAAACTCTTTTTTTGTACTTGCAAAATACGTTCCGCACTCCGAAACCGCTTGAATTTCTATTTTCGTTTTTTCTTTAACTAATAACAGTATTCTCGAAAGTTCTCTTTCCATAAATTTTTCCTTTTGTGCATATTGCATATATTTTACAATTATTATATATGATAATTTAATACTTTTCAAGCATAATTTACAAAAATACATAAAAAAAGAACCACCGATTTGGTGGTTCTTAAAAATTCAAAGATTATTCTTCAGTTTTTTCTTCTTCAGCAGGAGCTTCAACTTTTGCTTGCTTAGCTGCGAGTTTAGCAGCTTTTGCAGCTTCTTTAGCAGCGAGCTTAGCAGCTTTAGCTTCTTCTTGGATTCTCTTTTCTTCTTCGCGTTTAGCTTGTCTTTCAAGTTCAACAACGGGAACGTAAGCCTTAGTACCTTCACCTTCTAAGATAGAAAGTTCAGTTTCTTTATCGAACATATGAACGTGGTTCATATCAATAGAAAGGTCGATAACAGTGTGCGCTTGAGTTTTAGAACGAGCGTCAATCTTAGCAATTAATTGAGTACCGTTGTCAACTAAGCTCTTGATAGTACCGTCTTCAGAAACGTCTTCAGAAGTATCGAATACGCAGTAAAGTAAGCTTTCTGCACCGAGTTTTTCAAGAACGTCAACTTTAACTTTGATAACTGAAGTTTTGTGTTCTTCAATGAACGATTCTTCATCGTGGAAGTCTTCAGGACGAACGCCGAATACGATAGGCTTACCAGTATTAACATAATCGTCAAGATTAATAATTCTATCAACAGTTTCTTTGTTAACTAAAATCTTTTGACCTTCAAATTCAACGTAAACTTCTTTTTTACTTCCAGTAAGAACAGCATCGAAGAAGTTCATTTGAGGAGTTCCGATGAAACCTGCAACGAATACGTTTGCGGGATAATCGTAAAGCTTTTGAGGAGCGTCAACTTGTTGAATGAAACCGTCTTTCATAACTACGATACGAGTACCCATTGTCATTGCTTCAACTTGGTCGTGTGTAACGTAAATGAAAGTGGTTGCAAGTCTGTGGTGAAGTTTAGTGATTTCAGTACGCATTTGCGCACGGAGTTTAGCGTCAAGGTTTGATAAAGGTTCGTCAAGAAGGAATACCTTAGGTTCACGAACGATTGCACGGCCGAGCGCTACACGTTGACGTTGACCGCCTGAAAGAGCCTTGGGCTTTCTTTGAAGATAAGATTCAAGACCTAAAATACGAGCGGCTTCTTTAACTCTCGCGTCGATTTCAGCACGAGGAAGTTTTCTAAGTTTAAGACCGAAAGCCATGTTCTCATATACGGTCATGTGAGGATAAAGAGCGTAGTTT
The DNA here is from genome assembly GCA_045651665.1 of Christensenellaceae bacterium. Taxonomy (GTDB): domain Bacteria; phylum Bacillota; class Clostridia; order Christensenellales; family Borkfalkiaceae; genus HGM11412. The sequence goes on from JAZRSR010000001.1 coordinate 8,467, forward strand.
TGGAAAACCATCGCGATATCTCTATCTTTAGGTTGAATAAGGTTAACTTTTCTACCATCGATAACTAAGTCACCGTCAGTAATTTCTTCAAGACCTGCGATCATACGAAGAGTGGTTGACTTACCGCAACCAGACGGACCTACGAATACGATGAATTCTTTATCTTGAATATCAAGAGTAAAGTCAGTTACGGCTTGAACGCCAGATGAGTAAACTTTGTAAATGTGGTCAAGTAATAAACCAGCCATATTACACCTCCAAATTAATTTTACTATAAAATTTTACCATATATTATAAAATATTGCAATGGTTATTTTATACAAAATTAATATTTATTTTCACATACAATATATGCAAGGTGCACAAAAATAATAAACACGCCGTTGAAAAAACAATCGGCGTGTTATAAATTTTAAGTTTGCCGCTCGGCAAGTATTTTCCCACTAGCCCCGTCAACGAGATAAGCAAGCGTTTTCCCCTCCTTTCCAACCACGCCAACGTAATAGTAAACGCTTTCTCCTTCGGTTAAAATTCTAACCCTAACCTCTATTGAATCGCCGTTGCCTGAAAGCATCTTTTTAATATGGTCGTTTTTTTCATAAGCAACGGAATTTAGCGCCGTTTTGTAATCTATTACCCCTTCTTTTGAAAATTTTTGCAACGTAAAACTTTCTTCGCTACCTTTGTTGAATACGGTTACTCGTATTTCGTTTTCGCTGGGCAGTTTATTTACTTTAATTTCGGCAACGAACTTTCCTTTTAACGGGCTATAATCAAAATTACCGCTAACTTCTTTTTCGCCGTAAGTTATCGTTACCGACGCATCGTCTAAAGAAGTTTTATAATTTTCGATTTTAACGGTTAAAAGCATTTCCATTTTACCAACGTAACCATCGCTTAAATACGGCGTTTCTTTTTCTTCGCCGTAAACGGTAAGAAGGTAATCTTCTCCCTTATGCGTGTACGCCACGCTCCTTATTTCAGATAGATACATTTCAAGATTGATTGCGTCTTTACACGAAACGCAAAAAAACGTAGACACTAAAGTTAAAATTATAAGCAAAAATCTCTTCATAATACGCTATTTTACTTTTTAGGGGTGAATTTTAGAACTTTTTATTAAAAAATAAAATAATATTTTTTATAAAGCGTTGCTTTTTTGAAATTGTTTTGCTAAAATATTAAAAAGGTTTTATTTATGAGAAAGATAATAGTAAAAACAATTGCTTTTTCTTTATCGCTAGTTTTGGCGTTTACGGGGCTTATTTATCTAATACTTGCCACGCTTGCACCATCGGCGCTTGCTAGTCTTTATTTTAGGATAGATGCAAAGGAATTGACTTTGAAGTATTCTGAAAAAGCGTACGAAAAATCTAACGATATAGACGACCTTTCAACACTCGTTGAACGCAGTATCGTGTTTGAATACGGGAACGTAGTTATAGAACGCGCAACCGAACTCATCAATCGCCAAGATTATGAAGAATATGCAAAAACTCAAAGTAGCGCGTACAACTATTACGTTATCGGTTCGCTTTGTAAGTATTTATATGAAGGCGGTCAAACCCAAGTGGCAATTAGCACCGCGCTTTCTTACACAAGCGATTATACTACGGTCAACCCTATTCGCGTAATGATAAGCTTATGTTTAGAAAAGAGTGACGACGAGTCTCTTTTACAAATTCAAAAAAGCCTATTTGAACGCGAAGACAAAAATCAACTTGTTATAAACGATATTTCTATAATCGAAGATTTATTAAAGGAGTAAACTAAATGGAAAAAACTATCAGAGAAGGTCTTACTTTTGACGACGTGTTACTCGTTCCTCAAAAAAGTGAAATTTTACCTAAAGACGTTTCGCTTAAAACCAAACTTGCAGACGGAATTGAACTTAATATCCCCATAATGTCTGCCGCGATGGACACGGTTACCGAATCTCGCATGGCAATTGCCATTGCTCGTGAAGGCGGTCTTGGTATTATTCACAAAAATATGTCTATTGAAGCGCAAGGTAGAGAAGTTGATAAGGTTAAGAGATCTGAAAACGGCGTTATTACCGACCCGTTCTTCTTGGCGCCTAACAACAAAGTGTCAGACGCGCTCGCTCTCATGCAAAAATACAAAATCAGTGGTGTTCCCATTACTACTGATGGAAAACTCGTTGGTATTTTAACTAACCGTGACCTTCGTTTTGAAACCGACTTTGATCAACCCATTGACAATATTATGACCAAGGAAAAACTCGTTACCGCTCCCGTTGGCACAAGCCTTGAAGAAGCGCAAAAGATTCTTGGTAAACATAGAATTGAAAAACTTCCTATCGTTGACGATAGTTTCAACTTAAAAGGTCTTATCACTATTAAGGATATTGAAAAATCTATTCAATACCCCAACTCTTCAAGAGACTCTAAGGGTAGGCTTTTAGTAGGCGCTGCTGTCGGCACTAGTAAAGATACCTTTGAAAGAATTGACGAGCTTGTAAAGAATAAAGTTGATATTATCACGGTTGATACTGCTCACGGTCACTCTTTAGGCGTTATTGAAAGCGTTAAAAAGATTAAGGCTAAATATCCTAACCTTAAAGTTATAGCAGGTAACGTTGCTACCGCTAAAGCGGTTGAAGCGCTTATCGACGCTGGGGCAGACGTTGTTAAGGTTGGTATCGGCCCAGGTTCTATTTGTACTACTAGAATTGTTGCAGGTATAGGCGTTCCTCAACTTACTGCGGTTATGGATTGCGCTGAAATGGCTCACAAATACGGCAAGACTATTATTGCGGACGGCGGTATTAAATACTCCGGCGATATAACCAAGGCTCTCGCTGCTGGTGGTAACGCAGTAATGCTTGGCAGCTTACTTGCGGGCACTAAAGAAAGCCCGGGTGAAATTGAACTTTACCAAGGTAGAAGTTTCAAGGTATATCGCGGTATGGGTTCACTTTCCGCTATGGCTGCAGGCTCTAAAGATAGATACTTCCAAGAAGACGCTAAGAAGTTCGTACCCGAAGGCGTTGAAGGAAGAGTTCCTTACCGTGGAACTATCTCCGATATTGTTTACCAACTTATCGGCGGTATAAGATCAGGTATGGGATATTGTGGCGCTAAAGACTTAGAAACTTTAAGAGCAACCGCTGAATTTATTAAAATTACCGGCGCTGCCCTTCGTGAAAGCCACCCACATGATATTTCAATCACTAAAGAAGCACCTAACTACAGCCCAATGGACTAATTAACCTAATTATATATAGAAGGAAAAACTTATGTTATTAAATAAAAGACCTGACGATATGGCGCGCATTACCACGCCTGAACTTGCAAAACAATTTATAGACGCGCAAATTAAAGAAATTAGAGATCAAGTAGACGACAGAAAAGTTTTACTTGCGCTCTCTGGTGGTGTTGACTCATCGGTAGTTGCAGCGCTCTTGATAAAAGCAATCGGTAAAAACCTTTATTGCGTTCACGTTAACCACGGTTTACTCAGAAAAGGCGAACCCGAACAAGTAGTAAAAGTATTCCGTGACGAAATGGACGCTAACCTAATCTACGTTGACGCGGTTGATAGATTTTTAGATAAACTTAAAGGAGTTAGCGAACCCGAACAAAAGAGAAAAATTATCGGCGCTGAATTTATTAGAGTATTTGAAGAAGAAGCGAGAAAACTTAAAGGAATCGACTTCTTGGCGCAAGGAACTATTTATCCGGATATTTTGGAAAGTGGCCCCGTTAAAGCGCACCACAACGTAGGCGGTCTTCCCGATGATCTTCAATTTGAACTCGTTGAGCCGATTAGACTTTTATATAAAGATGAAGTAAGGCTCGTTGGCGTAGAACTCGGCCTTCCCGCTGGTATGGTATATCGTCAACCCTTCCCTGGTCCAGGTCTTGGCGTAAGATGTCTTGGCGCAATCACTCGTGATAGACTTGAAGCGCTTAGAGAAGCCGACGCTATTTTGCGTGAAGAATTCGATAAAAACGGCTTGGCAGACAAGGTATGGCAATACTTTACCGTAGTTCCAGATTTTAAGACGGTAGGCGTAAAGAACGACTTGCGTTCATACGAGTGGCCGGTTATTATCCGCGCGGTAAACACTATCGACGCGATGACCGCAACCATCGAAGAAATCCCCTACTCGATTTTACATCATATAACTGAAAGAATAACTCACGAAGTAAATGGCGTTAACAGAGTATTATACGACTTAACACCCAAGCCGACAGGCACTATTGAGTGGGAATAATTTTCAAAAACAATCATATCCTTTGACGGATTTTATCAAAAAGTGACTTAATCGTGTGGCTTAAACGTCACACGATTTCATTTATAAAGGTTTTATATGAAAGAGAAAAAACTCATATTCAAAAAAGTTTATTTAGAGATTACAAATATTTGCAATATGAACTGTTCATTTTGCCACGGGCATAATAGAAAACCAAGGCAAATGACGACGGAAGAGTTTTCGTACATTTTAGATAAATTAAAAGGTAAAACTAAATATTTATACTATCACTTAATGGGCGAGCCTCTCACCCACCTAAACCTTATAGATTTTATTAAACTCGCTAGCGAGCGTGGTTTTAAGTCGATTATCACAACGAACGGAACTTTACTAAAAAAACGGGGAGCAGAACTTTTATCTTCAGGCGTTTATAAAATAAACGTTTCACTCCACAGTTTTGAAAAGGACGATAAATTAGCGCACGCTAAATATATAGAAGATATAACTAGCGTTTCAAAAACTTTAGCTGACAACGGAACGATTATTGACTTTAGGCTTTGGAATAAAGGTGTAGACGACGAGAAAAACTCACAAACCGTAAATCTATTAAAACAAAATATTCAAGGGGAGTGGGAAAACACTCCAAGGTGCATTAAAATTAAAGAGAGAATATATCTTGACTACGGCGAAAGGTTCGAGTGGCCGGATATAGACGCTGAAATTAAAGGCGATAGATATTTTTGTTACGGCTTAAAAGACCAGTTTGGGATACTCGTTGACGGAACGGTAGTTCCTTGTTGTTTAGATAGCAACGGCGTTATTAATCTTGGCAATATTTTCACTCAAGATTTAGATACAATACTAAACTCTGATAGAGCGCAAAAAATAGTTCAAGGGTTTAGATGCGGTAAAGCAAGCGAAGAACTTTGCAAAAAATGCGGTTACGCTCAAAGATTCGTATAAAAAACACGGCTCGTGATGAGCCGTGTTTTTGATTGCTATTTTATTAAACGATAGTTTTTCTAAGCCACTCAAGAGTACATTCTACCATGTGCTTGCCAGTTTCTACGCTTGCTTCTTTAGCGCTTTCAGCAAACCACTCGGTATTGCGTTCACATCTTGAAAGGTCAACGAGTTCAGGATAAGTGCCCATCATAAGGCTTGTTTCCCACTTACCAGCATGGTCGAAACCACCGCACTTAATTTGCGCGTCCGCCCCGATAAGGGGAATTACTTTGATGTATGAGAACGGATCGTCGCCAGTACCCATATCTTCATAGTAAGTAGCGTAATCATCACTACCCCACCAACCTTTGCCGAGTTTTTCTTCCATATATTCCATAGTAACTTTTTTAGCGGCTTTATGGCAAGCGATAGTCATAGGCATAAGACCTGCGCCTTCAGTTTGGTGGTGAGCAACGAGGTAAATGTTTTTATGGCCTGCGTTTATCATTGATTTAAGTATATGGTATAAATAATTTGCATACGCATCTTCATCTACGTGGAAGTGGCTAGGTTTTGGACCGCACACCGCGTAAGAAGCAACACCGTACCAAAGCGGAGGACAAACTACGATTTCCTTTTCCTTTTCAAGTTCTCTTAAACAACCTGTAATTACGAGAGTGTCAGTTCCGCACGAAGCGTGGCGAGCGTGATATTCTAAAGTTCCGATAGGAATTATAAACGGAACTTTTCTATCAACGGCATCTTGTATTTCATCATATAACATTTCGAGCATCTGCATAATAATTTCTCCTATTTTATCTAAATATTTGTATAAATATTATATACAAGCCAAAATTAAAAGTCAATAAAAATTTTTAACGGAAGATAAAAGGTTATTGAGTAATATAATTTTATAAAACCCCCTTGAAATAAAGTTTATTTTATGTTAAAATAATATAAATCTTAAAAGGAGCAACAAAATGAAAAGATCTGAAATCAACAGCTATATTAAAAAAGCAAAAAATAGGCTTGACGAGTTTAACGTTTCACTTCCTTGGTTCGGCTACTTAACGCTTGACGGTTGGAAGGAAATTAAAAACGAAATTGAAATTATTAAAGACAGTATGCTCGGTTGGGACGTTACCGACTTTGATTCGGGCGATTTTGCAACTACCGGCGCGGTTTTATTTACCGTTAGAAACGGCGATATAAACGACAAGCAAAATAGACGCCCTTACTGTGAAAAATATATCATTTTAGATGATGAAACGGAACAAGAAATCCCCTTCCACTATCATATTGATAAAACTGAAGATATTATCAATCGCGCAGGCGGTACACTCGTTATTGAAGCGTACTATAAAGGCGAAGACGGTAAACTTGATAAAGTTACACCCGTAAAAGTGTTTATGGACGGTGTTTATAAAACTTTTAACCCCGGCGAAAAGATTGAAGTTACCCCCGGTAACAGTATCACGCTTGAACCGTTTATGTATCACCGCTTTACCGCTAAAAAGGGTGACGGTATGCTTATAGTTGGCGAAGTTTCTAAAGTGAACGACGATAATAACGACAACGTATTCTTAAATCCGTTAGAAAGGTTCTCCGCTATCGTTGAAGACGAACCCGCAATACACCCACTCGTAAACGAATACGAAAATTTATAAGGAGTTATTTATGAACAAAATAGGTATTTTTATTAACTTTTGGGAAAACAGTTGGACTGTTGACTACGAAAAATACATCAAAAAGGTTGCAAAAATTGGTTTTGACGTGCTTGAATTTCAAGCGCAACCCTTACTTAACTTTTCAGACGATAAGTTAAAATTTATTAAATCTCTTGCCGATGACAACGGCATTGAACTTACCTACAGTTTAGGGCTTGACAAGTATTACGATATTTCTTCTTACGATGACGATACGCGTAAACGCGGTGAAAAATACTTAACCGATATTATGACTCAAGTTCACAAAATGGACGGTAAGATTATCTCTGGCGTAAGTTACGCTGGTTGGGGCGTTCCTAACTATGAATTTGAAAAGGAACGCTTATTTGAAAATAGCGTAGCCGTTATGAAGAACCTTGCTAAAGTTGCTGAAGATTACGATATTACCTACGGTATCGAAGCGGTTAACCGTTTTGAAGGCGTAGTTTGTAACACCGCTAAAGAAGCGCTTGACTACGTTAACGCCGTTGACAATAAAAAGGTTGGCGTTTTACTTGACACTTACCATATGAATATCGAAGAAAACAATATTGGCGACGCTATTAGGCTTGTTGGCGATAAACTCGTTGGTTTCCATACTGGTGACAATAATCGTTTAGCGCCAGGTAGAGGTCATATTGACTGGAAGGAAATTTTCGGCGCGTTAAAAGAAATTAACTATCAAGGAAGAATAGTTTCCGAACCGTTTGTAAAAATGGGCGGAGAAGTTGGTCGTGATATTTACGTTTGGAGAAACTTAATGCCTGACGTTTCTGAAGAAGCGCTCGATAAAGAAGCAAAATATCTTCTTGACTTTACAAAAGATATGATGAAATAATTAAAAACGGGTTGATTTCAACCCGTTTTTTTCATTAAAAAATCACTTGAAGTTTAAGCCGTTTTGTGTTACTATAATTGTATGGCTATCTTTAAGATGAAATGCCCCGAGTGTTCGCACGAATTTTCAGGGGAAGCAAAAACCGAATATATAACCTGCCCTTCTTGCAACAAAGAGTTAAGCGCCAATCAAGCAATAAAATATTACGATACTCTTCATAAACGCCAACTTGAAAAAAAGAAAGTTGCAATAGGCGAAACGTATAATAAAGTTCAAACCCTTATTAACGAGTGTGAGTGGCACGTTAAAAACGGCAATTACGAAACGGCGCTTGACATTTCAGACGAGGCGTTAAAACTTTCCAACACCGAAGGTAAAATTTATCTTATGCGCGTTTACGCTAAAACTAAAAATTTTACTGATTACGATGATAAAACTCATTACGCAGACCTTAAAAAAGCCATTGAACTCTCCCCGTTATTCGAGCAAGATCAAATTAGAGAACTTTACGCTCCATATCATCGCAAAACTAAAATCTCTAAAGAAGAACTTGAAGATTATGAAAATCAAGAAGCGGACAGCCGTTTAGGAAAAGTTGAAGAACTGCTTAAAGACAGTATTCCCAAGCATTTCAAAAGAGAAAAGTTTGTAAAATATTTCTTCTTTATCTCAATACCTTTAACGATTGTTCTTATAACCCTTTTAGTTTTATCTCTAATTCACGACAACGTAGTTTTATCACTTATATCGGCGGGGCTATTCATAGTAGATATAGCGCTTGTGCTTAACTATATAGAATACAGAAAAAAAGTAAACTCGTTTAACGCGGTGCTTGATTTTTACGACAACTTAAATAAGTTTGAATTAAACGCTAAAACTAAACTTAGAACTTCAATTGCGCTTGAAAAACTCGCAGTTTCCGAAATTAATAACGAAGCGTCTTTTAAGACGGACGGTTTGATTGAAGAATTGATAGGCGCAGTAATCGAAGGCAAAGCAAAAAAAGCAATTAGATTTATAATAGACAATAAAACTTTTTCTAAATACATTGAAAAAAGCAGTTCTTAACGAACTGCTTTTATTTTATTCTTCAATAGTGTATTTATAAAGTGAATTTTTGCTTACTCCCCTTTCTTTAGCCACCAAAGTAATCGCTTCTTTTTTAGAGTATCCCCTTGAAATATAAAGGTCGATATGCTCTTTTTCGCTAAGTAAAAAGGTTTGTTCTTCCCCCTTAAACCCGTCTACCACAATAACAAATTCGCCTTTCGGCTCTTTTATATCAACGGAAGATAAACTTCCCAAATAAGCGGTTTCGTGAATTTTAGTTATTTCTTTAACGACGGCAACTTTTCTATCCCCAAGTTTTTCATAAAGATACTTAACGTCACCCAATACGTCGTGCGGGGCGGAATAGAAAATTAAAGTTTCTTGATGTTTTTCTATTCTCTTTATCACTTGATCTCTATCCTTATTCTTTTCGGGCAAAAAGCCTATAAAGGTAAAATTAGAGCAGTCAAGCCCCGAAAGTATAAGCGCGGGGACAAATGCCGTAGCGCCCGGAATTACCGTGTAATCAATCCCCTTTTCCCTTAACGCCGTGGTTAAAACGTTGCCTGGGTCTGATACCACGGGAGTACCGGCATCGGAAATAACGGCAATGTTTTTATTATCGTTTAATAGAGATATAATCTCCTCAACTCTCTCTTTCTCATTGTATTTATGATAGGATATAAGTTGCTTTTTTATCCCGTAAAAATCGAGAAGTTTTAAGGAGTGGCGAGTATCTTCACATAAGATAACGTCAACTTCTTTTAGCGTTTCTACGGCGCGATAACTAATATCTTTCAAATTACCTATCGGCGTTGAAATAAAATAAAGCATATCAAACTCCTTTGTTTACAAATTCTTCCATTACTTTGAGTTGCGGTTTAATTCCCTTTACCCCTTCAATTAAGAATAAATAAGGTTTTCCCCCTTGAGCGTTTACAACAAACTGTATTCTCGACGGTTCTAAACCTACGCTCTTCATTTTGAAAATTAAATCGGTTAACCTTTCAACGCGTTGGCACATACAAAGCCTACCGCCGTGCTTTAACTTTTTAGCGGAAATCTCGATTATTTCTTCTTGAGTAACTGAAATTTCGTGACGGCACATAGCGATTTTCCTATTACCGTTAGGCTCTCCACTACCCGCTTTTTTATAGGGCGGATTGCAAAGTATTAACGAATATTTGCCGTTTAATTCGTTACCCAATTCTTGAATAGGTTTGTTAATAACCGTAAAAACTTCATTAAGCCCGTTTATATCTACCGATTTTTGAGAAAGTGTTGCAAGTTCGGGCTGAATTTCAACAAGGTCAACTGATTTAGCATTTTTATTAAGCGCGTAATAGTGAATACCAACTATTCCCGAACCGGCGCAAAAATCGCCAACAACGTCACCCTTTTTAGCGGTGGCAAATTTAGAAAGTATCACGGCATCGCTCGTAAAACGATAAAGTTCATCGTCTTGGTAAATTTTCAAATTGTCAATAAGTAATTCTTCTAAAACTATCATAATGAAATATAGCGTGCGTCCAAAAGAACACACGCTAACTTAAACTTGTTTATTCTGCTCGTTAAAAAATTATTCTTCGTCAACTGGAGCGCCTACAGGACAAGTATCTGCGCAAGCACCGCAAGAAATGCAAGTGTCTTTATCGATAACGTAGAGTTCTTCGCCTTCAGTAATTGCTTGAACGGGGCAAGCTTCTGCGCATGCGCCACAAGAAATACAAGTATCATTAATAATGTAAGCCATAATAATTCTCCTTAAAATTTAAGTTTTAGTCGTAAGACCATTTTATTTTAACACATATTTTGTGTTTTGTACAGTATTTTTTAAGAGTTTTCGTCTTCAATAACTTCTTCGGGTTCTTCTTCAACTATTTTATTGTTCTTGAACTTTATTTCGCTTAAATCGTAATCTTTATAAATAGTCGTTCCGTCCTTAAGGAAAGTTTTTGTTTTTACTATCATTTTGAGCATATTGTTTGAAATAACGGTTGCTTTACCGTCTGGCGTGGTAACTTCAGAACCTACTTTAGGCATCTTCTTATACACGTCCGCATAATATTCGTTTTCGTATTCCAAACAGCACATAAGCCTTCCGCAAAGACCACTTATTTTAGAAGGGTTAAGCGATAAGCCTTGGTTTTTAGCCATCTTAATAGTAACCGTCTTAAAATCAGGAAGGAAGGTATTACAGCAACATACCCTACCGCAAGGCGCTATTCCGCCTAAAATCTTGGCTTCGTCACGGCTACCAATTTGCCTTAAATCAATTCTGTGTTTTAACGCGGTTGCAAGCGATTTTACAAGTTCTCTAAAATCTATTCTTGCAGGCGCTGTGAAATAAATTATTACTTTTGAACCGTCAAAAGGAATTTCAACGCCCGTAATCTTCATTTCTAAGCCTGATTTTTCAACTTCGGCTTTTGCAGTTTCAAAGATGCTTGGCAACTTTTTTTCATATTCTTCCATTCGTTGAATATCTTTTTTAGTTGCTCGCCTTGCTATAGGTTTTAACGGCTGAACGACTTCACTATCTTCAACCGATCTTGGAGTAATCGCTATCACGCCGTATTCCGTACCGCGAGCGGTATCCACGATTACGCCTTCTCCCTCGCTATAGTCTTCGTTCTGCGGGTCGAAGTAATATACTTTACAGGAGTTATTAAATTTTACCCCTACTATTTTGACCATTTGAATTTTCCCTCCAGAACGCCAAATAAAAGCCCGTCTATAACCGCAACCTTATTGCCGTTAAAGTATAACTTTTTTTCCGCGTCCCTTATTTTGTCTGATATATAAACCAAAGCGCCAACGCTAATTTCGTCAGCAACTTTTTTCGCGCTGATATCTTCAGCGCTACCACCCGTCGTAGCAACGATACATTGACGGGTAAATTCGGCTAAACACGAAACAAAGTCGTTAAGATTAGCCTTTTCAATTTTAGAAGAAAACTCTGCAACTTGCTTACTGCTTTTTAAGTTGAGTAAAACTGATTTTGCCAAACTCATTTCAAGTTCTACGCTTTCTTCGTTATATCTTTTAACTGCTTCGCCAAGCCTACCGCCTGCCACGGTTAACGTAGAGTTTAACTTTTCGCTATCGTAACCTTCATTAACTAAAAAACTTTTTAAGTTTTCGTTTGAAAACGGCGGAACGTCCAAGCGTTTAGAACGAGAAAGTACCGTTGGAAGTAACGGATAAGTAGACGTTGCGCCCATTAAAATATAAGTATTTGCAGGTGGCTCTTCAAGTGTTTTTAAGAGTTTGTTTTGCGCTTGAACGGTCATAGAACAAACGCCGTTGAGAATAAAAATTTTTTTATCCCCTTCAAGCGGTTTGAAAAAACTTTTTTCAACTAAATCGTCAACGTCAGATACGACTATTTTTTTACCTTTAGGATACACCATAACGTCGGTATGCGAGGAACTTAAAATAAGTTTACAATCTCTGCATTTTCCGCAAGGTTCTTCTTCTTTACACATAAGCGCCGATGCAAAAACGTTTAGATAGTCTTTGAGCATACTCTCGTCGTCACACACTACAAGGTATGCGTGAGAAAGAGTTCCGCCTTTTATTTCCCTTTGAAATATCTTATAGGCGTTAGTGTTTTTAAGAAGTGAAAAAACGTTCATCTTATTACCTTTTCAAGAGCGTTTACTATTTGCTCGTGAGTGCTTTCTTTAGAACCGCTTGGGTCTATAACGATAAACCTTTCAGGTTCTTGTTTAGTAAGTTCAATATACCCGTCGTACACCTTTTGATGAAAATCTAAACCGGAAAGTTCAAGCCTATCGTCCTTATCCGCCCCACCCTTTCTCTCGAAAGCCTCCGAGGGAGAAATATTCAAAAATACGGTGGCATCGGGCTTACAATTATCTATGGCGTAAGAGTTGATTTTTTTAACGTAATCAACGCCAAGCCCCCTTGCGTAACCTTGATAAGCAAAAGAAGAATCTATATACCTATCGATTATAACGAGTTTTCCACTTTCAAGCGCGGGGATAATTTTTTCGGTTATAAGTTGCGCTCTTGCAGACGCGTAAAGTAAAGCTTCCGCGTAATCGCACATTTCTTTATTTTCAACGTCTAAAATAAGCGAGCGAATCTTTTCAGAAATCTTCGTTCCGCCAGGTTCTCTTAAAAAGAGATAATCTACCCCTTTTTTATCAAGATATTCGGTATAAAGTTTAACGTGGGTAGATTTTCCGCTACCTTCCCCACCTTCAAAAGTGATTAATTTTCCTTTCATAAGTACGATGAATAATTTTTAACTATATGATACATAACGGCAAGTATTTCATAGTGTAAATCGCCGTTTACTTCTTTATTGTTACCAATTGCAAGGTAAATCCCGTCAGCCGTGTAAGAAGTATTTCCCTGCTCGTCTGTTTTAACGGTTGAGAATAATCTCGTTATATCTCCGTAATCACCACCGTCGAGCTCGCCAAGATTGAGCGCGTATTTACCAACCACCTTTTCGCCAATCTCGTTAGTTCCTTCTCTCTCGTCTAAAAGTTCGGGGAAAATTGCGAAACAATTTTCCAAACTCGTTGCCATAAGCCAAATGCCTTTAAGCCTTTCAAATTCGGCTTTTCTACCCTGCTCTTTTTCTTCTTTAGTTCTGAACCTACTGTCGCCTTTTCTCGTTTGGTCAAAGTATTTATTTACCCTATTTTCATCAAACACGCCGTTTTCATCACATAAACCGTTTGAGAGTAAAAACGCCTTAGCGTCACTAATATATTTGTCAATCTCAACAGCCGCGCCGTACATTTTCAAGTAGGCATCATACATAGTTTCCCCTAAAATACACGCGTCGTCATAATTAAGTTCACAATATACTGCCCCTAAAAGATAATCTTCAGGGTTTTCTTCCGTATCGTAGATATATACGGTTTCCCCTTTGAGCATCTCGTATGAAAACCCACCTTCAGTAGGTTCGGAGGTAAACAATTCTTCAATAAATCCGTCTATACCAACACCCAAAACAATATCATCGTCAAGTATAAGCTTAAATTCTTGCCCATCCGACGGTTTTTTGCCAACGAAGTTGAATATTAAAACGAATATAACGCAAAAGATAGCAGAAAGAGCCACCACCTTCCACGCATCGTAAACGAAAAAACTTTTCAGTTTTCTTTTGGTAATTTTATCTACCATAGATTATCCTAAAATCTCAAGCACTTTAACCTTGTAATTACCACCCTTTGGCGTATTTACAACGCAAACGTCCCCTGCTTTTTTACCCATAAGCGCTTGACCTAAAGGAGATTCGTTTGAAATTTTACCTTTGCTAAGATCTGCTTCAGCAGTACCTACGATAGTAAAGGTGTATTCTTCTTTTTCTTCCATGTCAAGATATTTAAGTTTAGCGCCAACGTCAACCACGTCTTTTTTACTAGCGTGTTCGATAACTTCACCGAACTTAAGTTTATTTTCAATGTCTTGCTTTTCGCCTTCAAGCTTTGCTTGTTCATCTCTTGCGGCAGTATATTCTGCGTTTTCAGATAAGTCGCCTTGCTCTCTTGCTACCTTAATTCTTTGAACTACTTGTGGGATAAGTTCGTTTTTGAGTACGTTAAGTCTTTGTTCGAGTTCTTTTTTACCTTCGATGGTAAGAATAATTTTTTCCATTTTTCTACTTCCTAAATTATTTTATATAACCTTGCTATGCAAAGTTTAATTTTTAATTCTATAACCGAAACCGCAACAGGAATCAATCTTATCTTCAAGTGATATTTGCGCTTTTTCGGGGTGGCGTTCCATACCGTAACGGAACATAAGTTTATCTATGAGTTCATTAGCCTTCGTAAAATCTTCCGCCGTTTTAATTTCAATCATAGCAGGCGTATCTAAAAAGTTTCTATCGAAACTAACGTTTTGCAAATTCTCGCTTGCAGGGTCTAACGCTAAATAAACGTAAATGAGTTCTTCCTTTTTATAAATTTTCAAAATCATTTTGTTATTGCAACCCGCAGGAGTTGGAATTTTGCTTGATTTTTGATAACTCAATACTATCGCTCTTAAAATTCTATAATAATCTTCAGCGGTTGTCGCTATCGTTTCGTTCTTTATAAAGAAGGCAAAGCCACTCTTTCTCGCCTGCTCGTCACTCGACGGTTTCTGCAAGAACGTCCCTTCACTTTTAATAAGGTTATTAACCGTCATCGCTTCTTTAACTAAAAGCAACGCCTCCGATAACGACTCTTTAGAGTTAACCACCTTTTTACAAGGAACTATTTCAAACTGGCTGTCTTCATACCTTTCAACGTTATAGCCCTTTTCAAGCATGAGGCTTGGGTTAATTGCAAGATACAAATAAACCGTTTGATCCTTTTCAAACATTTCGGCAATAATTTGCTTTCTTTGAACGCCGAGTTTTTTGAACTGCAACGACCTTTCGTATCCAAGCATTGCGTACCTTATTTCGTCGTAATAATACTTGGGAGAATAGTCTACCGCTTTTTCTTTGTTAAGATCTTCTATTTTTTGCTCGCTAATAGGTTCACTATAACCGTTCGGAATCAAGATTGCGTAAAGATTAAGATTTTTTCTTCTTATTAAAACGTTTGATTCATAACGGCATTTAGTTTCTTTATCCGTTGCCCAACCAACCATAGAATAACCTTCAACCTGAGAAACGGTGGGAAATTCAATTTGCTTTTTGTACTTAACCTTAATTTGCGTTAACAACTTACCTTTAACGAAGAATTTAACTTTTTTAGCCTTAACCGCGCAAATTATCGAAACGACTATAATAACCGCAACGATAACGCCTACGGCAATCAAGAGAGCCCAAACGAGCGGAAACGAACTTTGGAACGGCCAAAGTGGAACGAGTGTTTCCCTATAGAAAGTATAAATTTGCGCCCAGCAATTTATAAAAAACTTTTTAAGTATTTCCATATAACTCTCCTTTTTTTAGTCACATAATATATTACCATATATTATAAAAAATTTCAACCCTTTTTAATATCTTGCCGACTATTTTTATTAAAATAGTCCACTTAAAGTATAAAAACCATATAAAATTAAAGATAACCGCCTTATAGGGCGATTATCTAAAATTAACCTTATTCAGTTCTAAGCGCGTTAACAGGGTCTTTATTAGCAGCGCTCTTTGCGGGGATTAAACCAGAAATTAACGTCAACGCAACGCTTAATACGATTAACAACATAGCGTCTGACGCAGGAAGTTTAGCAATTTGAGCAACGCCTATTAACGGATAAAGTATTGCGTTTACTACCGCAGAAATTAAATACGTTGCTAAAATACCTATTAAGCCTGCAAGCAAGCCGATTATGAAAGTTTCGGCATTAAAGAGATAACTAACGTCCTTCTTTCTACCGCCAAGCGAGCGGATAACGCCAATTTCTTTAATTCTTTCAACTACAGAAACGTAAGTTATAATGCCTATCATAACCGTTGAAACTACAAGCGATACGGAAGTAAACGCTATAAGCGCGTACGAAATAATATCAATCATAGTGTTTATTAAGCCTATAACTAAATCCAAAGTATCGGTGTATTCTATATTTTGGCGGTCTTCGCCAGAATACTCAACCCCGTTGATTGTTAAAATATCGTTATTGTTCCAAGCCTTCAAGTAATCGGTAACTAAATCTTTACTATCAAAACTTATAGGATAGATAGTTACTGAGTTTGCCAAATCGTTACCACCAAGCATTCTTATTGCAGAGCTTCTAACTTCATTTGGATCAATATTTATTTGAGAACTTGAACCAGAACCCATACCTGCAAGCATAGCGTTTCCGCCAAGTATAAGCGCTTGAATTGACGTGAATTTATCTTCAGCATCTACGTAATCGCCGTCGCCGTTATTATCGTGATTGTAACTGAGCACGTATGGAACAGATGCAAACTCAATAATTTTCCCGTTATCTCCAACAAGCGTCGACGTATCGTAATTCTTATAATGATCGATAATGCCACCACTTTCACTTGCGCCAACGCTTAAAATATGGTCAGTCAATTCTTGAGTGTAATATATACCCGAACTTAAACTACCAAATGAAATATTTTCATAAGGTTGCAAAATGCCAACTACTTCGAGTTTAACTTCCGTGCCGTCGTTCCAACTTTCTTTTGCTTGATGATTATAAAATAAACTAGATTTTCCGCCGTACTGAATTTTCGAAAATACTTTTGAGTTTGGGTACCAATAAAAATCTTTACCTATAAGTTCATCGTAATCAAAAAACTCTTTGTCAAGTTCAGGATTATAAAGTTCGTTTTCATCGGCTTTATAAACTAAATTTAAGAACTCTTCTTGCGTGTAATAGCCAAGCCTTGCAAGAAGAAGGTCAGACATTTGTTGGTCTTTGTTGATAACGAGCATAACTTCGTTTTTCTTCGTTGCAATGTTGCCGTAAACTTTATATTGAGATTCAATATACTCTTTACTGTTTGGCGCTTGTTTCATATCGGGAATAAACATGCCAACGTATTGAGCGTACTCTTCGAAGGAAGACTTTTTCAAAACTTCCGTATAAAGACTTGTAAGCGCGGAGATAGACATAATCGTTTCACTATCTTTTCCCGCTTCTTGAACGTTAGTAAACACGTTATTGTGAACATCTAATCCGTAGCCAAAATTTATAGCCGAATAATACTCACTTGGCATTTGCCTAACGTAATCGATATATTTTTTATCAATGTCGTTCTTTATAAGAAGAGAATCTACTTGTTTACCCATCTTAATAAAGTATTCAACCATAGAGTCAACTGAAACTTTATTGGGTTTTTTAATAATTTCTCCCTTTTGGCTCGCGTTCATCATACCAGACAAAGCGTTAAGGTCGTAAGTTTGTTCGGTTATAGTTATTGGATTACCAGAAAGCATATCGTCTTGCATCGACGCAACGTATCCTTTAATACCTGCTGAAAAAGCAAGAACTAACGCAATACCTACTATACCTATCGAACCCGCTATACCAACGAGCACCGTTCTACCCTTTTTAGCAATAAGGTTTCTTGCAGATAATCTAAACGCCGTAAAGAAAGACATCTTCGCCCTTTCTTTCTTCTTTTTGGGCTTTACTTGGTCGTAAATTAAAGTTTCTTGCTTTTCACTTTCAATACGAGCGCACTCACTTTGCTCTTCTTCATCTGAAAAAGGCATAGTGTCTTCAATTATCTCGCCGTCAAGCATCCTAACTATTCTTGAAGAATATTTATCGGCAAGGTCTGGGTTGTGCGTTACCATAATTACCAAACGTTCTTTAGAAATATCCTTGATAAGTTCCATAATTTGAACGCTTGTTACGGTATCGAGCGCGCCGGTAGGCTCATCGGCAAGTAAAATTTCAGGATTGTTAACGAGCGCTCTTGCAATAGCAACTCTTTGGCATTGCCCACCCGATAATTGATTTGGCTTTTTCTTGTATTGACCTTTAAGCCCTACTCTATCGAGCGCTTCCTTAGCCCTTTTTACCCTTTCTTCCTTTGAAATACCTGCTATCGTTAAAGCAAGCTCAACGTTTCCAAGCACCGTTTGATGGGGGATAAGATTATAACTTTGGAAGATAAAACCTATTCTGTGATTACGATAAACGTCCCAATCCCTATCTTTGTAACGCTTCGTGCTCTTGCCGTTAATAACAAGATCGCCAGACGTGTATCTATCAAGACCGCCTATGATATTAAGAAGGGTTGTTTTACCACAACCGGACGGGCCTAAAATAGACACGAACTCGCTTGACCTAAAGTTAAGCGAAACACCTTTAAGCGCTTGTACCGTATCGCTAGCAACGTAATAATTTTTTACTATATTTTTGAGTGAGAGCATAAATTCTACCCCTTAAATAACTTTTAACGCTTTTTTGTAGATAAATAATAAGTTATTACTTATTAAATGTCAATACTTTATGGTAGTTATATGCAAAAAATCATCTAATTATCACTTTTCTATAACTATATTAAGCAAGTAGGTCGCCTTCCGAACCGCTTACAACTTTGAAAACGTCAATTTCTTTTCCCGTTATCGCGTCGATATAAATATAAAAATATTCGCCTTGATTAGTTCCGTAAAATTCGTAGGCTAAAACTTCGCCCCCTATTCCTTTTGGAATAATTGCCAATCTTGAACTTTCTATCTCAATTTCTTTCTCGACCTTTTCTTTAGCAGTTTTAAGAGAGATTTTAGGGGTTTGAACTTCCCTTGTTACGTTATTATAGATATAAGAGGAGGCTTCAATACCAGAAACTATTCCCCTTTCTCTACAAACGTTAACCTTAATAAGGTCAGTATAACAAACAACGCCGTTAACCATTGAAGCAAAATTAATTGTTATGGTATTACCACCGTTTGCCGTCCATACCGCTTTCATATTTTGATAGCCTATTTTTTCAAGGAAAGCGCTTGCTATTTCTCTAGCCGTTACCAAATCTAAACTATCGCCGTTACAGTCCTTAAAATAATTAAACTCAACAAGTTTTCCGCCCTTTTTAGAAATTTGGGCAGAAATTTCAACTCCGTTGCCGTCAATCCCTTCAAGATTGAAAGTTTCGATTGCTCTACCCGTTGTTTCCCCCACCACTTTAACGTCATTTACGCCGTAGTCAACGAAAAATTTACTAAAAAATTCTTCCGCTTGCGATTTTGAAATTTCAGGTAAGTTTTCTATATTCTTTGCCGTTTTGTTTTGAGCGCCTTCTGAAAAAGCGCCGTCGTAAATCATATGCGGATATTCGGTTGAAAGAGTTTCTAAATCCTTAAACTTTGTTAAAACAGCGCCGTCGCCCGTTAAAAGACTATTAAAATCATCGTTACCCATTGAATCTAAGAGTTCCGCAAGGTTTTCTTTTAGGGTTTTATTAATATCTCTCATAGCCTTCAAAGTTTGAATATCGCCACTTGATAAACTTTCCCCGTCAATTAGTTTTTCAACTAAATATTTGGAAAAATCGTTTACTTGATTAATAAACTTAATAGTGTAAAATTTATCTTCGTCCTTTATCGAAAGGTTTGATAAACTCTCCGTTGCAAGGCATGATTGAACCCTAACGTCGCCGAGCATTTTTTGGCGTTTTTCATCGTCGTTTGAAACAACGAGTTTAGATAGATTTACGTCCATCCCGTCAACGTAACTTACAAGTTCGTAAAAACTCCTTTCGTCATTTACGCTACTACCGCCTATTACATCTCTACCGCCAAGCATAAAATAAGTTAAAACGCTAGATAGCATAAGCGTTATAACGCCGAGAGTAATTACGCCTGCAATAAGCCCGTCTTTAATTCTTTTTTCTTTAAGTTTTTGGCGTTCTTCCCGCCTTTTTTGCCTTATAAGTCGGTTTTTATCCGCTTGAAGTTCACGTTCACGCTCTTGATTATTATAAAAATTATTATCGTTATTTTCCATACTACCCCCCTTATAACGCAAACACGTGGTTGCCGATAGTAACTACGGTTTGCCTTGAATATATCCAACTGCTCGTTGCAACTTTAGGGTTGTAATAATACAAACAACCGTAAGTCGGGTCCCAACCGTTCATAGCGTC
Source organism: Christensenellaceae bacterium (assembly GCA_045651665.1). Lineage (GTDB taxonomy): Bacteria > Bacillota > Clostridia > Christensenellales > Borkfalkiaceae > HGM11412. The sequence continues at coordinate 28,752 of JAZRSR010000001.1, forward strand.
CCTGGCGGCGTTCATAGCCGTTTGATTGGGCGCTAAATTAATTTGCCCGTCGTTAACACAAGTAAAGGCGTAAGGCTGATAAATTACGCCCGATATAGTGTTAGGAAAGGAAGAACTTTTAACTCTATTTAGCACCACCGCGCCAACTGCTACTTGCCCTTGATACGTTTCCCCACGCGCTTCGGCGTAAATTAAGCGAGCAAGCAATTTAACGTCAGAACTAGTATAACCTGAAGCAGAACCGCTTCCGCTACCGCTAGATAGTTTACTTGCGCTTATTCCCATAGCGGAAAGCGTCTTATTGCCCACTATTCCGTCAACTACAAGCCCGTTTCTTCTTTGAAAATACTTGACGGCGGAAATTGTTTTTGGCCCGTAAATTCCGTCAATCGAGCCCGTGTAATAACCCCAATTTTTAAGCTTTTGTTGAACGAGTTTAACGTCTTGTTTAGAACTTTTTGCATTGACGATAGCCGTTTGCTCGGTTATAGGCTCGTTTACGCTTGCAACCGTGTAGACGGTTGAAAACCCAACAACTATAAACGCAAAAATGAAAACAAAAGACCATTTTACAATATTTCTCATATAACCCCCCTTATGTAAAGGAACTTATAATTTCTAAAATTTTAGATTTATAAGTTATATTTTCCGTACCCGTAAAGCACAAAGGGGGATAAACGACACACCACCAATTATCCCCTTTTGCCTCGCCGAGTTCGACGATTAAAGCATCGTAAAAACCTTCTTCTAACGTAAAATCTCCGTAAACCCTTGTAGGAAACAACTCGTTTCTCACCGAAACTCTACTTTGATAGTTAAAACCTGCGCTTTTCAAAACGTTATTTGAAACTTTTTCAAGTTGAGATTTATTTTTATTTATTTCAGATACCGCTTGTTCTTTAGAAGAACAATTTGCAACGATAGGAGTTAAATAATTTACTATTGCGTTTTTAACTTGATATTTTACGTTTTGGTCAACCGTGTCGTTAGAATTTGCGCGGATATGGATGCGAAGATATTCTACGCTGTTTGGGTTAAACTTAAAAACCGCCGTTACGGTTAAGGTTATTATGCTTAATAAAATTAAAGTTATGCCGATTTTTTTCATAAAAAAACCCCCGAAAGTGATAAACTAATTATTACCACTCGGGGATTATTTTATTCAATTAATGATGAAACTCCGGGGGAATATAGCCAAACAGCCTATCCAACGCCGATAACTCATCAGGGTTATAAAAAGATAAAACTTCAACTTTACGCCCGTATTTCTTTTTAAGTTTAGCATGAGCCCAATTAGCCATTTCTCTATGGTTATACATTGCAACAACCGTTCCACCGCTACCCGTCATAAAACAAAGTTCGGGAGAAAGTTCTTTTAAGGCGTTTAAGTTTTCTTCAACTTCTGGGTTAAGTTTAATTGCGGGCTCGTAAAGGTGATTGCCTGCGTATTTAGAAACAAAATGCAAATCTCCGTCGATTATACCCTTTTCAACCATATCAACGTTAATTTCTTGCATGTTTTCTGAAAATTCTTCATCAAAAACCTTAAAACACTCTTTAGTGCTAACGCCGTTATTAGAATAAATTACAACAAAATAGTATTTATGCTCGGTTTTTAAGTGGGTTACTATTTCGCCCCTACCTTGAGTTCTTGCAAAACCGCAAGAGAGAAGATATCCCGAATCGCTACCGAGTTTATCGGCAAGCGGTTTCATTTCGGCGTCAATTTTGAAAAGTTTTTTCAACGCTCCAAGCACGCCGGCAATATCGCTTGAAGAACCACCCATGCCTGAACAATTTGGAATATTAACTTTAACCTTTATATTAACGCCTTTAGTATTAAAGGTTTCCTTAAAGAGTTTTGCTGCCTTATAAGCGTTAGTTTCTTCTTGAAACTTGGGAGTTACGGCGTAAGGCCCTACGAAAGTTATCAAAATTTTATTGTCGTTTCTTTTTGAAGCGGTAACAACGTCAAACTTATCAACGCTCATAACAACACTTTCAAGGTCGTGATATTCGCCTTGTTTGCCGTTTACCTTCAAGCAGATATTAACTTTTGCAAAACACTTTTGAGTTACCATAAAAACTCCTTTACTTTAGTTCTCTATAAATAATAATCCTTTCTTCGCCACTCGTTGGGAAAGTTAAGTTAGGGTTTACTTTCAATACGTCTTCTTCTAAAACGCCAATACTCTTGCAAACGTCCCAAAGCGAATCGCCCTTTCTTGGAATAAATACGGAAATTGCCGAATTTGACTTTACTCGCTTATCCCCTTCTTCAATCAACGTAACCGCCTTAAAAGTTGAATAAACTAACTCGCTAACTCTTAAACGAATTGCAAAATCAAAAATGAGTTGACTACCCGCTTGAGAAATTTCTACCGAACAAACGGTTTTATCTGAAATATTTATCTCATCGCCAAACTTTTCAATCTCAAACTCGTATGGAATAAGCGTGGTTTCTACCAAGTAATTTCCGTCAACGCTTAAAAGCATACCCACTTCAACTATACCGCTTGCTCTATAATCGTTAGCGCTTGCAGTTAGTTCCATTTCTTTTATTTTAGCAAATAACGGGCATAGTAGTAAAGTGTTTTTTTCAAATTCGCTCGTTTGCTTATAGTTTATAGCCTTTTCAACAGTTTTTTCGCCTAAACTTTTGGTGGTTTTTACCGTTTTTTTGTCGAGCGTTAAATAATATTCGCTTGAAAAAGCATCTTCTATATAAGTAATAGGTTGATTTTCAATAACTTTTGCATTTGCAATTAATTTTATAATAACGCTTACAACGCTTCTTTTTTTACCTTCGTCAACAAACACTTTAAGATTAGCATCTTTTACACAAACAAACCCTTCGGCAATAAGTTCAGGCATTGCCGTTTTAGAATCTAACTCAAAATTAAACGGAATAATTTTTTTATCAAGTACGGGTTTATACTCTGCGTTTAACGTTAAGTAGTTAAGTTCAATTTCACCGCCAATAGTTATAGAACCTATACCTGTATAAACTTCGTTAACCTTTACGTTTTGCTCGTGCCACAAAACTTCAGTTACAACGTAATCAAGGTCAAACTCGTCTTCTAGATCAAAATCTTTAACGATAGTTTCTAAAATGCAAGCGTTTTCCGTTTGAAGTTTTTTAACTTGTAAGCCTTGAGCGTCACAAATATATTCGTTTTCTTCATTAATAATCGCCTTTCCAGCGAAAATTAAAACGCAACTTGCAACGGGAATACCGTTTACCGTTTGAATTTTAACGTTATCACAATTAATAGCGCCTATAATTTTACATCCGTCAACTACACCCTTACACTCGTTTTTATAAGAAAACTCAACGCCCATTTCACACTTTTTAAGATTTTCTCCACCAAGAAGTGCGGTAAATACCACTTTGCCGTCGTAACGAACTTCGTTTTCGCCTGCAAGAACTTGATTAAGGCTTGTTTTAGCGTCAAGTTTAATAACCGATTGAATTTCATCTTCTAAAATGGGAAGTTTACACTCAACCGCGTTTTTCAAATTTAGCGGAATATAATTTTCTATTTGCATCTTTTTGGTTAAAACGTCTTTAATCATAACTTTTGCTCCTTTTATCTACCAAATAATATGCAAAACTCTTTTTTATTAGAACAAAAAACGCGAAGGCGGTTTGCCTTCGCGTTTACAGTTCTTTTATTCTAACGAGCCCGCACATATACTCCGAATAGGAAAATGCGGTTTTACCATTAAAATACTCTTTAGGCTTTACTTGAAATAGCGCTGGGTAAACGCTAACTACCGTTCCAAAATAAGAAACGTACTTATTTCTACCAAGGTTTACCTTTATCTCCAAGTCCTTACCTAAAAAACTTTTAATTTTTTCTTTTGTTTCGGCTAAACTACCAACTTTTTTAATCATAAGTTAAGTTTAGCCAAAAACATTAAAAATTATTCATCAATATCTTCGTCTTCTTCGTCTTCTTCATCATCGAGGAAGTCTTCTTCATTAACGGTAACGTAGTCAAAATCATCATCGTCACGAGATTCGCTAACCTTTTCGTTAGTGTACGGATCAATGTCTTCATCATCTTCAAACTCGCCACCCATAAGTTCTTCTTCTTCGATTTGAGAAAGAGAAACCATTTCTTCTTCGTCGCCCTTGCTGGAGATGATTTCCTTTTCATCTTCGTCAAGGAATTTACGCCACTCGTCACCATCGTCTAAATCATCTTCAGGGCGGTTATACATTTGTTCACGGCATTGTTCACACATATCTTCGCCTTCGTCAATATATCTATGCTTACAAACGGGGCATAAAACTTGGTCCTTAACGTCACCGTCAACAGAGAACATAAGTTGTGGCCCAATTTTAAGTTCTGCCTTGCAAACGTCGCAATAATCTTCGCCTTCTAAAATATAATTAAGTTCACACCTTGGGCATAAAACGTATTTTGCCATATCTACTCCTGAGGCAAGTCAACATAATTTAATCCTTGATTTTGACTTGCAAATTTTTATTTATACTTTGTTAAAGCTTTTGGTTTTATAGTTTAAGGCAAGGCTTAGACTATGTCGACTTACCTATCTATAAAATATTAATATTTAACGTAAAATAATATTGTCGTTTTATATTGTAATCACTAAGTAGAGATTTGTAAACACTTTTTTGCAATTTTTTTTATTTTTTTTAGAATTTTATGCGTTTTTACACATTAAGCAATAAAAAAACGCTCCTTTTTTAGTAAAAGTAGCGTTTTTGTTGTTTAATTTTTTTCTACAAGTGGCTTAGGTACGCCGTTTTCATCGTATTCCCACTCGCCTAAAAAGTAAAGTTTACTAGAAGAACTCCAACCGCTAACGTAACCGTAATGAGTGTATTCAAATTCTTCAAACGGAATAGGTTTTTTGGTTACGGGATCAAGCGTTAAACCGGTAGCGCTATCCCTTTCTAAAAGGGGAAGATATAAAGCGTTGTACTCTTTTTCACTAATTTCTAAAAATATACCTTGCGAGGGCGGTAAACCACCTTGGAACTGATCGTGAATTACTACGTATTTTTGCACGTTTTTAGTCCAGATTTGCGATTCGGGAATAGAAATAACAGATTTTGGTATTACCAAATATTTAAGGCTCTTTGCTCCAAAGAAATTTCTCTCTCTGATTTCTACCGTATTTTTACTAAACTTTACAGTTTCAAGCCCAGCGCAATAGGTAAAATTATAATAGTCCATAAGCGTAATTCCGTCGCCTATAACAACGTTTTTAAGCGAGTTACAACCAACGCAAATTTCGGCAATCTTGCCTTCTACGGAATTTGGAATAACTAATTCTCTAATAAGAGTATACGCAAAAGCTCCGTCGCCAATAGTTTTTAAGCCTTCGTTTAATTTTATTGACTCAACGCCACTTTTATAAAACGCTTGCTCTAAAATTTCTAACACGGGATATTTAGTTAGATTTATAGTGTTTTTATACTCGGCAATAATAGGGTCGTAATCCTCATCAAGAGTGCTTTTATAAACGGGAGCGTCTTGGCGATGCATTAAGGGAACTTCAATGTGAGCATCAGAACTTTGCCCGCTTATATATTTTGATACGGCGTAGTAAAATTGCGGTTTACCTTCAACCATATTATATTTTAACACGTACTCTAAATCGTTAGTAGGAAAATAATAACCACACTCATAGCACTTGCCTTTACTATTTTTATGCGGTTTATACCCCTTCATACCATTACCGTTTAACTGCGCGTAAAAATGCCCCGCATCGTTATAAGAAAGTTCTTCGGAATAAATAGGATCTACAACTTCTCCACTACCGGAACAAGCAGTTAGCGACGTTAAACTTAAACATATACTAAATAAAAATATAAACAATTTTTTCATATTAACACCCTTAAAAACAGGCTCAAAGAACTTCGAGCCTGTAAAATATTTTAGAGTTGTTCAACGATAATTGAATCGTCTTTATAAACGGATTTAGCGCAAATATCATCGTAATCAACAATATCGCCAAACACCTTCATAACGTCTTCACTATAAGTGCACTTAATAATCGTGTCAACTTCTTGCCTATTTTCAAACGGAACGGAAATAGCAATATAATCGCCTTGATTTCTTACGTTTAATTTGATACCGTTAAGACAAGTAATTTCAGGGTTGCCTTTTGCAGGAATATAAATTTCATCATCAGACCAGTCAAGAACGTGGAAATACATTACGTTGCCGTTATGTACCGTACCACCCCTTTGGTCAACCTTAATAGGACCACCGCGAGTGCCGTAAATACTTTCGCCGTATTTTTTAAGCCATGCGCCAATTTCTTTAAGGCGAGCAACTTCGTTTTCTTCAAACGAACCGTCCGGCTTAGGCCCAATGTTTAAGAGTAAATTACCACCGTTGCAAACAACCTTTGCAAGAAGGTGAATACAGTTTCTAAACGAACGAATTTTCGAGTTTGGATTATGCTCCCAAGTATTAGTCATCGTATCGCAAGTTTCCCAAGGTTCAGTAACGTTAAACTCGCCGATAACTTTTTCAGGAGCAAAATAGTCACCATAAGTTTTATCGCCGATACGGTTGTTACAAATAATACCAGGTTGGTTAGTTCTAACCATTTTATCAAGTTTTTCCATATCCCAGAAGTCTTTTACTTGAGGATTGGTCTTGAAATCGGCAGGTCTACCCCATTTGTGCATATGGAAACCGTGACCAAGCCAATAATCTTCACCGCCATCGTACCACATAAAGTCAATTTTACCGTAGTTGGTGGTAAGTTCTTCAAGTTGCTTGTGCGCTTGTTCCCTTAAAGCGTTTGCATTTGTTTTATACATTCTTGGGAAGAAAAATCCTGGGAATCTCCAGTCAAGCGGAGAATAGTATAAACCGGTAAGCATACCTGCTTTATGACAAGCGTCGGTATATTCTTTAACAAAGTCCCTTTTAGCGGGGCAATTCATAGAAGTATGGTCGTTTAAGCAATACTTGCTATCCCAAATAGAGAAACCGTCGTGATGCTTAGCGGTAAGAACCATATATTTCATACCAGCGTCTTGAGCGATTTTAACCCACTCGTCAGCATTAAACTTAACGGGGTTGAATTTTTCAGCGCGCTTAGCGTATTCGTCAATATCCATAGCGCTACAGAACATAGACCAACAACCAATATCAGGTTGAGAGAATAAGCCCCAATGGATAAACATACCGAATTTTTGGTCTTGCCAATTTTTCATTTCTTTTTGATTATTATTAATAGTTTTAGCCATAATCTTACTCCTAAAATTTAAGATTAGGTTCATTTTATCATAGATAAAATTCACTTTCAACAGTTTTTCAAAAAAAATCGATAATAACCTAAAAAAGTAAAAGCGGATGCAGGTTGCATCCGCTAAAATTTTGCAATTTGTAACTTATTTGTCTATCACTTTCTTGCACCAAGTGCGTTTTTGGCAATTAGGGCATTTTAAGTACCTAGTCGTTCCCAAGTGCATTGCGTTAAGCGCTTGCTTATAGGTGGGAACAAACTCATGCCCGCAATTTTTGCACTTATACGCACCCACGCTAACTTCAAGTTTTAACGCATAAAAACACGGTATTAAAAATACTACGCAAATTGCTATGATAGCAATAAGTTGCCATACGCCTTCCGGCATGAAAAACGCAACGGCAAACAAGCCTGCAATAAGCGCAATTATACTAACTATCATTATCACCCACATAGTAGTCCAAATAGTTTTGTTTTTTGCTTCTATTTCTTTTGCCATTTTGAGCAAAATTTCTTGGTTTTTTTCATCGTTGTTTTCCATATTAATCTTCTCCCCGCTTAATAAATCGTTAACGCTAATTTTTAAGATTTTGCAAAGGTCGAGCATAATAGAACTATCGGGCATTGAAATACCCCTTTCCCACTTTGAAACCGCTCTGTCGGTAACGAGCAGTTTATCGGCGAGTTCAACTTGAGTTAAGTTTTGAAGTTTTCTTCTTTCAGCAATAAACCTACCAATTTTTACTTGATTCATTTTAGTCTCCTTAGCGTTTCTAATTCTATTATATACGGAAAAGCAAAAAAAACCACATACCGTTGGTTGAGTTAAAGGTTAATCTATTAAAATATACCCTTGTTATACTTTTTTAATGCGTAAAAAATAATGCCCATACCAATAATTAAATTTATAAAGAGCAAAATCGTACCCACGAGCGAAAAAATTTGATCGTTAACCATAACGGCAATAACGTTAAATATTGCGTTCAAACATAAACCAACGCCAATAATTAAAGAACCCGTTCCAACAAGTTTTCCCATAGGCTTAACGTCTTCTTTAGCAACACGGTTTCTATGATACGCGTGAAGGAGAGAAATATTCCCACGGTATTGAATTACACCTATAACTATTAAAACTATACCAATTATAAAACTAACTACATATTCTACCATAATTCACCTATAAAAACAAACGGCACATACCAAAGGTATATGCCGTAAAATTTTGAGAAGTAATTATCTCTTGCTAAATTGAGGAGCACGACGAGCCTTCTTAAGACCGTATTTCTTTCTTTCCTTCATTCTTGGATCTCTTGTTAAGAATCCTGCTTTCTTAAGCGCTGCACGAAGTTCAGGTTCAGCAACGATAAGCGCTCTTGCAATACCGTGACGAATTGCACCCGCTTGACCAGTAAAACCACCGCCAACAACGTTAACGAAAACGTCGTACTTAGATAAAGTTTCAGTTAAAACAAGGGGTTGTTTGATAATAAGCTTAACGGTTTCAAGATCACAGTAATCATCAATACCTCTCTTGTTGATAACGATGTTACCTGCGCCACCCGGAATAAGTCTTACTCTTGCAATTGCCTTTTTTCTTCTACCAGTTCCCCAGAATTGGAGTTTCTTTTTAGATGATACTCTTGCCATGATTTATCCCTCCCTTACTTGTCGAGCTTTAATTCAACAGGCTTTTGAGCTTGTTGAGTGTGCTCTGCACCTTTGTATACTCTAAGTTTAGTGAGCATCTTTCTACCAAGGCTGTTCTTGGGAAGCATGCCCTTAACTGCTTCGTATACTGCAAGGTCTGACTTTTCAGCCATCATCTTGCTGTAAGGAATTTGCTTAAGACCACCGATATAACCGGTGTGGTAAGTATAGAATTTCTTTTCGAGTTTTTTACCCGTTAAGATAACCTTATCTGTATTAATAACAATAACGTGGTCACCACAATCTACGTTGGGAGTGAAAGTAGGTTTGTTTTTACCTCTTAAAACGGCAGCAACTTGTGATGCAAGTCTACCAAGCGCCATACCGCTTGCGTCAACTACGTACCATTTTCTTTCAACTTGACCTTCTTTTGCCATGAAAGTTTTCATGATATTTCTCCTTAAAAATCTTAAATAGTATCGTTGTTTTATCGTTTGAGGGGCTAATTCAAAGCGTAAAACTTAATACCGCATTGATTATTTTATATAAAAAACTAATTATTGTCAAGCAATTTTAGGGGTATTTTGCAATTAATATTAGTAATTTACTTTGTAAAGAGTTAAACCCTTTGCCGGCATAGTTTTTATCTTGTTAGTACGCTCGCCCGAAATTATCACCGTTTCAAGTTCGGCTAACGAAAGTTTTCCTTCCCCAACCGCAACGAGCGCACCTGCGATAATTCTTACCATATTATATAAAAACCCGTTACCAGTAACGTATAAATCTATAAATCTTCCCCTTTTAGTAATTTTTATAGAATAAACCGTTCTAACGGTATCTTTAACCGAACTTCCACTTGCTAAAAAGCACTTAAAATCGTGCTCGCCTTCAATAATTTTTGCTCCCTTTTTCATAAGCGCTATATCAGGAAAGGCGTTTATTAAAGTTTTATACCTTGACTGCATAGGTTCTTCAAACGCGCCTACGTAAAAGCAATATCTATAAGTTTTTTTCTTCGCCGAATATCTCGCGTTAAAAGTATCGCTTACTTTTTCGCTCTTTACAACCTTTACGTCGCTTGGGAGCAAGGAGTTGAGCGCAAAAGCGAAGTTTTTAGGCGGAATATTAGAACGAGTATCAAAGTGAACTTTTTGGCAAAGAGCGTGAACTCCGCTATCCGTTCTTCCACTTGCGATAGACTTAACGTTTTCTCCGGTGAGTTTTTTAATAGCGCCGTTAAGCGTTTCTTCAACCGTTCTGCCGTTAGGTTGAACTTGGTATCCGTTAAAATCAGTTCCATCATAGGAAACGGTAAGTAATATTCTCATAAAAACGCCACCCCGTAAATATTTATTACGATAACGCCCGCAAAGAAAATTACCGCCGTGAGCGTTGCTATTAAATCTCTAAAGGTGAGTTTTAACTTTTTGTATTTAGTACGCTTTTCGCCAGCGCTATAACACCTACTATCCATAGCGTCGCCAAGTTCTTCAGCCCTACGGAACGCGCTTATAAGTAAAGGTATTAAAACGGGAATCATAGCCTTCGTTCTCTTAATTAAATTTCCGCTTTCAAAATCCGCACCACGCGCCTTTTGCGCCATAACTATTCTATCGGCTTCGTTCATAAGTATCGGAATAAACCTAAGCGCTATCGACATAACGAGCGCTATCTCGTGAACGGGAAATTTTATTACCTTTAACGGCGAAAGTAAACTTTCAATCCCGTCGGTAAGAGCAACTGGCGTGGTAGTATAAGTTAACAAAACGCTCGCTAAAACCAGCGTTACGAGCCTTATTGCCATAAACCCTGAAAAAAGGAGAGCCTCTTTAGTTATTATCCAAAAGAGAACGGTTTGAGTTTCGCCCGTGTAAAAAAAGATATTGAGAACAACCGTTAAAATTATTATGAATAAAACTGCTTTAATACTACCTAACATCGATCCGATGGGAACTTTTGAAAAAATTATTGCAAGCGCCAAAAAAACCGCAAGCGCTAAAAGCCCGTAGAAAGAATTTGCTACGAACACGAACACCACGTATGCTATAAGCAATAAAATTTTAATTCTTGGGTCAAGCCTATGAACGAAAGATTCCGCCTGATAGTACTGCCCGAAAGTTAAGTCTGAAAGCATTTTGTTATTCCGATTTTAACGATTTATATTTTTCGATTATTTTTTCAATAAAATCTTTTGATTTATAGTCCGTATCTATGCTAACGCCAATTTTTTCAAGTTCCTTTTGAACGTAAGCGGTAACTGGAAGCCCCAGCCTTTCGGCTTTATTATCGCTTGTTGAAAAAAGTTCTTTAGGCGTGCAAACTTTAACGGCTTTACCATTACTAAATAGAGCCACCCTTGAAACGTTTTCCGCAATCTCGTCCATATCGTGTGAAACTATTATAATAGTTTTAACTACACCCGTATCGTGAAGGGTATGAAGTAAACTCATAAGCCTTTTTTTACCAACGGGGTCAAGCCCTGCAACGGGTTCGTCAAGAACGAGTATCTCCGGCTCGGAAACAAGTATTCCCGCAAGCGCAACTCTTCTTTTTTGACCACCGGATAAATCAAACGGAGATTTATCCTTTACCGCTTGGTAATCAAGCCCAACGATTTCTATCGCCTTTTGAACTTTTAACGAAACTTCTTCGGCGCTAAGTTCTGGATGAAAGTTTTTAAGCCCGAACGCAACGTCTTGAAACACCGTTTCGGCAAACAGTTGATACTCCGGATATTGAAATACCATACCCACTTTATATCTCAACTCTTTGAGTTGTTTATTTAGTTGTTTTTTGCCTTTTTTATCCGCTGGAGCAAGATTATACTCACCCACCGTCAAACTGCCGTTTTGAACGCGAATTAACCCGTTCAAATGTTGAATAAAGGTTGATTTACCGCTACCCGTTTCGCCAACGATACCGAAAAACTCCCCTTCGTTTATAACTATATCAACTCCGTTTAACGCAGTCTTAGCAAAGTCGGACTTTTTGTTATAGGTAAAAGTTAAGCCTTTTGAAACAATTTGCATAATTCCTCCGCTAAACTTTCCTTCGTGAGTATTTCTCCGCTTATATCAACGCCGTTTTCTTTTAACGCGCTCGCTATATAAGTTGCCCTTGGAATATCAAGCCCGTAAGATTTAAGTTCTTCTTTTTTCTTAAAAATCTCGCTTGGGGTTCCCTGCATTACGATTTCCCCGTCCGATAAAACGGCTACTTTAGAAGCGTTTACAACTTCGTCCATATAGTGAGTTATAGATATTACGGTTATTCCCGATTCGTTGAGTTTTTTAATAACGCTTAAAACTTCTTCTCTACCTAACGGGTCGAGCATCGAAGTTGATTCGTCTAAAATCAAAACGTCTGGCTTAACCGCTAACACGCCGGCGATTGCCACACGTTGTTTTTGACCACCGGATAACCTTTGCCCCGCCGAATATCTAAACTTTTGCATATTAACGGCGTCGAGAGCAAAGTCTATTCTCTTTTCAATTTCACTTGGTTCGTAACCTAAATTTTCAGGCGCAAAAGCAACGTCGTCCTCAACTATGGTTGCAACCATTTGATTGTCTGGATTTTGGAATACTATTCCTACTTTTTTTCTAATTTCCTTGACGGAATTTTTATCCTTTACGCTTAAACCGAAAACCTTAACGTCACCTTCAGTTGGGGTTAAAAGCCCGTTGATAAGGCGGGATAGCGTTGATTTTCCGCTACCGTTTTTTCCAAGCACACACAAAAAATCCCCCTTATCAACTGACAAGGAAAGATTTTTAATAACGTATTTGCTTTCTTCTGAATATCTAAAAGAAAGGTTTTCAATTTCAATAGCTTTCATTTTTAAGCCTTGTATTTTTTAAGGTCGTCAACCCTATCTAAACGTTCCCAAGGGAATTCACTTCTACCAAAGTGGCCGTATGACGCGGTATTTTTGTAAATAGGCGCTCTAAGACCTAACGTTTTGATGATTGAATACGGGCGAAGATCAAATTCTTTAACCACGATTTCAGCAATCTCTTCATCAGATAAAATACCCGTTCCTTCGGTGTTAATAAATACTGAAATTGGTTTTGCAACGCCGATAGCGTAAGAAAGTTCAAGCGTGCACTTTTTAGCAAGGCCTGCTGCAACTATATTTTTGCAAATGTAACGCGCCATATACGCAGCGCTTCTATCAACCTTAGTAGGGTCTTTACCAGAGAACGCTCCACCACCGTGCGGACAACTACCACCGTAGGTATCAACTATAATCTTTCTACCTGTTAAACCGCTATCGCCGTGAGGCCCACCGATTTCAAATCTACCCGTAGGATTGATAAAATACTTGGTGTTTTCATCTAAAAGTTCCTTTGGTAAAACCGCTTTAATAACGTGTTCTAACACGTCTTTTCTAAGTTCTTCGGTAGTAACGTTTTCAGAGTGTTGAGTAGAAACTACTACGGCGTGTATTCTCTTTACTTCGTTGCCGTCGTATTCAACGGTAACTTGGCTCTTTCCGTCCGGGCGAAGATAAGTTAAAAGACCAGACTTTCTAACTTCTGAAAGCCTTTTTGTAAGCTTATGCGCTAAAGTTATAGCGATAGGCATATATTCTTCAGTTTCATCGGTTGCGTAACCAAACATCATACCTTGGTCGCCCGCGCCGACTTTATCGGCAATATCACCGCTCTCACGGTGTTCAACCGAACTATCAACACCCAAAGCAATGTCTTTAGACTGTTCGTTAATAGAAGTGATTACACCGCAAGTAGACGCGTCAAACCCGTATTTTGCTCTCGTATAACCAATTTCTTCAACCGTTTGGCGAGCAATTTTTTGAATATCAACGTAGCAATTAGTAGTAATTTCTCCCATAACGAGAATAAGCCCCGTACAGCACGCGCACTCGCAAGCAACTCTCGCTTCGGGGTCTTCTTTTAATATTGCGTCTAAAACCGCGTCTGAAATCTGGTCGCAAACTTTGTCTGGATGACCTTCAGTAACGCTTTCACTCGTAAAAAATTTGTTCATAAAAAATCTCTCTTTTAATAAAGTAAATTTATTATATATTCTTTTGAAATAATTGTCAACTAACTAAATAAGTGGTAAAATTAAAATATGCAAAACGAATTATATAATAATTGTTCGCTATGCCCTAACGATTGCAAAGTAGATAGAACGGCAATCGCCGGCGCGTGCGGAGTTAAAAACAAAATAATTATTGCCAAACACGGGCTTCACAATTTTGAAGAACCGCTAATTTCAGGTAGCGTAGGCTCTGGTACGATATTCTTTTCGGGGTGCTCGCTCCGTTGCGCTTTTTGCCAAAATTACGACCTTTCAAGGGCAAAACGCGGTAAAATAATCACACCCAACGAACTTGCGGATATTTTTAAGGAGCTTGAAGATATTGGCGCTCACAATATAAATTTGGTAACGCCAACCCACTACGCGCCGTCTATTGCAAAAGCCTTTGAAATTTATAAACCCAAAATTCCCGTGGTATATAACACCCACTCGTACGAAAATTTAGAAACTTTAGAGATAATCGACCCATACGTTGACATTTACCTTCCCGACCTTAAGTTTTTTAACCCCCAAATAAGCGAGCGCTACACGGGTAAAAAAGACTACTTTGAGCAAGCGGAAAATGCCATAAAATTTATGATGGCACGCAAAAAAACGGTTGTTGAAAACGGGCTTATTAAGTCTGGCGTTATAGTCCGCCACCTTATACTCCCCCTTTGCTCTAACGACAGTTTGAAGGTTATAGATTGGTTTATAAACAACGCTAAAAACGGGGCTTACATATCTATAATGTCACAATTTACACCCGTTATAAAGCAAGAAAAACTTTTAGAACTCAATAGAAAAATAACCAAAAAGGAATACGATAAAGTAGTTGATTACGCGATAGAAAAAGGAATTGAAAACGCGTTTATTCAGGAACTTTCTTCAGCGAAAGAAATTTATATTCCTAAATGGGACTATTAAAAAAGTTGCAACGTTTGTTGCAACTTTTATTTTTTCTTTAACGAAAAATACTCTCTTAAAATATCGCCCACTTGGCTTGGGCTTGCGCTTTTTAACTTATCTAAAACGGCTTTACGCTCTTTATCTATTTTTCTCATAAAGTTAGCGTGAGCAAAAAGTAAAATTTAATACTTATTTTCCAAGTTCTTTGCTACGATTAGCGCAAGCAATAGCGCAATCGTCTATAATTTTGAGCAAATTATTATCTTCAAACTCTTTAAGACCTGCAAGCGTTGTTCCACCTTTAGAGCAAACGTCTTTTATAAGTTCATCAATATTCCTATCGTCGTTTTCAATCATCTTTGCAGAGCCTATTATGCTTTGAACGAGCATTTTTTTGGCAGTTTCATACGGGACGCCACGCTTTACACTACTTTCTAAAAAGCCTTTGTAAAAATAATACTCGAACGCCGTGAAAGAACCGCCGATTGGAATAACGTCGTCCATTAAACTTTCGGGGATTTCTTGAACCTTACCAACGGCGCTAAATATTTCTAAACAAAGTTTTTTATCGTTTTCGGTTAAAAGTTCGTTAAAAGTTATAACCGAGCTTGCTTCCCCTACCGAAGCCGCGGTATTAGGCATTACTCTTGCCACCTTAACTTCGCCCAAAACACTCGTTATTTTCTCAATTTTTACGCCTGCCGCGATTGAGATTATAAGTTTATTTTGAACGCTATCTTTTATACTTTCAAGCATGCTTGAAAAATCTTGCGGTTTAATAGCAAGAAGTAAAATATCAGAAACGCTGGCAAGTTCAGTAATAGTTTTAGTTACTTTAACACCTTGATTTTTTAAGTTTTGAGTAACTGCGGGATTGAGTTCAAAAACTGCAATATCTAAAGTATTAAAAACTCTATCTTTAACACCTTTGAGTATCGCTCCACCCATTTTACCGCAACCGATAAATCCTATTTTCATCTCGTTTCTCCGTGACCTTTGATAATATACTTATAAGAAGTTATTTCCTTAAGCCCCATAGGCCCTCTTGCGTGAAGTTTTTGAGTGCTAATACCTATTTCAGCGCCCATACCGAAACAACCGCCGTCAGTAAATCTAGTAGACGCATTAGAATATACGCAAGCACTATCAATAGCGTTGTAAAACTTTTCGATAATCGCCTTATCGGTTGCTATTATAGTTTCTGAGTGCTTGGTACTATGACAGTCTATATGCGAGATAGCATCGTCAACTCCATCCACCACTTTTAGCGATAAATCAAGCGAATTATATTCTACCGAGTAACCGTCTTCTTCAATTAAAGTACCGTCTAAATATTTTGAAGTTTCTTTATTAACGTAAAGGTTAACACCCTTACTTTTAGCAAAACTCAATAGCGCGGGAGCAAAATCTTCAATAATTTTTCTATCTATAAGCACCGTTTCAATGGCGTTGCAAACGGAGGGCTTGCTCGTTTTAGCATTGTCTATAATTTTAAGCGCTAAATCTAAATTAGCAGACTCGTGAACGTAAGCGTGGCAAACGCCTGCGCCCGTTTCGATAACGGGAACGAGCGAATTTTGAGTAACGTAATTTATAAGGTTTTTACTACCCCTTGGAATAATAAGGTCAACAGAGCCTTTGGCTCTTAAAAGTTCCGCCGTTTCACTCCTATCGGCAAGGAGCATAACGCTATCTTTAGGAAGATAATCACTTATCGCAAATTGAATAAGTTTAACAAGCAAAGCGTTTGTAAACTTAGCTTCTTTACCACCTTTTAACACGCACGCGTTACCCGTTTTTAAGCACAAAACGCTAACGTCAACGGTAACGTTTGGGCGCGCTTCGTAAATAACGCCTATAACGCCTAAAGGTACTCTTTTTTTAGTAATTTCAAGCCCGGCGCTCGTTACGAAATCTTCAACCGTTTCACCGATTGGATCGGGAAGAGAAGAAACTTTCAAAACGTCACTCGCGATAGATAGTACTTGCTCCTTTTTCAAAGCAAGGCGGGCTATCATGCTCTCTTTTACGCCGTTAACTTTTGCGTATTCTAAATCTTTTTTATTCTCTTCTTCAATAAGTTCCGCATTTCTTTCAAGAACTTTTGCAATTTTTATTAAAGCAGAGTTTTTTTGCTCGGTAGAACAAAGCGCTAAAACCCTACTCGCTTTTTTAACTTTAGAAAAATCAATCATAATAAAACCAAATTATTTGCGTGAATTATAAGTTGAGAGTGATGTTCGCCCTTTTTATCAAGAGTTTTTAAGTTATCGCTACCGAACGCTACTACGCCTTTAGCGAAAACTTCACCGTTTTCATCACACACTTCAACTACGCTTCCGCTAGAGAAAGTACCTTTAATATCAAGTATCCCGCAAGAAAGTAAACTGTTTCTTTTAATAAGGGCTTCTTTTGCTCCGTCGTCAACCAAAATTTTACCGCTTACGTTAGCGCAAGATAAAATCCAGTTGCTTCTAACGGGCATTTTACCCTTCTCAATAAATTCCGTGCCCAAATTTTTTCCGCTAGTAATTTCACTCAAATTAGAGATTTTGCCGTTGCCGACTATCATCATCTTAATTCCAGAATTACAACAAATCTTCGCCGCGCGAATTTTTGTTATCATACCGCCCGTGCCAACTTTTGACGTAGGCGCTTTTGCAAGCGAGAATACGCTCTCGTCTATTTTATCAACCGTTTTTATAAGTTTAGCATCGGGGTTAGTTACGGGGTTTTTATCGTAAAGCCCGTCAACGTCGGATATAATAACCAAAAGTTCCGCGCCGATGTTTAATGCTATCATACTAGCGAGCGTATCGTTATCACCAACTTTAATTTCTTCGGTGGCGAGCGCGTCGTTTTCATTAATTACGGGTAAAGCACCGAACTCAAAGAGGGACGAGATAGTGTTATTTAAGTTTTTAACCCTATCGCGATTACCAAAGTCGTCGTGGCTTAAAAGTATTTGAGCGGGCTTAATATTTACCGTTTGAAAGATTTTTTCATATCTTTCCATTAAGTATGCTTGACCTATTGCTGCGAGCGCTTGTTTTGAAGAAAGTTCAGAAGGCTTTCTATCAAGCCCCATTTCACTCATACCAACGGCTATTGCGCCTGACGTAATTAAGCAAACTTCCGTGCCACTATCTCTTATCTTTTTAATTTCTTGAGCGAGCGCCGTAATTTCTTTAACTGCAAATTCTTGCCCCTTAAAGAGTGACGACGAGCCAATTTTTATAACCAATCTTTTCATAAATATAATTTTAACATTATCAATAATATAAATCAAGTTTTTATTAAAAAAACTTGGGAATAACCCAAGTTTTAATATTATTATTGTCTACCAGTAGAGCCGAAACCACCTGCACCACGCTCGGTTTGATCTAAAGTATCAGATTCAACGTAATCAACGGCGTAGTAAGGAGTTATTACCATTTGCGCTACTCTTTCATTTTTAGCAACGGTTTGCGGTTCTGTTCCGTGGTTATGAAGGGCAACCTTTATTTCTCCACGATAGTCGCTATCGATAACTCCCACTTTATTTGCAGGAGCAAGCCCCTTTTTGCACGCTAAACCGCTACGAGCGTAAATAAGGCCAACCGTTCCTACGGGAATAGCGGTTGCTAAACCGGTTCCTATAAACTTTGTTTCGCCGGGAGCGATAACGATTTCTTCTTCAGCGCTATAAAGGTCCGCGCCCGCTGAAAATTCCGTACCGAAAGTAGGAGTTTTTGCGTTTTCATTGAGTTTTATAAATTTTACGGTTAATTTTTCCATAATTTTAATACCTTAAATCGTAATTTACTACTTCGCCTTTTTCAAGTGATTTTTTAACGTCGATAATTCTTTGGTTTTCAGAACCGCGAAATTGTAGCGATATGTTTTTTTGCGCTTCAATAAATCTTCCGTCCACTAAAACGTCTATTAAAGATAACATATCTTTAGTAACCTCAGTATTTGCCCTGCTCGTTCCTAATAATTCCTTATCGAAAAGATAACCCGTATAACACCAAACGGTTTTACTCGGAAATCTCTTTTTGAATTCTAATAAAAAGGGGTAAAGTTCAAGTTGATTTTCAGGCTCGAACGGTTCTCCGCCTAAAAGCGAAAGCCCGTCTACAAAATAATTGTCAACCGATGCTAAAATCTCTTCTTGAACGCCTTTATCAAAAGGCTTGCCGTAGTTAAAATCCCACGCTTCACTATTAAAACAACCCTTGCATTTATGAGTGCAACCCGAAACAAAGAGTGACGTTCTCACTCCCGTTCCGTTTGCTATATCGTTGTATTTAATAGTTGCGTAATTCATAATAATTTACCTATAGTAAATAGTTATATTTTTTACTGCGTAAAAAGATATATTTACCTTTGGTAAGATATATTTGCCTACGGCAAGTTATATTTTTTGACTGCGTCAAAAAGTTGTGGATTTTATTCATATATAAAATATATCCGCAACTTTCGCGTTAGCGAAAATATATCTATCCGTTAAGACAATCTATCTTTTGCTTTAGCAAAAATATATCTTTGCCTTTAGGCAAAATATAACTTTTATAAGCCTTTAGATTACAAATGGAGTACACGCTCTTTAATCTCTTGCGTCCTACCTTGGTTCCAATATTGAGTTCCAATATAACCACAGGTACGGCGAGCAACGTTCATTTTGCTTTGATCACGGCAACCACACTTAGGACATTCCCAAATAAGTTTGCCACTTTCGTCGTTTACTATTTGAATTTCGCCATCGTATCCGCAAACTTGGCAATAGTCACTCTTGGTATTGAGTTCCGCATACATTATGTTATCGTAGATAAACTGCATAACTTTTATAACCGCGGGGATATTGTGTTGCATATTGGGAACTTCAACGTAACTAATTGCGCCACCTGGAGATAATGCTTGGAATTCAGATTCTTCTTTAAGTTTAGTGAAGGCATCAATATCTTCAGTAACGTGGATATGATAACTGTTAGTAATGTAATTTTTATCGGTAACACCTTCAATTATGCCAAAGCGTTGTTGAAGTTGTTTTGCAAATTTATAAGTGGTGCTTTCAAGCGGTGTGCCGTATAATGAATAGTCAACGTGTTCCGCTCTCTTCCATTTAGCAGTATATTCGTTGAGCGTTCTCATTATCTTTAAGCCAAATTCTTTGCCTTCGGGTTCGGTAAGTTTTTTACCCGTCATAGCGTAAACGGTTTCCCAAAGACCTGCGTAGCCTAATGAAATGGTTGAATAACCACCGTGTAAAAGCTTATCGATAGTTTCGCCCGGTTTAAGCCTTGCTAAAGCGCCGTGTTGCCATAAAATTGGAGCAGCGTCTGACATTGTTCCCGATAATCTTTCGTGACGGCATTGGAGCGCTTCGTGGCAAAGTTCCATACGCTCTGCAAATACCTTCCAGAACAAATTAATATCACGCTTTGCTGAAAGAGCAATGTCAACAAGGTTAACTGTTACTACGCCTTGGTTAAATCTACCATAATACTTGGGCTTTCCTTCTTCGTCAACGTAAGGAGTTAAGAATGAACGGCAACCCATACAGGTGTAACAATGGCCGTCCCCATTTTTGTCCTTTTTAAGTTCGAGCATAATCTTTTCAGAAATATAGTCGGGAACCATACGCTTTGCAGTACATTGAGCTGAAAGTTTGGTAAGGTAGAAATAAGGACTGTCTTCATGAATATTTTGTTCTTCTAAAACGTAGATGAGTTTAGGGAACGCAGGAGTGATATACACGCCGTTTTCGTTCTTAACACCACGAATTCTTTGAACGAGCGTTTCTTCAATCATTATTGCTAAATCTTGCTTTTCGCGTTCGTTCTTGGCTTCGCCAAGGTACATAAATACCGTAATGAACGGCGCTTGACCGTTAGTAGTCATAAGAGTTACAACTTGATATTGAATAGTTTGAATACCCCTTCTAACTTCTTCACGCACACGCTTTTCAACTATTTTAGCCATTGCTTCTTCAGTAACTTCAACGCCAACGTCCTTAAACTCTTCTTTCACTTCGCCCCAAATCTTTTCTCTTGAAATTTGAACGAATGGAGCAAGGTGAGTAAGAGAAATACTTTGACCACCGTATTGAGAAGACGCTACTTGCGCAATAATTTGCGTTGCAATATTACAAGCGGTTGAGAAACTGTGCGGTTTTTCAATCATAGTGCCCGAAATAACCGTTCCGTTTTGAAGCATATCTTCAAGGTTAACAAGGTCACAGTTATGCATACGTTGAGCGTAATAGTCTGCATCGTGGAAATGGATAACACCGTCTTCGTGCGCAGTAACTATGTGTTGCGGTAATAAGATACGCTTAGTTATATCTTTAGATACTTCGCCTGCCATATAGTCACGCTGAACGCTATTAACGGTGGGGTTTTTATTAGAGTTTTCTTGCTTGACTTCTTCGTTATTGCAGTCTATTAAAGAAAGGATTCTATCATCAGTAGTGTTAGACTTTCTTATAAGTTGCCTTTTATAACGGTAGGTAATATAAGTTCTTGCAAGGTTGAACGCTCCAAGACGCATTATTTCGTTTTCAACTAAGTCTTGAATTTCTTCTACGCTTAAAGAACGGGTTCTTGATGCGCAAATGTCCGCTACCTTTTTAGCGAGTTCACGAATCTGATCATCCGTTATTCTATCGTCTTCAACAACTTCATTGTTCGCCTTGATAACGGCGCCCAAAATCTTGTCTAAATTAAAATCTACTTCTTTACCACTTCTTTTGATAATCTTCATATATTTTTCCTTATTTTTTATAGTTTTATCAGATGCTCTATTAGTATAGCACAATTCACGATTAAAAACTGTTGCAAAAACCACAATTTGAAAATATTTTTGAAAAAATTACACTATATATTGTGGTGCTATTAATTTTATGCACATATTATAAATTTTATTAAAAACGCGTTTTTTGCGATTATATAAGCGATTTTACAAAATCCTTTACTTCACGCGCGCGTAGTGCGCGTATAATATATAGATGGCACAAAAAAATCTCGGCTGAAAAAGCCGAGATTTTTACTTTATTTATTATTCTTGAGTTTCAAATAAGTCGCTATAATTATCTTCAAAATACTTAACGCTACTTGCAAGATTACTCTTGAAGAAGGCTTCCGTTACCTTATCAGCATTTTCAACTACAAGCCTATTCTTTTGGTATTCCTTAAAGAGATAAGGAATAGTGCCTTTAACGTTAATGTCTGCAAGGAACTTATCGTAAGTAATAGCGGTAGTAGTAGGTTCGATAACCTTAGTGCAAAGGATAACGTGATAACCGAATTCAGTTGCAACAACGTCATAAGAACCAACGCCACCTGCTACAACCTTCTTTGCGCTTTCAGCAAATTCGGTAACGTACTTGGTTGATGAAGTCTTTGGAGAGTAAACGTAACCGTAACCTTCTTTTAACGAACCGTCGTCAGTAGAATAAGCAAAGATTAAATCTAAGAACTTTTCTTTATCGCTATCAGAATAGTTTTCAAGTTTACCGCTCTTACCTTCAAAGCCCATAATCTTTTCAACTACGTTAGAATAGAAAGTTTCAAACGGAATTTCAGTACCCTTTACAAAATCGAAAGAATATCTTACTTCATGTTCATCGTATTCGCTGTGATATTCGTATTCGTTAGCACCTACGATAGAACCTGCATAAGTCTTTAATTCAGGAGTCTTACAATAATCGTCACCAAACGTGAATTTGCCGTTTTCGTAACTACCGTAATAAGATTCTACCCATGTACTTCTTAAATCTTTAGCGTATAATTGAGCTAAGAGATCTTCTCTTGCTTGAGCCTTTTGAGTTTTTGTAAGTTTTTGGTTTTCGTTAACAGCATCTAAAAGAGCTTTTTGTTCGGTGCTGAAACCAATTAAAAGGTTAAGAACGTAACCGTATTTACCGTCAACTTCAGGGTTATATAAAACGAGAGAAGAATCGCTTGCGTTTTCAAGAGCAGTTTCATAAGTAGTATAGTTCTTGTGAGCAAGTTTTTGGTTGTTGAACGCGTTAACGTACGCGTTGTAAATATCTTCTTCGCCTGCAAGTTTCTTTTCTTCGTTGTTTTGAAGAGCAGATTTGAACTTGTTAATTAATTTGTTTTCGTATTGGATTTGAAGCGCGTCTTTGAAATAAGTGAGATCTAAAATTTCTTCCTTAGTAGTAGGAGTTTTTCTTGCGGCTTCTTCGCTAGTGATGAAACCTAAAGATTTAAGATCTCTAATAAGCTTGTTGATTTCATATCTATCGCCTGCTAAAGTAAACTTTTCACAATACGCTTTGTAAACGGAGAGAGCTAAATCGTATTTAGTTGAATAACTTGCAAGGTCAAGCCCAAGTTCAGCATCTTTATTGATTTGTTCGTGCGATTTATAGAAGGAAGAATCTTTGTTAACAACCTTGCCTTCTTCATCGTATTTCATTTCGTATTCGTCATACTCGTCTTCAGTAGGAGCAGTTAAAGTTGCTCTAACCGTACCGCTGAAAGTTTCGTACGCGTCGTGATGATGTTCGTCTTCTACTTCCTTATAACCGTCAACCAACGCTCTAACCGAAGTTAACACGCTGTAATAAATATGGTAGTATTCGTATTCGGTAAAGAATTTGTCTATACTGTCAGTCTTAGTTACGGCAGTGAACTTATCGCCCAAATAGTTGTTGCCGGATAAAATATAATCAATAGAAGTTTTATCAGCATCGGCAATAGCGTCTGCCTGAGCAAAGTAACCAACCTTGTTGACGCTCGTGCTACCTGTTAATGCAAGTTTTGCTTGTTGCTTCAAAATTCTATTGCGAACTATATCGTCAAGCATTTGCGCGTAAGCTTCTTCTACGGTCATACCCATATATTGAACGTAGTAGTATCCTTCTTGGCTGTACGCCGAAACGAGTTCACGCTTATAAACGTCTTCCTTAAGCGCGGGATCGAGTTCAACCGTTGCAATTACTTGCGCCATATCTCTTTCTGCATTAGTGGTAATGAGCGCGCAACCGTTCAAAAGGAAGAGCGAAAGCACCACAGCAAGCGAGCACGATATTATCTTTGCTAAAAACTTCTTCATAAAATTCTCCGTCTAAAAAAGGGCATAATGCCACTTATTGTTTACAATAATAGTGTTCTTATTATACAAAATATTTGTTTTTAATGCAATAGTTTTTTGCCAACTTTCAAAAATATTTTGCACTATTTACATTATTTTTTTGCTTTTTTATCTCTTTTAATCGTCAAAACTCAAAAATTCAATAACCGCTCTTATATTTTCTTCAGGTTTTTTGCCTTCCGAGTTGAACACTAAAACCGGCCTTTCATCAAAAGTAAGCGTTACGGTTTCTTTATAATCTTTAAGTTTTTTGGTGATTTTGCCATCTCTTAACGACTCAAGGTTTTTAAGCGTTAACCTACAAAGATTTAACGAAATTGAAATCTTAATACAGTCTACTAATTTTGCCTTTACTTTGAGCGTTGCAATATCTATAAGCGTTTCAACCGCGCGCGGAATTTTACCAAAATCTTCAGTTAAGGAATTAACAACCCTTACCCTATCTCCATCGGAAGAAATTTCGGCAATGAGTTTGTACGCGTCCATACGAGCGCTCTCGCTCTCAATATAGGTTTCGGGAATATACGCATCGGCTTTAATATCAAGTTCAATCTCGGCGTTTTTAGTAACTTCGCCAAGTTCTTCTTTCAAGAGTTTGCTGTAAAGCTCGTAACCAACCCTATCTAAATGCCCGTGCTGTTCCTTACCTAAAACGTTGCCTGCGCCCCTTATTTCTAAATCGCGCATTGCAATTTTATAACCGCTACCCATCTCGGTATATTCCATAAGGGCGGAAAGCCTTTTATAAGACGCGTCGGTTAAAATTTTACCTTCGGTATAAGTAAAGTACGCGTACGCCATTAAGTTACCGCGCCCAACTCTTCCCTTTAACTGATAAAGGGTTGAAAGCCCTAACCTATCGCTACTTTCAACTATTAAAGTGTTTGCCCTTGGAATATCTATTCCGTTTTCGATAATAGTCGTTGCAATTAAAACGTCCGCCTCGCCGTTATAGAAACTTAAAATACACCTTTCAAGTTCCCTTTCAGGCATTTGCCCGTGAGCGACTATTATCCTTGCTTCGGGAACTATTTGTTGAACTTTATCTTTGAAAAGATAAATGTTTTCTACCCTATTAAAGAGTATGAACGTTTGACCGTTCCTTGAGAGTTCACGCTTGATAGCGTCTTTAATCAAACTGTCGGTAAGCTCGGAAACCACCGTTTGAACGGGAATCCTTTGCTTTGGCGGAGTGTTTATAGTGCTAATATCTCTTATTCCAGAGAGCGACATATGCAGAGTTCTCGGTATCGGCGTTGCTGATAATACGAGCGTGTCCACGTTGTCTTTTAACGTTTTTAATTTTTCTTTATGCTCAACGCCGAAACGCTGTTCTTCGTCAACTATTAAAAGCCCTAAATCTTTGAATTTTATATCCTTTGAAAAAAGCCTATGCGTACCAATAACAAAGTCAACTTCGCCGTTTTCAATTCTTTCAATAAGCCTTTTTTGTTTTAACGGCGTTGCAAACCTATTCAAAACGCCTATCCTTACGCCAAAGTTTTCAAAGCGTGAAACGGCGGTCATATAGTGTTGCTCTGAAAGAATAGTCGTAGGCGCTATCATAGCAACTTGCTTTCCGTCCATAATCGCTTTGAACGCTGCTCTAAAAGCAACTTCGGTTTTACCAAAACCAACGTCGCCACACAAAAGCCTATCCATAACTTTATCGCTTTCCATATCGCTTTTAATTTCTTCTAAAGAAGAAATTTGGTCTTCCGTTTCTTCAAAACCGAAGGAATTTTCAAACTCTAAAGTCAAAGCGTTATCTTCAGAAAAAGCGTAGCCTTTAGCCTTCTTTCTCTCGCTGTAAAGTTTTTTAAGGTTAATGGTCATCTTGGCTATTGCCTGCTTAACCCTTTCTTTAATCCTTTCAAACTCGCCGTTGCCAATTTTATTGAGCGTTGGCGTTTCGCTACCGCCTAAATACTTTGATAAACTATCCATTTGGTCGGTAGAAACGTAAAGCCTATCGCCACCTGCGTATTCAAGTTCAACGTAGTCCTTACCGCCTTCTACGGTGTTTATTCTCTTTACGCCCTTTACAAGCCCCACGCCGAATCTTTCGTGCACGGCAAACCCGCCGACTTCAGGCGCAGTAAATAAATCTCCACGCTTTTTCTTAACGGTTTTTTGTTGAGATTTTTTGAAGAATAAGTCCCCCGTGCCGATTACTGCAAGTTTAGATTCGTGGAAAATAAAACCGCTATCTAAAGGAAGGGTGGTAACCAACGCTCCAACCGCGTTTTTATCAACGGCTTCGCTAAACCTTACGGGAATTTTATCTTCAAGGAGTTTATAGTAGATTTTTTCGGCGGACATATAATCTCCGCAACACAAAACCACCGTATAACCTACGGCTACCCACCCCTTAACGTCCCTACTTAAATCATCGGACTTCAAAAAATATCTCTCAACGGGCGTCGAGCGAATATTAAACGTTTTGATAGGATTAAAAAACGGAACGATTGCCGTTAGCGTTTGAACGGCTAAACTTCTAAACGAAGAAAGTTTATCTAAAATATACTCGTCGCTAGCAAGATGGTCGGAAATAAAATCAAACCCTTCGCCGGAACGGAGTATCCCGTCAACTCTTTCAAGTTTTTCTTTGTGATGATAGGTAAGGTTTTCGTAAGTTATTTTACTCTCGTCAAAAACTATTACCGTCTCTTTTGAAAAATATTCGGTAAAATCGTGAGTAGAATTAGCAACGAGCGGAAACACGTATTGAAGCGACTGGTCGAAAAGGTCGGTTTCAAGCCTATCTACTATTTTGTTATATACTTGCGACGCCTTTTCCTTAACGAGTAAACTTCCATACTTTTTAAGCGAAGTTTTAAGTTTTTCTCTTATGATTTCAACTTCGTTATTATCAATCAAAACGTCGGTAGTTTGAATTACGGTAACTAAATCTTTTTCAAACCCGTCTATTTTTATACTTTCTAAATTATCCCCGAAAAAATCAAGGCGAATAGGAAAATTGCCGTTTATTGGAAAAATTCTTAAAGTATCTCCCCTTAAAGTAAAAGAGCCTTGGCTTTCGCAAACTTCGTCGCGAATATATCCGAGTTTAATAAGATTACTACAAACTTCGGCAAGATCGTAATCGTTGCCCTTTTCAAAGGTTAAACTTTTAATATTTTTCGGAAAGAGTTGCATTAAGGCTTCAAAGGTGGCAATTACTATTTTAGCGCCGTTTTTAATTTCGTAAAGAGCGGTGAGCCTTTTATACATATTCTCTTTGTCAAAAACCGGTCTTAATAAAAGCGAATCGTCTTTAGCGGGGAGATAAACTACCTTTTCTCCCGTTATTTGCTCTATTTCAGACAAGTATTTTTTAGCGGTTATCGAATCTCTAACAATAAACAAAACGGGCGCGTCAAAAGAACTTACTATAACGCTCTTTTCGGAAAACGCCACGCCGAAAACTGCGGTGGGAATACCACCGCAGACACTTTCGACTATTTGATTGTTTTGCCATCCGAATTTTTCGGATTTTATAAGATTTTTAAGCATATTAACCGTTAAACTTATTCATAACAACGTCAATTCTCTCTCCGCTAACAAAACTTAAAGCGGCGCTTGACGCCCTATCTATCGCTCCGTTTATAACTTCTTTATTTTCCGGTTTGATATTAGATAAAACGTAATCTATAATATCACCCTTAAAGTCCACGGGTTTGCAACCGATTCTAATTCTGGGAAAATCTTGAGAAGAAAGCATATTTACTACGCTCTTCATACCGTTGTGCGTGCCTGCAGAACCTTTTTGGCGAATCCTAATAGAACCCATTTCAATATCTAAATCATCGTAAATAACTAAGACGTTTTGAACGGGAACTTTATAAAAACTTGCAAAACTTTGAATACTCTCCCCACTCAAATTCATATAGGTATGGGGCTTTAATAGCGCTACTTTTTCGCCTTTTATAGAAGTTATGGTATAAACGCCCTTATGCCCTTTTTTATCAAAAGTTACGCCGAGCTTTTCAGCAAGCGCGTCAACCCCCATAAAGCCGAGATTGTGAACGTTATTTTTGTACTTTGCATCGGGATTACCGAGCCCTACGACTAAAAACATATAATAAATTATAATCTAATTTTATTTTTTTTGCAAGTTAATTGTTTACAATACTCAAAATAAGTGTTAGAATATCTCTACTTGGAAACTCGAAATCGAGTGTTTTCACAACTTGAATTTGAGTTGAAAGGAGTGAAATTAATTATGGATTTAAGATTATTATACGGCGAAAATTGTAAAATTGAAGAAAAGGTTGAGCGAATTGAACGCTTAAAAAAGATTTTTGTTGAAAATGAAAATTTTGAGCCCACTCATCTTTTTTCATCTTCAGGTAGAGCCGAAATTTTAGGTAATCACACCGACCATAACAACGGGCTAGTAATGGTTGCGTCAATTTCGTGCGACGTTATTGCGGTAGTTTCAAAACGCAACGATAAAATAGTTAAAATTTGTTCGGAAGGTTATCCCCCGGTTGAAATCGACTTAAACGATTTATCCGTTAGAGAAAGTGAAAAGGGGAAATCTGACGCTCTTGCAAGAGGCGTTGCAGACGGTATTTGCAAAAAAGGTTATGAAATAGGCGGTTTTACCGCTTACACTTCAAGCAATATCTTTAAGGGCGCGGGCGTTTCGTCATCTGCGGCGTTTGAAGTTTTAGTTGCTGAAATTTTCAACACTTTATACCTTCACGGCAAACTTTCAGATATTGATAGAGCAGTTATTTCTCAATACGCTGAGAACGTTTATTTTGGAAAACCCTGCGGGCTTTTAGACCAAAGCGGAATTTCCATCGGCTCGCTCGTTAAACTCGACTTTCAAGAGCCTAAAAATCCCATCGTTAAAAAATTACAAGCGCCAAGCGGTTACACTTTGGTTATAACCAACACGGGCGGAAATCACGCTACCCTTACCGAACACTACGCGGCTATAAGAAGTGAAATGGAAGAAGTTGCAAGTTTCTTTGGTAAAAAAGTTCTCCGCGAAGTTCCAAAGAAAGATTTTGAAAAAATGCTCCCCACCTTAAAACGCCGTTTTAGCGGTAGAGCAATACTTAGAGCACTCCACTTCTACAATGAAAACGATAGAGTTATTAAAGCGCAAAACTGCCTTCTTTCCGGCGACGTTCAAGGGTTTTTAGACGCCGTTAACGAATCGGGAAAATCAAGCCTTGCCCTTTTACAAAACTGTTACGTTCCCGGCGACGTTAAGCAACCCGTAGTTTTAGGCGTTGAACTTAGCAGAAATTTTATTAAAGACGGCGCCGTTAGAGTTCACGGCGGTGGCTTTGCCGGCTCAATACTTGCCTTTGTTAACGATAAAGAAGTTAAAAACTATACCGCCTTTATGAAAAAACTTTTCGGCGAAAATAACGTATTTGAAGCGTCTATTCGCCCCGTAGGAACTACGCTCGTTGAAGTTTTACGATAATATAAGTAGTTATTAGACAATATTTTTAATATTTTTCCACCTTGTAGAGTTTAACGTATAAGTTAACTTAAGCAAGGTGGTTTTTTATGGCAAAATTTAGATTTACTTATAAAACGGTTGTAAAATTAGCCGTTTCAACTTTAATTTTTATACTCTTAAACGGCGTTCACCCACTATCGTTTTTAAGCGTTCCGATGTATTTAGCTTTGTTATATCTCGGTTTTAACGTGTTTTTATCGGCAATTTGTTTAACGCTTGGGTTCATTTGCAATTTTTCAGTTTTGAACCTTTTTTTAGCCGTTATTACGGCGGTTTTAACCCTGCCTATTTTCGCTTTTCTTAAAAAGAAAAAAATAAAAGTAGGGGCGAAAATTTTACCTATTTCTATTTTGGCGGTACTCCCTTTTATTTTAACGGCTAGTAAAGAAAACTTTATAATAATTTTAATAGAAGCCGTTTCTTGCGTTATTCTCACACCGTTGTTTATATCTTCTGCAAGAGTTATATTTATTAAAAATTTTAATTATAAATGCGGAAACGACGAACTTACTTGCCTTGCCGTTTTTACGATAGCGTTAGGAATAGGGTTTATAAAACTTTTTGGGTTTAACGCTTATATTTCGGCAGTTATTTTTATCGTACTATGTTCTTCTTTTATATTTTACGGCGGAACGGCAACGGCAATTTCTATAATACTCTCGTTTGCGCCAACGATATTAAGTTTAGATTTTTCATACTTTGCAAGTTTTACTTGTTTAGCGCTATCAACTTGCCTATTTACAAACAAATCAAGATTTTTATCCGCCCTTTCGTCGATAGCGTGCTATCTCGTATTTTCTTGGGGGCTTAAAATTTACGGAGCGTTTTATTATCTTGACGTTTTGTATTCAATTGTTCCCGCTTGCATATTTTTATTCTTGCCGTCAAAACTGTTTTCTTCGCTAAAAAGAAAACGCGAGAGTTTAGATGAAAAATTACTTTCACGCTACGCTATAAATAGAACGAGAATTGCAATCTCGGGCAGACTCTACGAACTTGCAGGGGCGTTTTCAGAAATGAAACGCGGGTTTGAAGAACTCAAACGCCAAAACGTAATTGGAGAAGACGCGTATTCGCGCATGGCGGACGAGATTGTGATTAACGTTTGCGACTCCTGCCCTTCTTTTGAACGGTGCAAACAAAAAAATATGCCCGAGCAAAGCGAGCTTATTAAAATTATTTCCGTAGGCGTTGCTAAAGGTAGAGTTTCGCTAATCGACCTTACTAAAAAGTTCGTGGAAAACTGCGGATACGTTAATTCTATAATTTGCGAAGTTAACGAACTTATTGCAAGATACAAGCAAAAAGTTAAAGAAACCGATGAAATTACCAGCGGTAAAGAACTTATAACGATGCAAGCAAGCGGAACGGCGGGAGTGTTAAAAAACCTTGCGCTTGATTTTTCAAAAAATCTTTCCTTTGATTTAGAACTTGAAAAAAAACTTGGCGACGGGCTTCACAAAAACGGCGTTATCTATAAAGAAATTATGGCGTTTGACGGCGATGGCGACGTTGAAATATACCTATCGCTCAACGTGAGTGAATTTAACGCTCAAGCGATAGAAAACGCTGTTTCAACAATTCTTCAAAGAAAGATGAGCATCGTTTCAAAAAAACCGTTATCCATTACCGTTTGCATTATAAACTTACGCCCCGCGCCTACGCTTGACGCATCTTTTGGGCTTGCCTCACAAAAAAAACATAATTCTATTCAAAGTGGCGACACCCACTCCTTAATTAAAATTAACGAGGGAAGTTTTATGGTGTGCTTGTCCGACGGTATGGGAAGCGGAAAGGAAGCCAACAAAACGTCGAGCACCGCAATTTCTTTAATAGAATCTTTTTATAAAGCGGGTATAGACGGAAACTGTGTTTTAAGCGTTGTAAACAAAGTTTTATCTATGGGTACTGACGAAAGTTTTTCGGCTATGGACGTTTTGACCATAAATCTATTTAATATGCGATGCGATTTTATAAAAATAGGCTCACCGAGTAGTTACCTTATTTCAAATAGCAGTATAAGAATTATAGACGGAAACTCTCTCCCGCTTGGAATACTCGACGACCTTAAGCCTTGCACTATTTCTTTCCCCGTTAGCGAAGGCGACCTTTTGTTAATGATTAGCGACGGGGTTTCCGACGCGTTCGGCTCATCAACCGACCTTATAACCTTTCTAAAAGGCTTGAAATCTCTAAACCCACAAAAACTTGCGGACGACGTTATTAACCAAGCGTTATCTTTGGATAACGGCACGCCAAAAGACGATATGACTGCGGTTTGCGTGAGAATTTTCAAAAAAGCGTCATAACCATATTGCTTTTTCAAAGAATAAAGATATACTCTAATTAGCGTCTGGAAAAACTAATGGAGTGTGGTAATGAACGAAATAATATTAAAATCTAAACACTTAATAAAAATTTTTTGCGCTATTTGCGGTAACGGCGCTAGTTTACCTGCACCCAAAAAGGAAGTGAACTGTGAACACCGTACAGACGATAGCAACTTTTCTTGAAAGATACGGCATTGAAGTTATACTCATAGGAATTTTAATTTTCGTAGCTACTTTTTTTATAAAGAAAATTATTCCAGAAAGCCTTAAAAATTTCGTAGGCCTTATTCCGTTTATTTTAGGCATTTTGTTTTGCGCTTTATATTCCTTGATTTTTTTACGCGAATTTATTTTCTATATTATTTTCAATAAAGGCGTACAATCGGGAGCAATAGCAACGCTTATACACGCGTTTTCAAAGCAAGTGGTAACACCGAACGGCAACTTAAAAAAATCAGTTACCGAACTACTTACGGGTATTTTGTCTTCTAAAACTATAACCGAAGTTCTAAAGACTATTAAAAAACAAACGCAATCAACCTTAAGCGAAGAAGAAAAAAATCAAGAAATTCAAAAGATTATCTTGGAAAACACCGAAGTTCCCGAAGACGTAAAAGGCGTTTTGGTAAAACTTATTATGCAAACTTTATCACAAGAAAAAAAGTAAACTTTCTAAAAAGAAAGGGGGCGGAGAATTATCTCCGCCTTTTTTGTATATTTTTTCAAATTTTAACGATATTAATCTTATGAAATTATCAAATAATTTATCCGTAAATATCGACGGAATTTCTAAAGTTTTAACGAGCGACGATATTATATTTTTTGATTTTTCCGTATGCAAAAAACAAGCGATAGTTATTTACGCTGAAGACCTTTCAGATAAAGAAGCTATAGGAAAACAAGCGATATACCCTTTGCAAAATTTACAAAACTTTTCAAGTTTTAGCGATTTTTTAACCGCCGTAAACGTTCCCGAAACTAAAGCACTACTTAACGTTTCAGAGTGCGTAGAAAAAGTTTTATCCGGCGACGCCGTTATTTTAATTGACGGCGTTAATAAAGGAATTTCAGTTGCAACGAGAAAGCCTGCATCGAGAGCGGTTAGCGAACCACCTACCGCGTCAATATTGAAAGGCCCGAGAGAAGGGTTCGTTGAAAACGCTCAAACCAATATGAGTTTAGTTAGGCAAAGGCTAAAAACAACTAATCTTAAATATGAAAAATTAAGCGTTGGCAAAATGAGTAAAACTACCGTTGGGCTTGCTTATATAGACGGGGTTGCAAATACGGAAGTAGTAAAAACTTTAAGAGAAAAAATCAACGATATTTCCGTTGACGGAGTTATTGACAGTTCTTATATCATAAAGAGCATAAGCGATAGAAAAACTTCTATGTTTAAGCAAGTTGGCAGTACCGAAAAACCCGATATCTTTTGCGCTAAATTACTTGAAGGCAGAGTGGGAATTTTAGTAGACGGCTCACCAATAGCGCTTACCGCTCCGTTTATATTACTTGAAGACTTTCAAAGTAGTGAAGACTATTATATAAATGCTTATAGGGCGAATTTTTCAAGAATTTTAAGAGTTATTGCGGTTATTATTAGCATATTACTCCCTGCGTTTTTCGTTGCCTCACAACTTTTTCACTTGCAGTTTATACCGCTATCGTTTTTACTAACCATAGTTGGAAGCATTAAAGGTATTCCCCTATCTCCCAGCGTTGAAATGTTCGTAACGTTACTCATATTTGAAATTCTAAACGAAGCAAGTATACGCATGCCGAGATACGTTGGAATTGCAATGAGCGTTGTCGGCGCGTTAGTGCTTGGCGAAACGGCGGTAAACGCAGGTATGGTTTCAACCCCTACCATTATGATAATTGCGCTTTCAGGCATTTGCTTTTACGCCGTTCCCGACCTTAACGAAACGCTATCCGTTTTACGCTTAATGTTTTTAACCGTAGCAGGATTTATGGGCGGTTACGGAATAATACTACTTGGATGCGGGGTTATAACCTATCTATGCTCGTACGAAAGTTTCGGAGTACCGTATATGACACCTTACGCTCCGCTATCTAAAAACGATTTGCAAGACGGGTTTATTATGAATTTTTATAGCGAACAAGAAATGCGACCAAGTTTTATAAAAAGTAAAAATAAAAGGAGAAAAAATTTTGCAAACGGTTAAAAAAATAAGCGTTAGACAGTTGTGTTTTATTATAATTACTCTATTTTCAGTATCTAAATTTTACGTTTTGCCCGCAACGGTTTCAGGAGTATCGCACGAGGCGGGGTTTATTTCGGTTGCTATAAACTTTTTTATGGACTTTTTACTTTTGCTTGCTTGCGTTTTCGTTATAAAACTTAAAGAAAAACCGCTATATGAAACGTCAATTGAAATTTTCGGCGCTCCACTTACTAAATTCGTTTATGTTTTATACGCGGTGTACTTTATTTCTAAAACTTTTATTCCGCTACTTGAACAAAAAAATACTATTAGCCTTACCTTTTACGAAAGCCAACCAACGCTCCTTATCTTTATGCCCTTTTTCGTGCTTGCTTTTTTCATTACGGCAAAGGGCGTAAACGCATTTTCAAGAAGCGTTGAAATTATGATTTGGATATTTTTTACCGCGCTACTTATAATTTTTTCATTGTCTATACCCGCGGGGAAATATTCT
Source organism: Christensenellaceae bacterium (assembly GCA_045651665.1). Lineage (GTDB taxonomy): Bacteria > Bacillota > Clostridia > Christensenellales > Borkfalkiaceae > HGM11412. The sequence goes on from JAZRSR010000001.1 coordinate 63,195, forward strand.
TCACTACTACCCCTTTCACAACCTATAAGCAAAATAGCAAAAGGAGCGCATTCAACTTTAATTTGGTTTGGAGATCCCGTTTGTATATTGTTTTTAGGCGACTATTTGTCAAGCAAGAAAGGGTTGCTAAAAAAAACTACTATATCTTATATAATTAGCGCGGTTTTAACGATTGCTTTAATAGTTGTTTTCTACGCTATTTTTAGTTCCATTGCCGAAAGACAATACTACGCGCCTATAAAAATGAGCAAGTATTCAATAACCCTATCAAATATAGGTAGATTAGATTATTTAGGCTCGGTAATGTTTTCAGCAATTAGCGTTTATAACGTTTGTTTGCCGTTGCTACTTGCTTGCGTTTGTATGAATAAAGTTTTTAATCTTAAAAGTGAAAACTTGCTCTTTCCAACCGTTATAACGATAATTTTAGCAGTTGCTTTGTTTATATTTCAAAATGAAATTTTTAAGCATATACTCTTTGTTCAAACGTATCTATTGCCTTTCTTTTTAGTTATGGCGTATCTTCTTCCCCTTATTATGCTTTTAGCAGTTTTATTAAAAAAACAAAGGAGAATTTATGTTCAAACGCGCTAAATTTTATTTGATAGTTTTTGCAATAATTTTCATCAACTTTTTAACTCTTGACTTTTTGCTTATAGACGTTGAAAAGACTGCGCTAATAGTTGCCCTCGGCATTGATAAAACGGATAGCGGTTACGAAGTAACCGCTCAAATTGCCGTTCCCGAAGCAACCAACCAATCTACAAAAAGTAACGAGAGCGTAATTTTTGCTACGGGCGATACCCTTTACGACGCGGTTGACGATATAGGAAGCCGTACGGGGTGGTACCCTAAACTCAGTTTTTGCAATCTTATAATACTTGGCAATTCCGTTTTTGAAGACAACGTTATGGGTGTTATAGACTTTTTCGTTAGGTCGTATAAGGTTGAAGACTCGGCTATACTTTGCGCAAGCGAAAAATCAGCTAAAGAAGTTCTTCTTTCAGTTTCTCCGCTCGATAATATTTCAAGTTTTGCATTGAGTAAAATTTTCGTTAGAGATCACAGTAACGCAAGTCCTATACTCACAACTACAATTAAAGATTTTTCTATTCTATACTACTCGCCTTGCAACTCCGGATATATGCCTATGGTTAAGATGATTGACACCGAAGACAAGGGAAATAACACTTCTCAAACGTCGTCGTTAACCAACAACAGCGGAGCGCCGAGTGGCGAAGATAAAAACACTCCCGTCGTTTACGATGCGGAAACTTGTTTGCTTTTTTCTAACGGCTATAAAACGGGAGAAATTAAAGGGGACGAGTGCTTATTTTATTCGCTGTTTGATAAAAACGTAAACGAATCTTATTTTAACCTAAAAATTCAAGATGACGACGGCAATACGGGTAAAGCCCTTATCGCCCTTAAAAAATCAAAGGCAAAACTAAAACTTGAGTTTGAAAATGAAACTCCCCTTCTCAAAGGCGAAATAAAAATTTGGCTACAAATTATCGATACCGATTTCCCACAAGAAATGAAGGAAATTGCAACTATCGGTAGGCTTAACGAAAGTACGTTACAAAAATCTAAAGATTACGTTACTGCCACGCTTGACAACTTGTTTTTAACTACTAAAAATCTTAATTGCGATTTATTTGAAACGCAAAATTTGTTGTACCGCTACCACAACGATAAATTTGAAAGCAATACTAAAGATTTATTAAAAAACTTAAAATGTGAGTTTACCGTGTCTTGCCAAAATTATATTTAAGTTGTATAATAAATATATGAGATACGATAAAATACTTCTTGACCTTGATAACACCTTAATAGATTTTGACGATGCTGAAAGGAACGCCTTACGCCTTAGCTTTTTAGAGTTTAATCTTGACTACAAAACAGAGTATAACGAAATTTACCACGAAATTAACGATAAACTTTGGAAAATGCTTGAAAAGGGAGAGATTGAAAGAAAAGTTCTAATAGTAAAAAGATTTGAAGATTTTTTTAAGCTATTGAATATAACTTCCGTTGACCCCGTTAAGTTTAACGGCGTGTATCTTTCTAACATTGCAAAAGGAAAAAAACTTATGCCGAACGCCACTCAAACGGTAAAAACTTTATTCGACCTTGGCGCAAAATGTTATTTGGTTACTAACGGCAATAAAATAGTTCAAAACGAAAGGCTTAAAGATCAACCGTTTATGCAATATATTTCAGGCGTGGCAATTTCTGAAGACGTTGGATATAAAAAACCCGATAAAGAGTTTTTTATCGGAGCGGAAAATATGTTTGGCATTAAGTTTGATAATAAAACTTTAGTCGTTGGCGATAGTTTAACTAGCGACGTTTTAGGCGGAATAAACGCAGGGCTTGACACTTGCTTTGTAAACGTAAAAAACCAAAGCAAAATAGAAGGCATAACCCCAACCTACGAAATTGACTGTTTATTAGATTTAATTGATATTATAAAATAAAAAATGATGCGAAATTTTCGCATCATTTTTGTTTTGTATTAAGTTTATAATCATTTGTGCGTAACGTTCAATATATCGTCAGCCGAACAATCTAAAACAGAGCACAACTTTGAAAAGGTTGCAAGCGTAGGCTGTGCCCTACCCGAAAGATATTGCGAAACAGTTGCGCCAGAAACACCTATCGCCTTTGCAATATCACTCTTTTTCATACCTGACTGCTCTATTTCACGCTTGATATTTTCAGTTATAATCAAATCTAAACTTTTATCCATATTATGAGTATATTAGATATTGCCTAATTTATGCTTGACATTTAGGCAATGCCTAATTTATAATACACATAGAGTTTTAATCGTTTTATTTAAGATGAAGATTTGTGGTATATTAGGTCATAGAAAAATTGAAAATACTATTCAGTTGAAAAATGCAATTGAGCTAACGTTAAGGAAATTGATTGTAAAAAATAACGTGAGAGTATTTTTATTTGGCAGTAAAAGTGCGTTCAATGATTTATGCTATGAAATTATTAGCGCTCTTAAAAATGAGTTTAAGGATTTACAACGTATATACGTAAGAGCAGAATATCCATACGTCAATGAAGATTACGTGGCTTATCTTAAAACTTTTTATGAAGAAAGTTATTATTACGATAAAGAGTTTAACTCTAATAAGTATAATTACGTAAAACGAAACAAGTTGATTATCGACAAAAGTGATATTTGTATTTTTTACTATAATTTTAATTACGTTTTAGAAAAGAAGACCAATAGTGGAACAAAAACTGCGTACGATTACGCTATCAAAAAAAACAAACGTATAATAAACTTGTATAATCAAAATGATGCTAACGGGCGTTAGCATCATTTTTGTTTTTCTAAACTTCTTTTATAGTAAAAAAGATATTGTTGAAAGTAGCCTGAATAGTCGCCAAATTCAGAGATAAACCACTCGGTAACCTTTTCTCTATTTTTGATTGTGCCGTTAAAATTTTCGGTGTAAATTTTATAAGTCCAAGTGTCGACTGGGAAAGATTTGGTTTTATAAAAACCAAAGAGCATTATGCAGTTAGCAACTTTATCGCCTATGCCTTTGATGTTAACAAGCGAATTATAAAGTTCTTGTTCAGATAAATCTTTTAAGTTTTCAATTAAAAACCCTTGATATATTAACTCAACTAAGCCGTAAAAATATTCTGCTCTATAACCTAAGCCTAAATCTTTATAATCTTGAATAGTTAAAGTTTTAAGTTGCTCTATTGTTGGAAAGGCGTAATACTCGCCGAACGGGGAAGATTTTTTAGTTCCCACTTTTTCTGAAAGGCGTTCTATCGAGTTTGAAATTCTTTTAATATTGTTGTTTTGAGATATTAAAAAAGAAAAAGTCATTTCAAACGAGTCTTGACGCAAAATTCTAACGCCTTTACCTAAATTTGCAGATAGCGTTAAAGTGTGGTTGCCGTAACTTATAGCGCTGTTATAGATTTTTGAATAATCGGTAACAAGGTCAAAAAAATTATAAAAATAATCTTTATCTTCCGTTTCAATAATAGCATTATCGCCGTCTACGTAAGCGTAACAAATTTTATCATTTGAAAACACAAGGTAGCCGTTTTTATACTCCTTAAATCTAAAAATTTGACCGCAACTTAAAGTGTCGGTCAAATTAAAATATTCATTTGAAAAAACAATTTTTTCCATAATTAAGTTTATTAATTCAAAGTCTATTCAATGCTCTTAATTTAAGACGTTAGAAGCGAGTTAGGCTTAAAAGCAGTTATATTTTTCGCTTTGCGAAAAGATATATTTGCCGTTGGCAAGATATATTTGGCTACGCCAAGTTATATTTTTTGACTGCGTCAAAAAGTTGTGGAATTTATTTTTTATATAATAAAATTTATCCATAACTTTCGCGTTAGCGAAAATATATCTATCCGTTAGGATAATCTATCTTTTGCTTTAGCAAAAATATATCTTTGCCCTTAGGCAAAATATAACTAATCTTGCAAGGCAAGATTACCGATAGACCTTGTT
>JAZRSR010000002.1:0-12170 GCA_045651665.1 Christensenellaceae bacterium
TATAATATTTTTTGGGCGAATTAGCCTTAACTAACCGCCCAAAGAAATATTGAAAATGTGTCAATTATCGTTTCTTATGTACTGTCTTTTCGAGTTCTTTAACTTTCCCTTCCAAAACGAAAGTCCTTTCCATAACCGAATTATGTTTATCGACTTTCTTTTCAAGTGCGTCCACACGCGCTTTAATCATACCGTAATTTACCGCCGACGTCAAAACTATTGACGCGATAGAAAGTATCGTATAGAGAATTTCGTTTGTCATTTTAACCCACCTATTTTATTAAGTATCGGTTCAAAACAATGATAGGTCAATTCGCTATCGTAAAACAACTGCCCTGTTCTTGCGTTATGTTTCAACCACGTAGGGATATTGCCGAAAGTGCATACGTATTCTTTCCGCCCTAGATTGTAAATTCTATCTACAATACAACTTCCGTCCTTACGTTGTTTAGACGATACAACGATTTTATTATCATTGATATAAATGCTACCCGTACCAAGTTCCGACTTAAACGACGCAAAATAATGACAACCGTTTATATTCGATATTTTAACAACGTCATTGTATAGCGTGCCACCGTTATTATAATCGTCATATAAAGTATTTTCCACCATTGTATTAAAACGCGATTTTTGTCGTTCTTCTCTGTGTTCTTGATTGACGTATATTTGTACGGCAACCGTTCCGTTTTTATAAAGCCGTATCTTTTCTTTTTGTATACCCAAGTGTATATTAAAGAAGTCGAAGAACGGATTAAAATTATCTATGCGGTTACCGTAAAGATTCAAAATAGTTTTATCTCTGTCGCGGTCAACCGACTTGTAAAATTCCATTAACACCGACATTTCGGACTTAAAGTATCTACCGTCGAGTGCGACAAACTCGTCATATTCGATATGCGATATACGTTTTATCGAAAGTACCGACTTCTTTTTAGCCGTCATAGTAAGCGGTAACAAATAACAAATTGTGTCCCACATTTTAGTACCCTTTTGACGCACGTAAACGGCTGTCTTTGTCCCTAAAAACTCATAGTCGGCAATCTGTTCAAGTGCTTGTCTATCGTCCGAATTAGGGGCTGTCAGCGTGTTATTTACAACAGCGTCAACGACTTCGTCGTAGAACGATGTGTACATTTCGGGTACTATCTCGGATTTCCAACGGCGCAAATACACGTATTGACTTTTATCTTTAAGCCACCGTATAAAACCTTTTGCTTTAATATCGAAAGTCTTTCCGTCCGACCTATCGGACAAAATCAAGTTAGTAAGTGCGCCGTATGATTGTATTACGTTTCCGTCAAAGTGTGTTCTAAACATCACTTGTATACCAAATCTTTACCCCGTCCGTTAGTATGGTTGCAATCTTTTCACATATTTCGGTAGATAAACCCGTAATTCGTACAAAGTCAAAGCGTACAACGTTATACGTTGAAATAGTGTTTATATCAAGTGTGTTTGTAAAGTAGTGTATTTTATAACCGCTTTCTGCGATAAATTCGTCTGCTTCGTCTTTATTCAAAATATTTCCCGTTCTTATCGAAGTAGTAAAGAAACCATATATTGCATTTATAAATGCGGATACGTTATTATTTGTGGTATCAAAAGTTTTATATTTTGGTTTATTAGCCATTTCTATATCCATAGCACCTTGCGCTAAATCGCCAACACCTTTACCAACGTTTGACGCACCTTGTATAACCGCACCTACATTTCCCGTATATGCACCCGCAATAATACCACCAACACCGCTTGCTACGTTTGTACCACCGTTTATTAAACCCCTTATACCTTTCATTGTAAGTTGCTGTTTTGCTATTTCGCGCTGTGCAAGTACGTCGGGTGTAACAATTTCGTAATCCGTTAAGTGTAAAAATTCGGCTGTAATTTCCGTAGTAATATTATTTACTTTAAGATATAAATGAAAATCACCGTTGTTTAACTGTGCTATTACTTCCCAATTATGCGACATACCGTCAAATGAATATGGTATTTGTGTTGTAAAGAAACCATAAGACAATATTTGCTTATCGGGTAAAATAGTACCATTTTGACAAGCCCAATACATATTCGTATTACTTACGGTTATTGCTGTTTCGGTTATAGGTCTTGCATAAAACGCGCTATTACCCATACCCGCTTGTATTCTTAACTCGGACGTTGATTTTCCAAAGTTAAGTGTCCAACCGTATGGTATAATATATATTTCGGGTATTCTTATAAAATAAGGTCCGAATAAAGTCCACTCACCACCTTGTTGCGTAGGCGGTACAGCAATAAAAGCGTTTCCCGTACCGTCGCTATGCCCCAACTGTGAGTTTGCCAAGTTTCTAACTTTTTCCATTATGTTACCATATGTATAACCCAAGGTGTTAGCGTCGTCAAATTTACCCATTAAAGAATAAAATTCACGAATTATACCCCTACCACTACCACCGCTTGTAAGTTCATATAATTGTACTTTGAATAATATTGAAAATAAAGAAGTGGTCGGAACAAAATCCGTGTTATAATCAAGTACACCGTTTCCAACATATGATATAGGCATTTCGTAAGGGTGTCCACCCGTTAAAGCCGTAGGCGGTAAAACGTAAGTGTTTATCAATAAACTATTCCTTAACGACCACATACCTATATACGTGTGCCATATATCTTGCGTATAGTTTATAACAAGCAATCCGTTCACAAACGAGAAACTATCTACGAAAGCATAAGTTATACGTGAGTTATTGCCCGTTAAATCGGTAAACTTTATATAGTTAAACGTTCTAACAAACGTGCCTATATCAAGCGTTATAGTGCCCGTTAAAGACGTGTAGACGTTTTCTATATCTATTTCTTGTTCTATCGGCTTATCAAGCGTTGCCAGATATGTATCTAACAACGCTTGCGTGCGGAAAACTTCCGTATATCTTGCCGAAAGTATACAATTAGAATATAACTGTATTTTCATATTTTGCCTTATAACTCCGTTATATCGTCATAAAACGTTAAAGTTGCTATCGGAAAATCGGTTTGTGAAACTGACATTTCCACCGCGCTTCCAAACGGAACGTAATAAATATGATAACTACTTTCTAAAAAACTCCAACGTGTTACTACGGCTTGTGCAGTATTTATTTCAACATTATTAAATAATAAAATTCTTGAATTATTTGCAACCATACTTGCAAAACTATTTATAGGTGTACTTACAGTTTTTATAAGATATATAACTATTGATATATCTTCATCTTCGTCGTACATATTTACTCTATGTAAATATACTTTTCCACCGCTTGCGCTTATAACATTTTGGTCGGATATGGATATCCCCGTTCCCGCGGTATACTTCGTATCCGTTGCGCTGATTACGTTTTGGTCGGATATGCTTACGTTATCACCCGCCGTGTATTTCGTATCCGTTGCGGATATTACTCCGTCCGCTATCGTGATATTATCACCCGCGGTAAGCGCGGGCTGTAACGTTGCTATCTTGTCAAAAATTTTTGCGAATAATGCTTTAATATGATTATAAGAATAGTTATAATTCGAATTTATTTTCATTTTATACACTCCCAATAATTTAAAGATTTTAGGTTATAACGTCTTGCTTTCGCTTCCCCGTCTATCTTTACGCATAAGACATTATCTTCCGTAAGACTTGAAAACACCGCGTTGACGTTGATTAAAGTTATAGATTGACCGTATACGTCTGTTAAAACGATTTTCATTTTAATACTCCCCTATAAATGCTTTATCCAAGTGTTTTAATATATTAGTAACAAGTTCGAAACACTCGTTTGCTTTCTGTAAAATTTCGGGGTTGCTTTTGAAAAGCCCGAAACTTCTATCCCGCGTTTCTTCGTACTCGTTTTCCGCTTCGACTGTGTTCTTGTCGGATAGTTTCGTAGCGTCGTTGTTTGCGGGGTTAAGATACGTTTTGTCCGTACTCCCACGGCTACCGCTTCCGCTTATTTCTTCCGTAACGGTGCGCTTCATAAGGTTTTCGTAATTATCCTGTAACAGTTTTAATTGTGGATTAAACAACGCAAGCGCTTCGTCTATGAGTACGTCAAGATTATGCTTAAATAATTCTTCCGTTTCACTACCTATTTCCTTATAAAGATTACGTTTGGTAAACAGCGTTTCTATATTATACGTTACGTCCGCTATCTCTAACCCTACGAAGTCTTTGATATTTTCAGGTAACGTGTACCCGCTGTCCAAAAACTCTTTTAAGGTTATCGTTATTCTGTCCGTCATTATGCTGTACGTCTCCATACACCTACGGCGAATCGCGCTTCCAAAGCAACGTCTTCAATCCAAGTCCCGCCGAATAACTCGTTAGCGTTTATACTTGCCATTGTAAGATATATAGTACCGACGGGATATATTTTATCAAAATCTGTAACTGCGGATATAGTGCCGTCATTTATTGTAATGTTAGTACCCGCGTGGACAACACCGTCTTTAACGACGCGGATATTTTCTTCGGTAACTTCGATAACCCTTTTCATTTTTTCAAGCAACGTTCTGCACCCGTCTAACCACGACGGAACATAATCCAAAGACATTTGAATGTCTTTATTCTGCGATTGTTTTTTGAAATCTTCACGCAATTTATCAAGGTATTCGTTTACTTCCCTTTCGTGTTCGATACAGAACGCTACTACGCGCCGTAACTTTTTATTCTTTAAGATTATCATTATCTTTTTGAATATCTTTTTCAGCATTGTTTTCACCCCACAACTCTATTAAACTTGTATTAGGACGCATACGGATTTTAAGTTTTCCGTACTCTGCGTCATAGTTAAACGTGTCGCAATTAAGCATTAAACAGTCTTTTCCATAGGATAACGACGTATTGACTTCTACTGCCTGTACACGTTCACGTTTATCGGTATTTGCAACGGCTGTTCCGAGCGTTGCATATACTTCGTTTATCTCTTTCTGTTTCGCTTCCAACAACTTATCTACAAGATAGGTTGCACCCGTACTACTTACTTTTACACCCGTATCACCCATAGCGTTAGTGTTCTTGAAAAATGCGGTTGCGCCAAGCCTACGGCTTTCTGCCATATTTACAAGTGATAAAATCTGCGCGTCCGACGAACACTCATATATCGTCATTGTCTTTATCGCGTCAAGGTTTTGTAAGATTGCCAAATCGTAGTCGACTATCCTTTTAACCTTTATATCAAGATAAGGCTTTATAGGTTCTTGTATATCGTTTACACGTAGAATAACCACTTCGTCGGGATTTCTCGTAACGGTAAACCCGTTATACCCGTAAAGCGTGTACTGCGTCGGTAAACCGTATACGTCGTAACCTATCGGAACAAACCGTAGATAAAGTTCAGTTTCTTTATCGTAGGCAATCGCGCCGTAGTTTATCAACGTGCGCATAAGGTAACGTTTAGGTGTATCACCCAAGTTTTCAAACTTGACAGCGTTATGCGCAAAGGCTATAAACCGCCTTAAATACATTGTGTAATAAAGACGGTTTTGCCTTATTGCTTCACGTCTTGTCGCACGTGAGTTTTGCGCCATTAGCCACCTACGTTTTCAGTCGGTTCAGCGGGTTCACTCGGTTCGGACTGCGGTTCTTGCGTCGGAATAGCAATCGCGTCGAATAACGGCGAAAACGCGTACAGTCTGTCCGTATGCAATACAAAGTTTTTCGAAAGGTTGTCCGCGTTGTACGGCATACTTGCCATTTGATACAGACGGGTATAAACGAGTATCGCGTATTCGTCGACAACGTAGATAGTATCACCGCTGTCGATTTCGATTATACGTTCTTTGATTTCCGCTTTATCAAGGTTGAAAACACCCGCGAGTTCTTCGACGTCGATAGCATTTTTAATCTTATACGGCATAAGAATATAGATACGCGATTTCGGGGTTTCTCTTACAATACCCGCTTTATTATAGGACGAGTTCGGGAACGACATACCCGAAACGGCGTTCTTCAAAGCGGTAAGTATACCCTTGTAATTTGTGTTGTCGATAGCGTCAGCCGTAACGATATATTCTTCCGTTACCGCGTCCGCTAACAAACCTTTCGTCGCAAGGAATTTTTCGTAAATATCACCTTTCGAAAGGGACGCAACGATTTCCGCGCTTACTCTGCCCGCGTTACCGTCCGCAAGCAAAACCTTACGTACTTCGTTGTCGAATACCGTAGTCTTAAAGACTTTGTGCGTCCAATCGTTGTAATACCTTACAACCATTTCGGGATTGACCACGTCGTAGGGATTCGTGTCGTTGATATTGTATGCGGTACTTTCCGCGAGTTTAACGACGACTTCTTCGATAGTAGTTCCGTTTGCTATCGGTGCTTTGTTAAACACCGCAAGCCTATCGGAAACTTCCACACCCGCAAGGACTTGCCTTGCAACCTTTTCTATAAGTGGATATACGCTGTTGACTTCAACTTCGTAATCGGACACGTCCACTCCCGCGCCATAAGTAGGATTAACCATAATTCATAACTCCTTATAATTTTTTGATATATTCTTTCGCTGTGTTCAGCATTTGTTCTTCGTCCGTCAGTTCTTCTTCTTCAAATTCGGGTTTCGTGTTATCCGATTCTTTATGGCCCGTAAGTATAGCCCGCATTTGCTTTACGTGTTCTTGACGGAGTGCTTCCTTTTCCTTTTCGAAATCGGTTTTCTGTTTCGCTATCTCTGCGTCTTTGTCTTTTAGTTTCTTTTCGTATTCTTCTTTGACTGCTGTGATAACTTCCGTTTCTTCGATTTCAACTTCTTCACCTTTCTTGTTTTTGTACTTTAACATATTACTCTCCCAATTCGAAGAAAATATCTTCGTTATTTATACAAGTTCTGTCGCATGTGTAGGTTAAATCGTTCAAAATAACCTTATCTACGTAGACAAGTGCTTTACCGCCTTTACAGTTTACCCCGCAAAGCGTTTTGAAAGTACGGTTAGCGGTAAAAATATCCGTTGCTTCCAAAAAGGTCTTACCGTCAAGTTCTTTCTTGACTACGTTTATATTTACCCCTTTACAATGCACTTCGTATTTTCCGTTATAGTCTTGCATTAAGTAACTTTTAGGGGCAAGATACAGCGCATACCGAAAAACACCCTCGTTTTTCATTTTACCTAACGCTTTGTCGTCTGTGTCTTTATACTCCGTCAATGCGTGGACGCTGTCCGTGTCGCAATATATAAAGTTATCCCGCACGTTTTCGTGGCAAATTTCCCGTATATATCGCATTAAACAACTCCGCGCAAGTGCTGTAACCCTACTGCCGACGAGTACAGAAAGCATTGATTTCGTATCTATGCTTTCACCGAATCGTTCTAAATGCACGTACCCGTCGTCCGATAATACGTAACGGATTTTAGCGCGTTCTATTTTCTGCGCTAACTTTCCGTAGGACGAATTAAGTTCAAGTTTAGCACCGTTTTTGACTGCACCCTTGGAGTTCTTTTTTATCTCGTAGAAAGTATCAACAAAATTCTGTGCGCCTTTACATTGTTTGCCTTTGTAATACGTTACGTACTCGATACTGTAAGATAAATCATACCACTTTTCAAGTTCCTGTAATTCTTCTTCCCATATAAGAAAACTGTCGGGAATATACAAGGTTTCTTCAAACTCTTTCGTGTCGAAGTCTTGAAAGATAGGTATTTTATCTTTCTTTATTATACCACATACGGCGGATATACACAATACTTTTATGTCGTTAGTATGATAGTATTCTTTTGATACGACGGGGTTGCCGTAAGGATACAGCATTTCCCGCATTTGCGCGGGATACATAGAGTTTACGTCATATTTATAGACTTGTTTCTGTACTACTCCACGCTTATACGGATTGACAAGACATTTACCACCGAGATACAAGTGATTATCCCGCAATAACTTGTCTTTCTTTGCGTCCATAGGAAAGTCCGACTTAAACATACCACGATTCTTACGGAAGTCCTGTTGTCCGTACATAAACTTTAACAACGTCTTTATAGCAAGCCCGCCCGCGGTCATATATTCGCAACCGATAAGCGAAAAACCCGTTATATCTTTAAGCGTTTTATCTATCGTCAACACAAGATAGTAAAGACCTTGCACGTCTGCTACCATATACGGCATATCTTCTTCAAAACTGCTTTCTACGTAGTCCATTTGCAATTTACGTATCGGGTTGCCGTTCTCGTCGGTGATATTCCAATCTTCAAGGTTTTTAGCAAGTCCGCCACCGCTTATATTGCATATATCAAGCATTTTGAATTTATGCACGACTTCTTTCGTATTGTTGTTACGGTACGATTTCCACACTTGCATTTGATAACGTTGTCCAAACTCACCGTTAAGCGAAGTGTACGTTTTGTCTGGTAAGTGCTGATACCGCCCGTTATTCTGTTCTATCCGATAGGTAGCGTCTTTCCAACCGTGCGTAAGAAAGTAATAATCAAAAATAGCAAAGTCGAACCGTGCATTGTACCAAAACACCGTTTTAGCGTTCAGTAACGCACACGCAAGCAAAAAATCTTCTATGCATTGAAAACAAGCAAACCCTTTACCCGTGGATATTGTAAACGCATAAGCGCGTACTTCTACGTTCTGCTTAAACCAACCTTGCCCGTTGTCCCTAAATAAAATATATGATTCCTGTTCTGTTAGTAGTTTATCGTTGTAATAAAGTTTCGTTTCTGTGTCCGCGGATATTATATCGTAGTGTTCGGTTTCCTTATATGGATAAAACTTTATACCGCTTACGTATATTTCTTTTTCAAAACAAGGTAAATGTTCTTTTTTAATGCTTTCTACTCTCATACGACGTATGTATATATTCTATGTCGTTTTCTTGAAATTGCTTTATTCGTTTCATAAATTCTTCGCGTGATATTTCACCACGTAAATATTTATCTGCCGTTACAGCGGGATTATCTACATAGACTTTATGCTTTGCCCCGTTAGGTGTTATATCAATAGCGTCTTTTCCCGAGTGCTTTGTTATAAACTCTGCAAGACGTGAAACGTCAACTGCGCGTGTTCGTGCGTCCGTTTCGCTTGTATATCCCTTTATCGTTTGTTCAAGTTCTCTAAACTGATATTGCGCTTTCTCTCTTATTATACCGAGTTCGATAAACTCCGTCGGGTGTTCGGTTCTCGAAGTACCGATAAAAAGTTTTTGTTCCTTTGCATAACTTCTTGCGGTACTTAAATATGCACCCTTACGAAGTCCCCATTTCGGATTATATAACGGGTTTAATTGCCCGTTGATATATTTTTCACCGTGTAAAGCCTTACGTATTAAGTCGTCGTAACTTTCTTTTGCCATAACTCACCGCCTTATTAGGTATGGCGCGGGTTTTATCCCGCGCCGTATTATTGCCCCGTTGCATTTTCCCTTTACATAACACGATATACCCCGCTTATTCAGCGTTCAAGGGTTGATATAATCGTGTAACGCAACGTTACAACCTATATAATAATCATATCGTTTATTATCTTAAAATCACCGATATATAGCGTATACGGCTTTTCGGTTTTAATGTTCACACGCTCAACAAACTTTCCCTTGGACTTATCTTTGATAACTACAAAATAAGCCTTTTTATTGATATGTGTTATTTTATATTCACCCTTTCGCCCGTTATACGTGTATATAGCGATTTTGCCGTTTACTTGCGTATCCATAAAGCGGGATAGTCCTTACGCGTGTCAAGGTTGATTTTGTCCGTTTCGAATACGTAATAGCCGTTTTCCGTCGGTGCTTCCTTGTCCATATCTTTCGTAAATTTTACGTCAAGGTTGAGTTTACCGATAGGTGTTTTATACGCTAAAAATTTGCCTCCGTTGTCAAGTTCGACCTTTTTAACGTCCAAAAATAACGTAATAGTTTTTGCTTCTTTCTTTTCTTCAACTTTTTTCATAATTGTTCACTCCTATTTTATTTCTTATTTCGTGATTTTGCATTTCCCTTGATACGTCTACAAAATCAAAAAATATTCGCCGTATTTCTTCGCAACGTTTATTGTTTAATCCTTGTTGTACTAACCCGTAGCCGAAATTTTTAATCATTTTACAACGTTGACGATAAAAATCTCTGTCGTTTCCGTTGCCTTGATTTTCAACTTTTGTTAAGATTATATCACTTATTGAAAACTTGTCAATAACTCTATTCACTTTATTTACGATTTTATTGATAAAAATTTCGCGTGTAATAAACTCTATCGCGATTTTAAAAGCCTTTGCGGAATCGTAAACCATAGACGAAATCGCTAACTTTTTACGTCCTAAAACGTTTTTTTCTTTGATACAGTCTTTATACTTATAAAGTGCTAAAATAAAATACACGTTATCGCGCGACAACGCGCGGAAGTCAAAGTTATAGTTTTCCACTTTCATTTAATCTCCTAAAACAAATAATTGCATATCCGTTTTTTAATCCAAATTCGGGTAAATTCCGTAAAATATAAGTTATTTTTACAGAAACATTTCGTCCCGTGTATTCCGTGCCGTTCCACTCACGCAAAATAAGCACATCACCGACGCAATAATTGCTGTCATCTTTGCGTAATTCGCACGTTTTAACACCTTTTAATACATCGTCGTAATATTCAGACCAAATCTTTTTTTCAATAATTTTTGATTTTTGATACATTTTTATTTTTTCTTTTAATATTGAAAAAAATTCGTTAGGTTTGAGTGTTTTTTCGTCTGGAAAAGAAATACGTAAGGGTGGTTTCGTTATTTGTTTTTCAGAGTATAAAACGTTAGTATACGTACCGTTTGGATTATACCTTGTTGATATAAAATAACTTTCGTTTATACTTATAGATATATCGCAATAATCCATACCGGGATTATATAATTTTTTAATTATTATTTGCCCGTTATCTTTCATTTTATATGCAAAAATGATTAATAACACAATTACATTATTATTACTCATTGTTTAATCCTTTCGGCGGGATATACCGCCCGCCGTCGGTGTAGTTCTTTTATTCTCTATAATAATCAATAATGGCTTTAAATTGTGCTTGCTTTCTCTCGTAGCCCATTAACTCGTATCTGTCCGCTAACCTATCAACGTTTATTCTGTCCGTGCGTGATTTTATAGCGTCGTTTATGCCCTTAAAAGATATACACATATCAAAACCACATAAAACACGTTTAAGTTTTCCGTTTTCGTCGACTTCCGTATATGGTATTGTACCATAATAAACGCGCCCGTCAACGTTGCTTTTGTCTGTAATCAAATAAAACTCTTTATCGTCAATACGTAAACATTTTGTTAAAACTTTCATAATAAATCACCTTTGCCCGCGTATTATGACCGCGCGGGCGCGGTATTATATTATATGTTTCTTACCTTGTCGCAAAGCCTTATGATTTTTTTCAATCTGTTTCTTATTTCAATTGATTTTTCATCGCTAAATTTCTCATATCCATTCAATTGACACTCGCAAGCAAATTTTATTTCAAAAACTTCTTCCCACGTTAAGCCTGTTAAATCAAATTTATTCATAAAGCACCCCCGAAAATTTCTTTTAACATATTATCGAGTAATTGCTCGCGGTGTTTGATAAATTCCGGGACTGTCAACGCGTTTAAAAGGTTTTTGGCTTGCCTTTCGTATTCTTCTATAATGTCAATTGCTTGTTTACCAAATGTGTTATAGTCCGTTACAAATAAAAAGCCTTTGTAATCGTAAGCGTCATACTTCCACCCGTAAACGCCCGAATTATAAAAATTCGGTTGTAAACCCGTTAAAAGGTGTTGCGCTTTGCAATACGGAATCGCAACGATTTTGTCGTAATGCGCTTTCAGTTCCTTGTCTGTTACCTTACATTTCAATAACATATTGTTCTCCCCGCGGGACTTGTTAAATTTTTTTATAGTTTGCGCCCGCTTTCGCTTACTATTCTAATATATAGCGGTTTGCCGTGTCAAGCGTTTGACGTGAAAATAATTGTACAAAATTTTGCGTTTGTTTTTTGTGCAGTTTGCACAATGAAAAATAGCAAAAAAGCCAATTTCCCGTATATGACACGAAAAACGAGCGTTTGATATAATATACTGCCCCACCCCATAACGGACTTTTAAGATGGCAATAAATGCGTTAAAAGGGCATTGTAGATTATAGCCCCGAATACCGCCCGCACATAGTTAGCATAGGCTAACCAAGGGGAAAATTTTTTCAAAAAATTTTATA
>JAZRSR010000003.1:0-52054 GCA_045651665.1 Christensenellaceae bacterium
CGTTTTGTTGGCGCGCCGTAAGAGATTCGAACTCCTGACCTTTGGTTCCGTAGACCAACGCTCTATCCAGCTGAGCTAACGGCGCAAAATTATTTACAAAGCCTAATTATTATATAATAGTTGAATTTTTTTGTCAATTAAAAACAAGATTGTTTATTAAATTTTTACTTTACTGTTTACTTTAACTCTTTTGTGTGATACCATATATTTGATTTCTGTTGCAAAAACTACAAATAGGTGAGTTATGAAAAATTTGAGATGCCCTTTATTTATAGGAATTTCTGATGAAGAACTAAAACAATTAAGCGCGTGTTTACGCGCTCGCCAAGCCGAATTTCTAGCGGGGGAAGAGATTTACGCGTTTTCTAGCATAAAACCCGTTTTAGGCGTAATTGCGCAAGGCAAGGTGGTTGTTAAAAAGATTGATAGAAACGGCAATCAAATTATTCTTGACCATATCCAAAAGAACGGTGTGTTTTCTAACGTGTTTGCCTTTTCGCAAAACGACGGCAACTTGATTTCCGCTCATGCCGTTGAAAAAACTAGAATTATCTTTTACGATTATAACAACGTTTTCAAGCGTTGCTCAAAAGCTTGCGAGCATCACTCGTTACTCGTTGAAAATTTGTTTTCGATAGTGATTGAAAAGTCGAAATCGCTTTCTCAAAGAGTTGAAATTTTATCTAACAAAACCATACGTGAAAAGATTTTATCTTATTTAAGTTTGGCGGTAAAAACCCAAGGTAACACCACTATTACGCTACCTATGTCCTTAACTAGTTTTGCCGATTTTTTGTGTGTTGACCGTTCCGCTATGATGCGAGAACTTAAAAAACTTTCGGATAGCGGTATAATCAAGAACAAAAAGAGAGAAATTACCGTACTATCAAAAGAGTATATTTAACAAAGTATATCGCATACTTAAGGTATGCGGGATAAAAAGTTTAGGTTATTAATTTTACTTAATATTTTAGCGACCGTATTTATTATGGTCGCTTATTTTTGTCAAAAAACACTCGTATACGCTAGCGAGTTAGATTTTACCATTTATGCAAACGATAAAACTTACGTGTTAAGCGGAAAGGAACTTTCAACGTATCGGGGCAAAACTTATATAAACTGTCTTGAAGGGGTAGTTGATAAAATTTATTACGATACTTTAGTTCAGCCTGTTGATGCCAAATTAAAGTTTATTCCCGAACGGCAAAACCCTTTTGAGTTTGAAAGTGAGAAATACGGCTTTGGAGTTGATAGATGTAAACTTCTTGACGATATAAACTCTGCGCTTATAAGAAATGAGTTTAGCGTTACTGCAAGTTTTGTAGAGATAAAGCCTAAAATAACGGAAAAAAGCCTTAAAAAGTATACTTACAAGCGAGCGGAGTTTTCAACGGAATATCCTTATTCTCAATCGGGCAGAAAAGAAAATATTAAACTTGCCACTCAAAAAATTAGCGGAACTATTATAAGGAGTGGGGAAGATTTTTCGTTTAATAGAGTGGTGGGTAATCGCACGGAAGAAAACGGGTTTAAGCCTGCCCCCGTGATAGAATATGGGGAATTTATAGATGGGGTTGGCGGTGGTGTATGCCAAGTTTCAACAACGCTATATAATTGCGCGTTGCTTTCCGGCTTAAAAATTACCAAACGCCAGGCGCATAGCTTAGTTCCTAATTATATAGAACCATCGTTTGATGCGATGGTTTCGGGCGATACCTTCGATTTGGCGTTTGAAAACCAAACGGGCGGTAACGTTTATATAAAAGGCGTAGCGGACGGGCAAAAATTAACTTTTACCATTTACGGAGAAAAACGGGTAGAGAATTATAAAAGGGTTTCTAAAGTTTTAGAAACTGTTTCTCCACCGCAAACGGAAGTTATTGAAGATGAAAGTTTGCCTATCGGCAATACGGAGTGGGTTAAAATTGCAAAGGACGGAGTTAAAAGCCAAGCCTATTTAATTATTGAAAACGGCGGGGAACACGCGCAAACTATATTACTTCATACGGATAATTATAAATACGTTCGCGGTTGTGTTAGAGTTGGGGTTGACAAAAAGGAGTAAATGGTATAAAATACTTGCTATGGAAAAGATTTTTTACTCTGATATTGAATATAATAGACAAAAACGACGCGGTGCGGTAACTTTAAGCGCGTTGCTCATCGTGGTTATGATAGGTACGGCGTCAATTTTTATGGTAAGGCAAGATTTTATATTTTCGATTTTCTTTTTAATTCTTACCTTGTTACCAATTTTTATAGTGCCTGCAGCATTTAAGAATTTTCCCGTAGACGGCAAGCCCGTATTAGTGATAGGGGATAAAGAGATAACCGCAGGCGGTAAAACGGTAAGCGTAAAAGATATATCTTCTTTTAGAACGACCATAACTCTCCCTGCAAGTAAACTTGATAGTGAAAACTTAAAAATGCTTGATGAGTTTAGAAACGTTCGCCCACATGAAGATTTTGATGGGGATTTTGATATATTTTACTTTGATGAAAAGGGAAGAAAACAAGGTTTATACGTTCACGCTCAAAAGGTTGTACTTCTTCACGAAGCGTTTATAGATTTAGGAATAAAAAAATATTCAATGCTATTTAGCGTAAAGAAAAACGTAGTAAAGTCTGAATTTGACTTTAAGTCACATATAGCAAACGAACGCCAAATGGAAAACGCGCAAACGTCAAAAAAATCAAAAACCAAGCAATTACTGTAAAAGTTTTTTAAGTTTTTTCAAAAACCGCTTAAAAACGTTTGCGCTTTTGAAAAATTTATGTTAATATACATATGCTTTACAGCGTGCGGCTGTGGCGGAACTGGCAGACGCATAAGACTAAGGATCTTATGAAGGCTACTTCGTGCAGGTTCAAGTCCTGTCAGCCGCACCATAATAAAAGGGATGTTCAAACGAGCATCCCTTTTATTATCGTTGCCGTAGGCAACGAACTTTGAAACCTGAGGTTCAGCCCTTAGCAGGGCGCAAACCCCTCGCAAACTAAAGTTTGCTTTCCCCTTATCAAGGGGCAGAAAACCTGTCAGCCGTACCAACGAAAATGCACCCAAACGGGTGCATTTTTTGTTGGTGCGCAAAGGACTTGAATATTAGATTAGGGATCCCGAAATTGTTTTGTTTACAAAAGAATTTTGGGAAGAGGAGCAACCGCTATTTAGTTTAAGCGTTATGCTTTAGTATAACGCTTGACATATTTTGCGAGTTGCGACGAGTCAGCCGCACCATAATAAAAGGGATATTCAAACGAGCATCCCTAGCATCAGCTATACCAAATAAAATGCACCCGTTCGGGTGCATTTTTTATATTTCATATTCAATTCCGGTAGATAAGGGATAGAGTTTTTCTTTTAATATAGTTTTAAGATACTTATATTGTTCTTCACCCGTGCAATGCCCAGAATATATAACGGTTTGGTGTTTATCAATTTCACTTGCAATGGTGGATAATTTTTCTCCGCCAATCTCGTATTTTACAAGATGAAGTCCACCAATAAATACGCTTGGCTCAAATTGTTTCAAAATATTGAGTATTCCACGATGCGAACATCCGCTTATTAAAACGCCACCTATCATAAGATAAATTTCGTGAGTGAAATCGTCTGGGATAAAATTTTCATCAACGCGTAAGTTAAGCCCGTTGCTATCAATAGGATAGTAAATTTCTCTTTTAGAAGAAACTAAAATAGATAAATCGTCATCAATTTTCAAATCGCTATCAATTAAAACTATCCTATCGTTTAGTTTAAGCGTATCGTCTATGCCGATATATTTTTCCGTGCCGTTATAATAGGCGTTAAAACAGTTTTTGTGCATAATAACGGGCGCTTTGTCGTTAAGTGCTAAAAAAGCCTTTATAGCGCCACTATGGTCGTAATGACCGTGAGATAAAATTGCAACGTCAACGCTACTTAGGTCAACGCCTAGTTTGTTAGCGTTTTCTATTGCCGTAGTCGTTTGACCAAAGTCGAATAGGATATTTTTATTTTTAGTTTGAATAAATAAACTCAAGCCGTGTTCAGCTGTTAAATTTTCGTTTATAGTAGAGTTTTCAGTTAATACTGTAATTTTCATAATCAACCTACAAAAAAGTCAAATGCGAGCATTATTGAAAAGCCTATAAGCAATGTGTACGTTGCAAGTCTTTCATTTCCGTGCGAGTGAGTTTCAGGTATCATTTCATCACTAATAACGTAGAGCATTGTTCCACCAGCAAAGGCAAATGCAAAAGGTAGAATAGCAGTTGAAAGGCTTACCGCAAAGAAACCTATAAGCGTGCCTACAACTTCTATGAGCCCAGTAAACAACGCTATAAAGAAAGTTTTAGTTTTGCTCATACCCGTTGCTAGCATAGGAGCAATTATAACCATACCTTCCGGGATATTCTGTAAAGCAATACCGCCTGCTATGGTTAAGGCTTGGCTAACGTTGTCGTTACCAAAGCTTACGCCTGCTGCTAAACCTTCTGGGAGATTATGAATTGCTATTGCTATAACAAAAAGCATAACCTTGTTAAACTTGGCGGTGTTTTCGGGGTGCGATTCTTGGTCGAGTTCCGCCATTTTATGAAGGTGAGGAACGAGTTTGTCTATTAAGTTCAAAACAATAGCGCCAACAACTATTCCTAAAATAGTGAGTAAAACGGCGTATTTGCCACCGAGTTCCATTGACGGAATAATAAGCCCTATAATAGCCGCGCAAAGCATAATACCTGCAGCGAAAGAGAGAATAACGTCGTTTACCTTGTGCGATGGATTTTTAATAATAAAACCAAGTAACGCGCCTATTACCGTTGCTCCGCCAACGCCAAGCGCCGTTAAAAGTATCATTTGCATAGATTCCTACCTCATTATATAGAAAACGCGCCGTTTTAGTGAAAACGGCGCTATTAATTATTGTTCAATTGAGTTTATAAACGCCTTTTTATCTTCCGCCTTTAAGCAAGCAGAACCTGCAACGAATACGTTTGCTCCGTTTTCTTTGCAAATTTTAGCAGTATTAACGTCAATACCGCCGTCAACTTGAATATGGCAAGCGGGGTTGATTTTATCAACTGCCGTTTTAAGTTCGTTAAGTTTTGGCATCATATCTTGCATAAAACTTTGACCGCCAAACCCGGGTTCAACCGTCATAACCAAAACAAGGTCTAAAATAGGAAGGTACTTTTCAATAGCTGAAACAGGTGTTTTAGGCTTGATTGAAATGCCACATTTTACACCCTTTGACTTAATGAGTTCAAGAGCTTTAAGCGTATTTTCTTCACTATCCGCTTCAACGTGTATAGTAAGATAATCAGCGCCTGCTTTGATGTAGTGTTCAACGTATCTTATAGGTCTATCTATCATAAGATGAACGTCTAAAACTCTATCGGTAAACTTTCTGAGCGCTGAAACGGTAGAGTAGCCGAAAGAGAAGTTTGGAACGAAATTACCGTCCATACAGTCAACGTGGAACCATTTTGCGCCAGCTTCTTCAAGCATTTTTACGTCTCTACCGAAGTATAAAGGGTCGGTAGCGAGAAGTGATGGGGATACTATATAATCTTTAGCCATAGTTTTATATCTCCTAAATATCAAGCATTGTCTTGCCTTTGCCACAAAGCGTTTCAAAATCTTCAACAAAATCTTGTTCCGCTTCTTTAACGCTAGCGTTTCTAATCAAGTTTTCAATAACTTCAGGAGCGATAGTAACTGCGCCGATACCGTTAGCGCAAAGTTCTTGTACCTGATTAGAGTTTTTGAAACTTGCTGCGAGTATTTGCGTTTTGAAACCGCAATTATTTATAATTTGTTGTATAAGTTTAACCGATTCAACGCCGTTTGCTCCAAGGTTATCTATACGGTTAACGTAAGGCGCAACGTAATCAGCGCCCGCTTTTGCGGCAAGGTATGCTTGCATTGGCGTATAAATTGCGGTTGCCGTAATCTTAAAGCCTTGTGCGTGAAGTTTTTTCATCGCCTTTAAGCCTTCTGGGATAGTGGGGATTTTAACGAAAGTTTCCCTACCTAAAACTTCGGTCATTTTATACGCTTCTTTAATCATAGTTTCTGCTTTTTCAGAAATAACTTGCGCGTGGAGTTCAGCTTTATCGCCGATAAATTCTCTAATTTCAGTTAAAACTTCGTACGGGTTACGCTTTGCTTTGGCAAGGATAGACGGGTTAGTGGTAACACCGTCAACCGCGTAAAACTCGTAAATTTTTTTAATTTTATCAATATTAGCGTCGTCAATTAAGAATTTCATAATTCACCTATTATTTTTTGTTAAGGCGTTCGCCTACCGCTCCGCCCGGATGAATAAGCGCAAACTGTTCCGCTACGTAGCCGGTTTCTTCTATAATAGCCGCTTGAAGGGCGTGGAATAAAACGATAAGAGCAGTAGTGCTAGTAGTTCCTTGCATATTGTGTTTATCCGTTTCACGATTAACGTATTGTTTAATAACTACGTCCGCTCCGAGAGCAAGGGGGGATTCAAGGTTTTCAGTAATGGTAATAACTTTAACTCCCTTTGCTTTGCAAATATCAAGTATAGGAAGAAGTTCTTTTGTTTTACCACCGCGAGATGCAAAAAGCATAACGTCGTCCTTTTGAAGATAGCCCGTAGCGCCGTGAATTGCTTCAGCTGGAGAGATAAATCTTGCAGGGCGTTCTACGCAACACATAAGGTGGCAAAAATGTTGGCAAGCAATACCAGAGTGGCCTGAACCTGCAGCGCCTATTCTAACTGCGTTAGATAAAAGTTCAACGGCTTTAGAAAATTCTTCGTCGTTAACGTAGTTTTTCATTTCTTTAATACATTCGCTTTCAATATCAAACGCTTGATATATGGCGTTCTTTGCGGTTTCACTAATCATTGTAAATCTCCTTAAAAGTTCGTACAATAAAATTTTAGCACACAAAAAAGATTTTCGCAAGTAAACAAAGGCTAAACTAAAAGTTTATTTTTATAAAAAGGTTATAAAAGCCTTGACTTAAAAAGGAAAAAAGAATATACTAAAATAAATAAAAATTAATAATTTTTTAAGGAGAACTACAATGGAATATAAAATTTATCAAAAAGAATTAGAATTACAATCTCGCGGTTGGATCCCCACTTTCCACGACATTAGAAAAGAAATTCTTGAAATGGTAGCTGATTCTGGCATTAAGAATGGTACTGTTGCAATCGTTTCTCACCACACTACTTGTTCTGTAATGGTTCAAGAATGTTCACACGATATCGATACTTTCGACCTTGAATATCTTCAACACGACCTTCTCGATATTATGAGAAAAATGATTCCTGATTTTGCTGAAGAACATCAATATCGTCACCCAGGTCCTATCCACGCTCAATACGGTAGATACGTTAACGAACCAGGCGACTATTCTTCAATGAATACAGACGGTCACCTTCGTTCAGTATTCTTTGGTAGAAGTGAAACTTTAACTATCAAAGACGGTAAGCTTGACCTTGGTTTATTCGCTCACATTTACTTTATTGACTGGGATCACGTTATTGCTCGTCGTAGACAAGTTAACATTACTATTATGGGTACTACTGAAGACGTAGGCGATAGAAAGTGGAACGGTGGCGAAGTAATCAACACTCGTCGTAGATACACAGAAGAAGAAAAGGAATATGATATTCACTTTGATCTTCAACAAATGAGATAGTTTTAAGAACATAAAAAAAGACGGCACTCGCCGTCTTTTTTAATTCGTTATAAACGGCGCAATACTGCGTTAACTGTCAAGCCGTTGCACTAACAATGACCAAAAAGGTCTATTGTTACCGCACCGTCTTGCCGAGCCTTGTCTTGCTTGTTTCTAACGTCTTAAAATATCAATTTATTAAACTTTTAGTGTCGAACGCGTCTTGCCTGTTTCTAACGTCTTAAAATATCTCTTTACTAAACTTTTAGTGTCGAACGCCTTGGCTTGCTTGTTTCTAACGGCTTAAAATATCAATTTATTAACTTTGTGTTTTGACTTCGATGACCAGCAAGGTCTATCTCAGCCTATCACTTTCGCGAGCCTTGCCTAATACCCAAACTAACAGCTTAAAATATCTCTTTACTAAACTTTTAGTGTCGAACGCCTTGTCTTGCTTGTTTCTAACGGCTTAAAATATCAATTTTACAATATCGAAATTATCTCCATTTTTATACAACTGCACAAAATTTTTATATTTTTATATAACTTATTGATTTATTGTGCAAATTTTAGTAAAATGTAATAGTAATATAAATGAGTTCGTTGTGAGTTTATGAAAAAACAAGGAAACAAATCGTTAACGTGGGTTAGGCTAGATAATGCAGCTAAAATTTACCCCGCCGTGAGAAATAAAAATTGGAGTAATGTTTATAGACAGTCCGTAACGCTTTATGAGCAAGTTGATACGTCCGTTTTGAAATCGGCGTTAGACGTTGTTGTTAAACGTTTTCCATCAATCGCCTCAAGGCTTAGAAAGGGTGTGTTTTGGTATTATTTGCAACAAGTTGATAGCGCTCCCGAAATAAAAGAAGAATATAGTTACCCATTAACTTATATGAGTAATAGTGAGATGCGGAAATACGCGTTTAGAGTAATCGCGTATCGCAATCGCGTTGCGGTTGAGTTTTTTCACTCTTTAACCGATGGAACAGGGGCTTTAATTTTTTTGAAAAATCTAATTGCCGAATATCTTGAATTAAAGCACGGAATTAGCATACCTTTTGAGCATGGGGTAATAGATCGCAGGGCGCAACCAACTGCTGAAGAACTTGAAGATTGTTTCCCTAAATACGCCGGCAAAGTTTTAGCGAGTAGAAGAGATACTAACGCTTGGCATATGTACGGTTCTACGCAAAAAGACGGGTTTCTAAATTTAACTTGCTTTCAAATGAAAGTTGATAATCTATTAGAAGTTGCTCACTCATACGGCGTTTCTTTAACGATTTTTATGAGCGCAGTTATGATGCTTGCTCTTTATAATCTTCAAAAAGAAAAAGAGCCTTATTCTAACAATCGCAAATTAATAAAACTTCTTATACCAATTAATTTAAGAACGCTTTTCCCAAGTAATACTCTTAGGAATTTTTCAATGTATACTATTCCTGAAATTGATCCGAGGCTTGGCGAATATACTCTTAATGAAATATGTAGCGTAATCAAACATAAAATGGGCGCTGAGTTTACCGCTAAACATATGAGCACGGTAATTGCAACTAACGTAAACGATGAGAAAAATCCGTTAGTAAGGCTTATCCCGTTGCCAATAAAAAATTTAGTAATGAAGGCGGTTTTTAATTCGGTAGGAGAGAAAAAAGCTTGTTTATCTCTTTCAAACCTTGGTAAAATTACGCTTCCTAAAATAATGGAAAGTTACGTTGAAAGATTTGATTTTATACTTGGCGTTCAAGCAACGGCACCGTATAATTGTGGTATGGTTTCTTATGGGGATACGCTTTATCTCAATTTTATAAGAAATATAAAAGATCCAGAACTTGAAAGAAATTTTTATTTAGTTCTTCAAAGCCTTGGGGTAAAAGTGCTCGTAGAAAGCAATCAAAACGAGAGGTGAAGTAATGTATTGTATAAATTGTGGCGTAAAACTTGCCGATGGTGAAAATAAATGCCCGTTATGTAACACCGTCGTTCCAGTTGTTGGCGTTAAAAAAGATAATGAGCAAAAATTATATCCTAGCAATAAAATTCCCAAAAAACCCACTTATTCAAAAGTTTTGAGCGGAGCGATAATAATATTGTTTTTAATTCCTATTATAACGACTTTTTTCTCTGATTTTAACGATAATGGTAAATTAGATTGGTTTGGTTTTGTTCTTGGCGCAATAATAGTTGCTTACGTTATTTTTGCGCTTCCAATATGGTTTATAAATCCAAACCCCGTAATATTTGTTCCGTGTGGATTTTTAGCGGTAACGCTTTACCTTTTCTATATAAACTTGGTTTTGGGTGGAAATTGGTTTTTAACTTTTGCCCTTCCCGTAATCGGCGGAATTTGTATTATAACTTGCACGATAGTTACCTTGTTTAGATATTTGAAAAAGGGTAGATTGTTTATAGTTGGTGGATGTATAGTTGCGCTTGGTTTATTGATAGTTTTAGTTGAATATTTGATGACTATAACTTTTGCAATATCCTTCAAAGGTTGGTCAATCTATCCGCTAATAACTCTCGCTCTTCTTGGGGGATTGCTTTTATATCTTGCAATCAATAAACCCGCTCGTGAAATAATCGAAAGAAAAATATTTTTTTAACGCACAAAGGATATTTGATTATGGCTATTAAAATTAAAGAAGTTTTAACAAAAAAAGACTTACTCAAATGGGTTAGGTTTCCGACGGTGTTATACAAAGGAAATAAGTATTACGTTCCCTTTTTAGAACCTGATGAAGTTGACACTTTTACCGTAGGTAAAAATCCCGCGTACGACTTTTGCGAAACCAAGTTATTTTTAGCCTACAAGGGTGATGAAATAGTTGGCAGAATAGCAGGGCTTATAAATCACGCTTACAATAAAAAATGGAATAAAAACACTATTAGATACACTCGCTTTGATTTTATTGACGATTTTGAAGTTTCAAAAGCGTTATTTAATAGCGTAGTTGCGTGGGGCAAGGAAAGAGGGTATACCGAAATTGCAGGGCCTATAGGTTTTACCGATATGGACCACGAAGGTATGCTCGTTGAAGGTTTTGAAGAACTTAATTTATCGATAACTTTCTATAACTATCCCTATTATTTAGAGCACATGGATAAATTAGGGCTTAGAAAAGACGTTGACTGGATAGAAAATAGAATTTCTGTTCCCAAGGAAATTGATCCGCAATTTGAAAGAATATCAAATATGATACTTCAAAAGGGCAATTATAAAATCGTAACTTATTCTAATCGCAAAGTGTTGTTCAAAGAAGCGTTCGAAGCCTTCTCGTTGGTAGACACGGCGTATTCCGCACTTCACGGAACAGTTCCTTTAACCGACAAAGTTATTGAAAACGTAATAAAATCAAACGTTCCAATTATAAATTTAGATTACGTTTGCTCAATAAAAAATAATGAAGATAAAATAGTGGCGTTCGGCGTAATGGTTCCGTCAATCGCTAAGGCGCTTAAAAAATCTAACGGAAAACTTCTTCCGTTCGGAATAGTAAGCATGCTTAAGGCATTAAAAGGCAAGAACGATACGATGGAAATGTATTTCGTAGCCGTAGAGCCGGAACTTCAAAAACAAGGTTTACCAGCAATGTTAATATACGCTTTACTTAGCAAGTTGATTAAAAACGGCGTTAAGTATTGCGAAACGGGACCTATGCTTGAAAATAATACGGCAGTTCAAAGTTTGTGGAGGCGTTTTGATAAAGTACAACACAAGCGCCGTCGTTGTTTCATAAAGGAGATTTAATTTATGGAGAACAACAAAAAACAAATTTTTCAAATAATTAAGTTTACCTTATTTTCAATTTCGGCAGGCGTAATTCAAATGGGTTCGTTTGCTATTTTAGAAATATTCATTAAAGATTATTGGATACCCTATCTTATTTCGTTAGTGTTATCAATACTTTGGAATTTTACCTTTAATCGCCGTTTTACTTTTAAGTCGGCGGCAAACGTTCCCGTTGCAATGCTCAAGGTGTTTGGGTTTTATCTCGTATTCACACCGCTGTCAACTTATCTTGGTAATCTCGTTGAAGGATTAGGAGTAAACGATTTTATAATACTTATAGTAACGATGTTATTAAATTTCGTTTTAGAGTTCTTATTCTGTAAGTTTATCGTATATCGTGGAAAAGAAGACACGTTGCCTGAAAAAACTAAACAATAAAATAAAACCGTTTGCGAATTTCGCAAACGGTTTTTAATTAGTCTAAATTAACCATTGTGGCGTACATAACCGCCTTTATTGTGTGCATACGGTTTTCCGCCTCGTCAAATACTATTGATTGAGCGCTTTCAAAAACTTCGTTAGTAACTTCAAGTTCAGAAAGACCAAACTTTTCGTAAACTTGTTTACCAATCGTAGTGTTAAGGTCGTGGAAGGCTGGTAAGCAGTGCATAAATCTACATTGTTCCCCGGCGTTATCCATAATTGCTTTAGTAACTTGGTAGGGTAAAAGCTCATCAATTCTTTCCTTCCAAACGCTATCGGGTTCACCCATTGAAACCCAAACGTCGGTATAAATTACGTCAGCGTTTTTAGTCGCTTTAATCGGGTCTGTTTCAAAATTCAAAGTAGAGCCCGTTTTTTCAGCTATTTTTTTGCAGGTTTCAATAAGATCTTTGTTTGGGAAATATTTTTCAGGCGCGCAAGCGGTAAAGTTAAGCCCCATTTTAGCGCAACCTACCATTAAAGAGTTGCCCATATTAAATCTAGCGTCGCCCATATAAACAAAGTTTATTCCTTTCAACTTGCCAAAATGTTCTTTTATAGTTAAAAAGTCTGCAAGTATTTGAGTTGGGTGGAATTCGTTAGTTAACCCGTTCCAAACGGGAACACCAGCGTACTTTGCCAAATCTTCAACAATTTCTTGACCAAAGCCACGGTACTCAATACCGTCGAACATACGGCCTAAAACTCTTGCTGTATCCGCAATACTTTCTTTTTTACCTATTTGAGAACCTTGTGGGTCAAGGTATACGGGGTGAATACCAAGGTCAGCCGCCGCAACTTCGAAGGCGCAACGTGTACGAGTGCTCGTTTTTTCAAAAATCAACGCAACGTTTTTGCCTCTTAAGTCTTTTTGGTCAACGCCGGCTTTCTTGTCTCTTTTAAGAGTAGACGCAAGGTCTATAAGGTATCCGATTTCTTCGGGAGTGTAGTCTAATAACTTCAAAAAATGTCTGCCTTTCAAATTCATAACTCAATTGCCTCTTTAATAACTTTAATTGCTTTTTCCAATTCTTCAAAACTTATGTTGAGTGGAGGAAGTAAGCGGAGTTTGTCTTTAGCGGTAAGCGGTAATACGCCGTTTTCTATGCAGTAATTAACTACGTCTTTAACGGGTTTTTTAGTTTTAATTCCAAGCATAAGGCCAAGCCCGGTTACGCTTTCAACACCGTCTAAATCTTTGAGTTCGTTAACTATGTATTCGCCTTTTTTCTTAACTTCGCATAAAAATTCGGGGGTAAGCCTTGATAAAATACTAACTGCGCCTGCGCAAGCAACGGGGTTTCCGCCGAAAGTTGAACCGTGTGAACCGAAAGTTAAAACGCTTTCAACCTTTTCACCCATCATACAAGCGCCGATAGGTAAGCCACCGCCAAGACCTTTAGCGGTAGTTACGACGTCAGGCATAATATTAAATCCTTGGTAGGCGTAAACTTCGCCCGTTCTACCGTTACCCGTTTGAACTTCGTCAACAATAAGTAAAATATCGTTCTTATTGCAAATTGATGAAACGCTCTGAACGTAGGTTTTATCGAGTGCGTTAACACCGCCTTCGCCTTGAACGATTTCAATCATAACGGCGCAAACGGGGTAAGATTTTATTAAACTTTCAATTTGAGAAATATCGTTTGCATCCGCGTGCAAGAAATTATCTACTAACGGGTTAAAGAGTTCGTGAAATTTATCTTGCCCAGTTGCCGATAACGTTGCAAGCGTTCTTCCGTGGAAACTATTATTCAAGGTTATAATATAACCTTGCTTTTTATATTTATCTTCGTAATACTTTCTTGCAACCTTAATAGCGCACTCGTTTGCTTCCGCTCCCGAGTTTGCAAAGAAGGTCTTTTTAAGCCCCGTTTTTTCAGCGAGTATTTTAGCAAGCGTTACGCAAGGTTCGGTGTAATAAAGGTTAGAAGTGTGCGAAAGTTTGTTAAGTTGATTTATAACTGCGTTCTTCCACTCGTCGTCACACGCGCCGAAAGCCGTTACGCCGATACCAGAGCCCATATCAATATACGCCTTGCCGTTATCAGAATAATAAGTTGCTCCTTTACCGCTAACGAGCGCTACGGGAAAACGCGCGTAGGTTGAAGCGACGAATAAACCGTCGTCTTTAATAATATCAATCATCGTTATTACCTTTTACCATAGTACCAGCGCCTTCGTTGGTAAGAATTTCCATAAGGATAGAGTGGGGAACTCTTCCGTCCATTATAACTACGTTTTTAACGCCGTGAGAAATAGCGTCGATACAGCAATCTACTTTAGGTATCATACCGCCTGAAATTACGCCTTGAGTTTTAAGTTCTTGCGCTTCGCTTACCGTAATATGCGGAATTAAAGTAGAAGGATCGTCTTTATCTTTAAGTACGCCTGCAATATCCGTCATCATAATAAGTCTTTCAGCGTTTAACGCGCCTGCAATACGAGCGGCTGCGGTATCGCCGTTGATGTTATAAACGTTGCCTTCGTCATCGCTAGCAACGGTTGAAATAACGGGGATATAGCCTTTTCCTAAAAGGTCGTTAATAGGTGTAACGTTAACGTCGGTAATCTTTCCAACGAAGCCGAGTTTTTCATCTTTAATGGTAGCCTTAATAAGTCCGCCGTCAATGCCGGAAATACCCATAGCGTTACCGCCTTTTGATTCAAGGTGAGTAACGAGCGACTTGTTTACTTTACCCGCAAGCACCATTTGAACTATATCAACGGTTTCTTTATCTGTAACTCTAAGCCCGTCGATAAACTGTGGTTTTTTGCCGAGTTTATCCATCATTTCGTTAATTTCAGGGCCACCGCCGTGAACCAAAACGACTTTTACGCCGATAAGTGATAATAAAACAACGTCTTCCATCACTTGTTCTTTAAGGTGTTCGTTAACCATAGCGTTGCCACCATATTTAACTACAACCGTTTTTCCGTTATAACGTTTAATGTAAGGAAGCGCTTGAGTAAGCACTTCAGCGCGTTGCGCGTTAGAAAAATGTTTATCCATAATTAAGTTCTGTAATCTCCGTTTATTTTAACGTAATCGTAAGTTAAATCGCAACCCCACGCCGTAGAATTAAACTCGCCGTCGTTAAGGTCAACGATAATATCAATTTCATTTTCTAAAAGAATTTCTTTAGCTTTTTCTTCACTAAAATCTACGCCACTACCGTTTTTACATACTGCGATAGTGCCTTTATTTGACTTAAAGTAAACGTCAATCTTATTAACGTCAACGTCCGCCCCGCTATAACCGATTGCGCAAAGTACTCGCCCCCAGTTAGCGTCGGCACCGAACATTGCAGATTTAGTAAGGCTTGAACAAATTACGCTTTTTGCAACTTTTTTAGCAACTTCAAGCGTTTTAGCGCCGGAAACTACGCACTCTAAAAGTTTAGTTGCACCTTCGCCGTCGCTTGCAATCTTTCTGCAAAGGTTAACTGTAACGGTGTTAAGAGCTTTCATAAATTCCTTAAAGTCTTCGCCTTCGGAAACTATTTCATTGTTGCCAGCAAGCCCGTTTGCAAGAACTACGACCATATCGTTAGTTGAAGTATCTCCGTCGATGCTTACCATATTGAAAGTTTCTTTAATATCGCTTGACAATGCTTTTTGGAGCATATTAGCCGAAATTTTACAGTCGGTTGTAATGAACACGAGCATAGTTGCCATATTTGGATGAATCATACCGCTACCTTTACAAATACCGCCTATTTTACAAGTTTTATCGCCAACGGTAAATTCAACTGCAATTTCTTTTTTAACGGTATCGGTAGTCATAATTGCTTCGGAAGCGTATTCCGATCCGTTATTAGATAATCCTTCTACGAGTGATGGAATACCGTTTTTAATAGGTTCTATGTTAAGCGGTTGACCGATAACGCCGGTTGATGCTACAACTACGTCGCTAGCGTCAATATTAAGTTCCTTTGCTAAAAGCGAGCAAGTTAAGTTTGCGATTTCAACGCCGTTTGCATTGCAAGTGTTTGCGTTACCGCTGTTGCAAATTACGGCTTTAGCATAACCGTTAGAAATGTTTTGTTTAGTAACGAGAAGGGGAGCGCCCTTAACGAGATTAGTAGTATAAGTTGCGGCGGCGGTACAAGGTGTTTCACTATAAATAAGCGCCAAGTCGCGTTTAATTTTGTTTTTTCTAATACCGCAATGTATTCCGTTTGCCTTAAAGCCTTTAGCGGCGCAAACGCCACCGTCTATAATTTTCATAATTATTCTCCTAAATTAAGTCCTGTAGTTTCACAAAGTCCGAGAGCGATATTCATATTTTGAACCGCCGCGCCAGACGCGCCTTTACCAAGGTTATCAAACCTTGAAACGAGAGTAATTCTCTCGTCGTTTCCAAATACTGAAATTTGCATATCATCGCGCCCAGAAAGGTTGTTAGATGATAAGAAACCGTTTTCGCTATCTTCTACAAAGTATACCACTTTGCTTTGATATTGATTTTTATAAATTTGTTTAACTTCTTCTACTGAAACGCTTAAATCGTTTGTAAAGAGTGGAACGGTAACTTGCATACCGCAAGCGTAATCGCAAACGATAGGCATAAATACGGGAGCGGTTTCAATACCGCAAACTTTCACTATTTCGGGAAGGTGCTTGTGCGATTGAGTTAAACCGTAAAGTCTTGGTGAATCAAAAGCGGTAGGGCGGTTAGCATCTTCATACTCGGCTATCATTTTTTTACCGCCACCCGTGTAGCCCGTGAGAGAATACGCCGAAAGTTTTATATCTTTTTTAATAACTCCCGCTTGAATAAGCGGAGCAATGAGTGAGATAAAACCACTCGCGTGGCAACCGGGGTTTGCTATCCTTTTAGAAGTTTTGATTTTTTCTCTTAAACCATTTATTTCGGCAAAGCCGTAAGTAAAATCGTCGTTCGTTCTATGCGCCGTTGAAGTGTCTATAATAATGGTGTTATTATTTTCAACTAAAGAAACGGATTCTCTTGACGCATCGTCGGGCAAACATAAAAAGCATACGTCGCTACCGTTTATAGCATCTTTTCGAGCGTTTACGTCTTTTCTAAACTTTTCGTCTATCGTGATAAGAGAAATATCTTTTCTATTGTTTAATCTATCAAAAATTTTAAGTCCGGTAGTACCAGCGCTACCGTCTATAAATACTTTATACATTTTTTTCTAAATACCCCTTAACGAGTTTAATTTGTTCAAGTACGGATTTTGGGGAAGTGCCACCGAGCGAAATACGTTTTTCAACGCAAGTTTTAAGCGAAATATCATTATACAAATCATCGTCGAATAAATCGCTGTATTTTTTATATTCTTCAAGCGGTAAGGTTTCTAACACTAAACCTTTATCTAAGCACTCTTTAACGATTTGCCCTGAAATTTTATAAGCAGATCTAAACGGCAAGCCTTTTTTAACCAAGTAGTCTGCAAGGTCGGTTGCGTTGATAAAACCTTTTTGCGCCGCAAGTAACGTGTTGTTTGGAAGAACGGTCATGGTTTTAATCATCGGTGCAAAAACGTCAAGGCAAGCTTTAACCGTGTCGCACGCGTCGAAAACAGACTCTTTATCTTCTTGCATATCTTGGTTGTATGCAAGGGGAATACCTTTAAGGGTAGTTAAAAGAGCCATAAGGTCGCCGTAAACTCTGCCGGTTTTACCGCGAACGAGTTCAGCCATATCGGGATTTCTTTTTTGTGGCATAATTGAAGAACCGGTGGTAAACTCTGAAGAAAGTTCAATAAACTTAAATTCCCAACTTGACCAAAGAATAATTTCTTCACTAAATCTTGAAAGGTGCATCATTATAAGCGAGCAAGCGCTTAAAAAGTCAACTGCAAAATCTCTATCTGAAACACCGTCTATACTGTTCATTGAAACTTGTGAAAACCCAAGTTGTTTAGCCTCGAAAAGTCTGTCGGTATCATATGTCGTTCCCGCAAGAGCGCACGAACCAATAGGGCAAACGTTAAGCATAACGTCAGCTTGTTCAAGCCTACCAATATCGCGCATAAACATAGTTGCGTACGCCATAAGGTGGTGCCCCATAGTTATAGGTTGAGCGCGTTGAAGGTGAGTGTAACCAGGCATAATAACGTCGTAATTCTTTTCCGCTTGTTCGGTAATCGATGCGATAAGGCTTTTAAGTTTAGAAATAACAACCTTAATTTCATCTCTAACGTACATTCTAAAATCAAGCGCAACTTGGTCGTTACGGCTTCTTGCAGTATGAAGTTTTTTGCCCGTTTCACCAACTCTTTCGGTAAGAACTTGCTCAACGAACATATGAATATCTTCAGCGTTTAAGTCAATTTCAAGTTTACCGTTAGAAAGGTCTTCTAAAATACTTGAAAGCCCGTCGATTAAAATATTCTTTTCATCTTCTGAAATTATGTTTTGTTTAGCAAGCATCATAGCGTGAGCAATACTGCCTTTAATATCTTGCATAAACATCCTTGAGTCAAACGAGATTGAACTATTAAAGTCGTCCGCTATCTTATTCGTAACGCCGTCGGTTACGCCCGTCCACATTTTAGCCATTGTAGTCCTTCGTCTAAATCTCAATATCCTTTTGCTTTTTGACGGAAAAACACTTCAAATTACTTTGCGTTTTGTTCAGTTACAGACCATAGGGTATGCGCCTTCACAAGAACGCTTGTCCTTTTTGCGTTTTTCTCGCCAAATCACTACGCTAAACAAAAGTTTATTGCGATATAGACTATTTATTTTTTTATTATTCGTCCTTTTTATAAAGCACAATTCCTGTCTAATTAATTAGACAGGAGCGTGATAAATTTTATTTTTTATTGAGTTTACCTTGTTTAACCATTGCTTGAACGGTAATGGGTAATCCAAAAAGGTTGATAAAGCCGTCAGCATCTTTTTGGTTGTAATCGCTTTCGCCAAAGGTTGCAATTTCTTCGCTGTAAAGTGAATTTTCACTCCAAACGCCAGCGTTTATCATATTGCCTTTGTAAAGTTTAAGGCGAACTTTACCAGTAACGGTTTCTTGAGTTTTGTCAACGAACGCAGAGAGCGCTTCGCGAAGCGGTGTAAACCATTGACCGTTGTATACGAGTTCACCAAACGTTACTGCAAGCTTTTGTTTTTCGTGCATAGTAAGTTTGTCAAGGCAAAGAGTTTCAAGTACTGAGTGAGCCTTGTATAAGATAGCGCCACCCGGAGTTTCGTAAACGCCACGGCATTTCATACCAACAAGTCTGTTTTCAACGATGTCAAGTATACCGATACCGTTTTTACCGCCGAGTTCGTTGAGTTTTAAGATAATGTTTTTAGCGCTCATCTTTTCGCCGTCAAGAGCAACGGGGATACCCTTTTCAAAATCAAGAGTAACGTAAGTAGGAACGTCTGGAGCGTTGATTGGAGAAACGCCCATTTCTAAAAATCCCGGTTTTTCATAAGTGGGTTCGTTGCCCGTATCTTCAAGGTCTAAGCCTTCGTGAGATAAGTGCCATAAGTTTTTATCTTTAGAGTAGTTGGTTTCCCTATTGATTTTAAGTGGAACGTTGTGCGCTTCAGCGTAGTCGATTTCTTCTTCACGAGATTTGATGTCCCACTCTCTCCAAGGAGCGATAATAGGCATATCAGGAGCGAAAGCCTTGATAGTAAGTTCAAAACGAACTTGGTCGTTACCTTTACCGGTACAACCGTGAGCGATAGCGTCAGCCCCTTCTTTAAGAGCAACTTCAACAAGCGCTTTTGCAATACAAGGACGAGCGTGGCTAGTACCTAAAAGATATTCTTCATAAATAGCGCCCGCTTTCATAGTGGGGATAATGTAATTGTCAACGTAATCGTCAGTTAAATCTAAGCAGTAAAGTTTAGATGCGCCCGTTTTGAGAGCTTTTTCTTCTAAGCCTTCAAGTTCGTCTGCTTGACCAACGTTACCAGCAACCGCGATAACTTCGCAATTATTATAATTTTCTTTAAGCCAGGGGATAATGATTGAAGTGTCAAGACCACCAGAATAAGCAAGAACTACTTTTTTGATTTTAGATTTATCTACTGCCATAATATTCTCCTTGTCCGCCCTAAGCGGAATATTAATTATTAATGATACGACTATTATATCCGTATAAAATCTTAAAGTCAACTAAAATAGTGCATATTTTTTAACTTTTTAATAATTTTTTTAGGTAAAATTGCATAAATATTGAATAATATGCAATTATATATAAATTTATGCAATAATTTATGCAAAATTGTAAATTTTTGCTTATTTTTATTAAATTTTAAGTATATATAAGCGTGCGTGCATAACAAATAAAAAAGCGTTGGCTGACTTGCCAACACTTTAGATTTTTAGTGTAAAAAAAGAGTGGGCTAACCACTCTTTTTCTTTTTATAAACTTATGCTTTCATTGCTTTTTCAATAGCAACTGCAACTGCAACGGTTGCGCCTACCATCGGGTTGTTACCCATACCGATAAGGCCCATCATTTCAACGTGTGCAGGAACTGAAGAAGAACCAGCAAATTGAGCGTCGCCGTGCATTCTACCCATAGTATCAGTCATACCGTAAGATGCAGGACCTGCAGCCATGTTATCTGGGTGAAGTGTTCTACCAGTACCGCCACCAGAAGCAACTGAGAAATAAGACTTGCCGTTTTCAACGCACCACTTTTTGTAAGTGCCAGCAACGGGGTGTTGGAAACGAGTGGGGTTAGTAGAGTTACCAGT
Source organism: Christensenellaceae bacterium (assembly GCA_045651665.1). GTDB lineage: Bacteria > Bacillota > Clostridia > Christensenellales > Borkfalkiaceae > HGM11412. The sequence goes on from JAZRSR010000003.1 coordinate 20,556, forward strand.
GATAGAAACTGAAACGTTTTCAAGTTTCATAATAGCAACGCCTTCGGGTACGTTATCTGCGCCATAGCATTTAACTTTCGCACGAGGACCGTCAGAATACGGTTTTTCGTAAACTACTTTAACGGTTTCAGAATATGGATCAAATTCAGTTTCAACGTAAGTAAAGCCGTTGATTCTTGAAATAATCATAGCAGCGTCCTTACCAAGACCGTTAAGAATAACTCTTAAGTCTTTAGAACGAACGGTGTTTGCGTTAAGAGCAATTTTAATTGCGCCTTCAGCAGCAGCGAAAGATTCGTGACCAGCAAGGAAACAGAAACAGTCGGTAGCATCGTCAAGGAGCATTGCGCCAAGATTACCGTGGCCAAGACCAACTTGACGGTTGTCAGCAACAGAACCGGGGATACAGAAAGATTGTAAACCAATACCGATTGCTTTAGCAGCTTCAGAAGCCTTCTTGCAACCTTTCTTAATAGCGATAGCAGCGCCTACCGTGTAAGCCCAAACTGCGTTTTCAAAGCAAATAGGTTGAGTTGATCTTACGATTTCATCACAGTCAACACCCTTTGCTAAGCAAATTTCTTTACATTCTTCAATTGAATTAATGCCGTATTCTTTAAGAACGGCGTTAATTTTATCAACTCTTCTCGAGTAACCTTCAAATAATGCCATAATCAGTTACCTCCTTAATCTTTACGCGGGTCAATGTACTTAAACGCATTTGCGAATCTGCCGTAAGTACCCATTGCCTTCTTGTATGCTTCGTTTGGTTCCATACCTTTCTTAATAAAATCAGTCATTTTGCCTAACGAAACGAATTCGTAACCGATAACTTGCATGTCTTCATCAAGAGCCATACGAGTAACGTAACCTTCTGCCATTTCAAGGTATCTAGTACCCTTAGCAGCAGTACCGTACATAGTACCAACTTGTGAACGTAAACCTTTACCAAGGTCTTCTAAACCTGCGCCAACAACTAAACCGTCGTCAGAATAAGCAGATTGAGTTCTACCGTAAACGATTTGTAAGAAAAGTTCTCTCATTGCGGTGTTGATAGCATCACAAACAAGGTCGGTATTAAGTGCTTCTAAAATAGTTTTACCAGGTAAAATTTCAGATGCCATAGCAGCAGAGTGAGTCATACCTGAACAACCGATGGTTTCAACGAGCGCTTCTTGGATAACGCCTTCTTTAACGTTGAGTGAAAGTTTGCAAGCGCCTTGTTGCGGAGCACACCAGCCGATACCGTGAGTAAAGCCTGAAATATCTTTAATTTCTTTGGCTTGAACCCATTTGCCTTCTTCGGGGATGGGAGCGGGACCGTGCTTAGGGCCTTTTGCAACGCAACACATTTGTTCTACTTCGTGTGAATATTGCATAAATGTTCCTCCAAAAGTTTATTTCATTTCAAAATTACGTCAATTATATCATTATAATAAAATTTTTGCAATTATTTTTTACTAATATTTTACATATAAAATAACTTTCGCTACGGTTGACAAGCAAGTAAAGTTTGTGTTATCATTGAAAAAGTATAATTTAATATAAATTTTTGGAGAAGATATGAAAATTTACGAAGAACTTATCGAACGCGGGCTTATTGCTCAAGTAACTGATGAAAGTGAAATAAGAGAACTCGTTAACAACGGTAAAGCAACTTTCTATATAGGTTTCGACCCAACGGCTGACAGTTTGCACGTTGGTCACTTTATGGCTCTTTGCCTTATGAAAAGACTTCAACTTGCAGGTAACCGCCCGGTAGTTTTAATCGGTGGTGGTACTGCTATGATAGGCGACCCGTCTGGCAGAACTGATATGCGTTCTATGATGACTAAGGAAACTATTAATCACAACGTTGAGTGTTTCAAAAAGCAAATGGCAAGATTTATTAGATTTGAAGGTGAAAACGCCGCCGTTGTTGTAAACAACGCGGATTGGCTTTTAGACCTTAATTACGTTGACGTTTTAAGGGACGTTGGCGCTTGTTTCTCGGTAAACAATATGCTTAGAGCAGAGTGCTATAAGCAACGTATGGAAAAAGGTCTTTCCTTCCTTGAATTTAACTATATGATAATGCAGTCTTACGACTTCTATCACTTATATCAAACTCTCGGTTGCAATATGCAATTCGGTGGTGACGACCAATGGTCGAATATGCTCGGTGGTACTGAACTTATCCGTAAAAAACTCGGTAAAGACGCTTACGCTATGACGATTACTCTCTTAATGAATAGCGAAGGCAAAAAGATGGGTAAAACTGCCAAGGGAGCTGTTTGGCTTGATGAAAATAAAACCACTCCGTTTGAATTCTATCAATACTGGCGCAACGTTTCCGACCAAGACGTTATTAAGTGTATAAAAATGCTCACTTTCCTTCCTATTGAACAAATTAAGGAAATGGAAAAGTGGGAAGGCGCTGAACTTAACAAAGCAAAAGAAATTTTAGCGTTTGAACTTACCAAACTCGTTCACGGCGAAGAAAACGCCGTTGATGCGGACAGAAAGACTAAAGCTGCTTTCGGCGGTGGTAGCGAAGAAGATATGCCCGTAAAAGAAGTTGATAAAACCGTGGAAACGGTTATGGACGTAATGGTGCTTGCAGGTCTTACTAAATCTAAGGGCGAAGCAAGGCGTTTAATTGAAGGCGGTGGCGTATCTATCGGCGATAAAAAGTTAACGCCAAACGACTTTAATCTTACCGAAGAATTAAAATCTCAAGGCGAGTTTATTCTTCACAAGGGTAAAAAGGTTCACTACAAGATTATTCTCAAGTAATGAAGAGTGGTTTTTTAACAGTAAAAAAAGACGTTGAAAACGAGATAATTATCGAGAAATCACGTTTTATATGTACCGTAAAAAGAGTGGACGGTGAAGACGAGGCGAAGGAGTTCTTGACTTTTATAAAGTCAAAATATCCCGACGCCAATCATAACTGTTACGCTTATATTGCCGACGAAGGCGGTTTTTATGTAAAATTTTCCGATGATGGAGAACCGCAGGGTACGGCAGGTATTCCTATGCTTGAAACGCTAAAAGCAAAGGGGCTTAAAAAGGTTGCTTGCGTAGTTACTAGATACTTTGGCGGAATAAAACTTGGTACTGGCGGTCTTGCAAGAGCGTATTCTGATAGCGTTAAAAAAGCCGTTGAAAAATCGGGTATTTCAGAGTGTTTATATTCGGCTACTTTAAGCGTGTTTGTAAGTTATTCGCTATACCCTAAAATGCTCAAACTTTTAGAGGGAATTAAGTGCATAAAAAACGGTGATGAGTTTGATGGCGAAGGTGTTAAAATGACTTTTACCGTACCGTACGAACTTCAAGAAAAACTGTCGGTTGAAATACTTGATTTATCAGCAGGTAAGTCAATCGTAACCGTTCAAAACACGGGTTATTTCGAGTATTTATGAAAACTATAACCGATATAAAACCGCAAGTGAAAAACAAAGGTAGAGTAAGCGTGTATTTAGACGGCTCATACTATTGCGGGTTGGACCTTGCAACTACCTTAAAATACAGGCTTAAAGTAGGGCAACAAATAGAAGAAAATACGCTCGTTGAAATTCAAAAAAATTCCGAACTTCAAGCGTGTTTTGATAGCGCGTTAAACTTGATTAGTTCTACCATAAAAACCGAGCGGGAAGTGGTTGCAAGATTGATAAAAAAGGGCTACCTTGAAGAAGTTGCGATAGAAACCGTTGAAAAACTTAAAAGTTACGGTTATATCGATGATTTTGACTATGCAAATCGCTACGTTGAAACGTATAAAAACACTCAAGGCAAGCGTGCTATCGCATTAAAATTAAAGCAAAAAGGCGTACCGCAAGAAGACGTTGAAAAGGCTGTTTCCGCAATAGAAAATCAAAGCGAGCAAGCCTACGTTTTAGCCCAAAAATATATGAAGAATAAAGCGGTTGACAAAAAGAATTTGCAAAAACTTTACAAGTATCTTTTGTCAAAGGGTTTTGATTACGACGAGTGTAAATTTGCCACGAGCAAATTCGACGAAAATATTGAAGATTAATCTCACAACTGGCGGTTGTGAGATTTTTTATTGTAAAACGCGCGTATTTTTTATAAAAGACATTGACTTTTTAATGATTCTATTATATAATAATACTCAATATATAATAATACTCAAGCATTATTTTATTATATACGTAGGTGTTATATGGCAAGAACAAAAAGTAACTTAATAAAAGTGCTTACGGCAGTAATCGCAATATGCTTATCGCTATTTTTTGTGTTACTTCCAAAAGCGCAAGTAGAGGCTGACGTTGATTCTACCGTTGCTATCTTTAATCTTACCAAAGGCGCGAGTATTCGTATGCCTAGTGGGGTTGACGAGATTGTTAACGGGGAAGAAAAACGTTACAAGGGTTTACGTTTCTCAACTCAAGTAAACGATTTATGGTTTACTCAAAACCCTGCTGAAGAGTACGTTTTCGGTACTCTTATTTTCCCTGAAGATAACGGTAGCGTTAATCCTAATTGGGACGAGTACGACAACGTAAACGAGCTTCAAGCAGTTAGAATCGTAGCCGATACTGAAGAAGTTAAGGCTAACCGCAATTATACCGCTTCTATCGTTTACGATCACGCTACGGTTAAGAAACTTGCTATTTCAAGCAAACTTCTTAAAGCGGACGATCCTGATATTGATGAAAAAACGGAAAAATTGCTCGACGGATTATATTCGTTAAGGCTTACCGCCGTTTCGTACGTTAAGAAAGACGGTGTTATTACGTACACCGATTCTTACACTACGTCTATAACTGAAGTATCCGTACGCCTTTTATCTAATCCCGAGTGGGTAGATAAGGTTGCGGAATACGTTGCGCTTGAAAGCGTGGTTGAAGACGGGTACGTTTTAGTTTCGGACGGTAGCGTTGGTAATTACACCGTTGGCGATATTAAAGAAGTTTTCCTTAACGGTAAATCGGTTGAGTATGAAATTTCTAACCAAACTCTCGTAATTCCAAGCTTGGCTGGTGATGAAACTGGTAACGAGTATGAAATTATCGTTCTTGACGCGTCTAATAACGCAGTTCTCGTTTACGCGGTTAGTGCAGACGTTGCAATTTCAACTGCCGAACAGTTTATCGCTATTTTTGACGAAGACGATTACGATGCTTCGAAAACCTATCCAATAGAAAATTCGGATTATTACGTTCTTGCCGACGATATTAACCTCGAAGATTATATTATTGACAATACTGCGGATAACGGCTCAATCAAATTAACCGGTACGTTCAACGGTTTAGGTAACACCATCTACAACGCCACCGTAGATATGAATAAAGCGAGTTCAAAGCCAACTCAAGGTATTTTCGGTACTATTGCAGGTACGCTTACTAACGTTGGTTTTATCAACCTTAACGGTACTGCATCCGCAGGGGTTGACGTTGGCTTAACTGCTCCTTTAGCTCGCGTTTTATCGGGTAAACTTGAAAACGTGTACGTTGGATTAAATCCGAACAACTACAACAATCGTGGTCCGATTGGTTATTATGAAACTAACTCATCGCTTAAAGACGTGGTGATTGACTTCCCGCAAGCGGAAGGCTACGTGTTTGATGATGCTATGTATGAAACCGTTGCTATGTCAACTCTCACTTACGCATACGGTTACGGCGCTCTTGGTTATTCAATTGGCAACTTAAGAAAAGGAAACGTAGAAAACGTTTACGTTATTTCTCCAATGCCGGTTAACTATGCGTTTGGTTCTGGTGGTTCAGCATACTACGATTCAGATTCACTTAATCAAGACTTCTTCTTCTACGGCGAAAACGAAACTGACGTTTGGTTTAATTACACTTATTTCAAAAACAACGGTATAACTAACCCTACGGTTGAAAATACCAAAGGCGATAAAGGTGCTTCAAAGACCGTTGTTATGCAAGGCATTAGAAGATACGACAATATTTCTGAAATGGCAAGTGACGTTTCGTCTAAGAACCTTGAAAACGTAGATAGATTCCTTAAACTCAAAGGTTGGAATAAATCTTCTAGCGGTCAACTTTTATGGGGGGACCAAAAGCAAACGGTAATTATAAATAAAGACGTTGATTACGATGCGTCTACGGGTGAACTCTTAACTTCTGCGATTGATTTTTCTAAAGTTGTAAAAGTAACAGTAGGCGATGAAGTTCTTACTCGCTTGAACGGTGGTTTAGTTCCGTCTGGTAACGTTTACGGTATTAGAGCTAAAAAATCTATTAACGATGTTGATCCGGGCGTTCCTTATATAGACAATAGCATTATTTCTTCAAACGTTATTTTAATGACGGTTGAAACTGAAGATTGCGTATATAAATTAACGAAAGTTAACTATTGGACTAATATACTCTACGATGGAAATCAAGTTCAAAAAGCCCTTGATATTCCTTCTAGTGTTGGCTTTAACTACGGTTTCTACAAACTCGGGAACGACGTTGATATGGCGGGTATTACCTATACGTATGATGGCTGGAAAATTCCAAACCAAACTTTCCAATATGGTTTCGGCGGTGTGTTTGACGGCGCAAAGCATTCAATAATCAATGCAAAGCCTGGTAATTACGGCTTATTCGGAACGTTTAACGCTTCTACCAATATAGTGGTTAAAAACTTAGCGTTGATTGATTTTACGGCTACCGGCGCTCCTTATCCATCGTATATGCGTGGTAGCGTACTTGCCGTTGTTTCGGCATCTAGCAAGTTGAAAATTGAAAACTTGTACGTTTCTTACAAAGATAGCAGTAGAACGTACGGTTTAATTACTACGTGGTATGGCAAAGCAACTATGAACAACGTTTTAATCGACGCTGATGAAAATACCGTTGCTCCCGGTTATAACAACGCTGGTAACAATTACGGATTATCTGCTGACGTGTACGGTGAAGACGCTTTAACTAACGTTGTTAAACACGAAGGATCTTTCCCGTCGTCTACGTGGGGTGGTACTTTATTTACTAACGCTCGTTGGATTAATAGCGGTAATATTACTACTAGCAATATAAACAACGTAATCTCGCTTGGTAAAGCGCCTATTCTTTATCAATACGCATACGGAACTACGCTTAGCAGTTTCGTAATGTACGATACGGCTACTTCAAGTTGGGTATTGAGAAATCTCGGCGCTCAAACGTCAAATCTTAACAACTTCAACTCAAATTACGAAGTTTATTTTGGTTTTGCAGGTAATAAAAAGTACGGTGACGTTCCTATTATGACGGGGTTAAAGGAAGGGTTCAAGGCAATTTGCGGAACTTCCGTTGCTACACTCGTTGGTTACGTTTGCGAAACTTGTGGGGAAACCTTCTCTTTAACTGCAGGTACTTGCGAAACTTGTAAAAAAGACCTTACTAAATACAACGATCTTTGGAGCACTCCTTGGTCGTATACTTGGAAACTTCTCGATACTGAAACTTACTCAAATCCGTCGGCAAGCGGTAAGTCAACTTACGTATTCCCTGGCGTATCTAAATATAGTACGGTTGGAGAAATGACGGATGCTTACGATAAAGACAATACTATTTTCGACTCCTTCCTTGGTGAAGCAGGTCAAGATTGTTGGGGTGTAAATTCAAGTGGTAAACTCGTTTGGAAAAACTCCGTAACTAAAGACATAAGCGTTAAGGTAAACGATCAAGTTACTAATGAAATTGACGTTAAGGTAGGCGAAAACGCAATAGTTGAAGTTTACAATGGTCAAACTCAATTAGACTTTTCTATGGTTGCTTCAAACGATGCGGTTACCGTTGTAGGTAGCGTTGCAATAGCGTCTAAAGTTGGCGCAACTGAATTAACCGTAACTTATGAAATTAACGGAATTAATTTTACCGAAACTGTTTTCGTTAACGTAACTCACAATTACGGCGAACTTATTGATGGTGTATCTTCTACCTGTACGGAAAACGGAACGATAAGCCACTATAAATGTTCGTGCTGTGATAAGTATTTCGATGAAAACTTTGTTGAAGTTTACGATATAACGGTAATTGCTTCTCACGATTACGGCGATTGGTCGTACGGTGGTGACGGCGCTCACTACAAGGTATGTAAAAACGACAATACTCACGTTGTAATGGAAATCTGTTCGGGTGGCGAAGCAACTTGTTTAGACGATGCTATTTGTACGGTATGTAATGGAATTTACGAGCAAGCGCTCGGTCATACCGGTGGCGTTGCAACTTGTGAAGAGTGGGGTAAATGTACTCGCTGTCAAGTAGATTACGTTGCACCTATCGGTCATAATTATAGCGATATGGTAATAGTTGACGAATATCTCGCAACTAGTGCAAATTGTTTAGATAAAGCCGTTTATTATTACGCTTGTGCTAATTGCCAAGGCGCAAACGAAAACCTTACTTACGAATACGGCGAAGCGCTCGGTCATACTGGTGGTTTAGCGGATTGTAGCGAGCTTGCAATTTGCGCTCGTTGTAAAGTTCCGTACGGCGATTTTGCAGAACATAATTACGAAGATAAGTACGATGGTGATTACCATTGGCAAGAATGTACGGTTTGTCACGGAATAGTAAATAAAACTACTCACTCCTATGGTGCAGGCGTTGTAACTAGAGATCCTACTTGCGCAGTGCTTGGCGTAACTTCGTATCATTGTGATTGCGGATACGTTAAAAACGAAGATATAGCAATGCTCGAGCACGTATTCGGTACGTTTAACGATGAAGTTCCTGCAACTTGTGAGCAAGCGGGTATGAAAGCTCACTATCAATGCGTAAACTGCTTGCAGTACTTTGATGAAGATGAAGATTTGATTAAGGACGTTTCGCTTCCTAAAGCGCACGTATTTAGAACTTACAATCAACCGATAGAACCTCTTTGTGACGTTACTGGTAGAATTGGTTTCTATAATTGTGAAGTATGTAATAAATTCTTTAAGTTCGACCAAGTTACCGAACTTAAAGAAAGCGAGTTGTCAGTTCCTGCAACTGAACACGCGGATAAGAGCACGGGTAGATGTCCGTGTGGAGAAAACTACGCTGACGATGAATTCTTCCTTGAATATTTTGAATTTATCTACGTAGGCCACAAACTTCCTGAAGAAAAAGACTTGGATAAAAACGGCGATACAACTTACTCTTGGGGTTATGCGCTCAATAGGTTCTACGGTGATAAACCAGGCGCGCCCGTTCACGTTAAAGTTCCCGCAACTTACAATAATAGGCCGGTATATTCAATAGCTAGTTACGTATTTAACACTACTTCAAATGAGTCTTCTTGTACTCCAGGTGCAAGTACTCACGTAAACTGTTCTGCAGGTTCTTGTGAAATATTGTATTATTATCCAAAAGATTCTCATATTGAACAAGGCGTAAATTCTTCTCCGACTGACGGTAACCCCAAGGCTGTTGCAATTCAATCAATAATCATCGCTGATGGTATAAGAATGATCGGTTCAGCAGCGTTCGTTGGTTCTGAAATTAGAGAACTTGTAATACCTAACTCAGTAGTAGGTGGTAGACACGAGAAGAAGCAAAAAATTGCCGAAGGCGCAGTTTACAATAAAGACATTTACGATTATCCGCTCAATAACATTTGCGGTGGCTGTAACTTACTTGAAAAGGTGGTTATTGGTAGTGGTGTTGAAGTCGTTGGTAGTTACAGCTTCTACGGTCTTAAGTCTTTAAGAGACGTAAAATTCGAAGTAGAGGAAATTAAAAACGACGATGGTACGACTACGCTCAAGGGTGTTAGAGAAATTAGATTTAGAGCATTTGGCGATTCTGAAGTTGCAATCGATCCTACTATGCCTGATTTATCTCGTCCTAAATTCGTTATTCCAGAAACTTTAGTATCTCTTCCTGAAGGCGATATTTATAGTAATGCTGCAAATCAAACAGTAAGGCTTTATAGACTTCATATGACGGATATGAACTATTACTTGAATATCACGAAAGAACAGTACGAAAGTATGATTATCCCTGCTAAAAAACGTGATGAGTACGGTAATATTATAAACGCGGAAGATAAGTATAGAACGACTTACGGTTATACCGAAGGTTGGTGTGGAACAAGTTTCCTTTACTTTAAGGGCGAGTGGGAATACAACGAAAGTGGTATTCCTGTAGCGTATGAAGAACTTGCGGAAAGAGAAGTTGCTTACGATTATTCAGACGGTACTTATAAGATGCTTAACTCCGGGGCAATCGTAGGTCTTACGGAGAGCGGTCAAAAACTTGATATACTCAATATTCCTGCAACTATCAACGGCGTTAAGATTACGAGAATTGCGCCAAACGCGTTCAAGTATTCTAAAGCAACGAGCGTTGTGTTGTCTGAAAACATAACTAAGTTAGATTCTTATGCGTTTAGATTAATGTATAACTTAACTTCAGTAGTTGGTACTAGTAAGATAAGTAAAGTTGGTAAAGATTTATTTAGAGATTCAACTAACATAAGATCGGTAGTATTGCTTTCTAATAATTCTAACGTTTCAGATATCGTTATTGCGGGTTCTAACAAGATTGCGTCAATGAGTGAAAAACTCGGCGAGTTTAGTATTTCGATAAGTGGAAATAACTACTTATTCACAAATGACGAAACTACTTATACTCTTGATAGCAACGGATACGTTTATAATACTGAAAACGTATTATTTGGTTATTTCGGTACTGAAAAGGAAATCACCGTTTACGACAATATCGTTGAAATTGCCGACGGTGCGTTTGAAAATAGCCAAATTAATAAGATAAACCTTCCTGCTGGTCTTAAGAAGATTGGTGATAACGCGTTTAGAAATTCTGAAATTATTTCTATCGATGTTCCTGCGGGTGTAACTGAAATTGGCGAAGGAGCGTTTGCTCACACTAATATTAAAAAGTTCGTAATGCCGTCGGGAGTAACTAAGATTTCGGCGAGTGCGTTTGCAGAGTGTAAACTTTTAAGAGAGTTTATCTTTAACGACGTTGTAACTGAAATTGACGATGGTGCGTTCTCTGGATGTAGTAAGCTTTACGAAATGATTATCCCGTCCGGAGTAACTCGTATCGGAGAAAACGCTTTCCTTGGCGCTGAAAGACTTGCTGTAATTTATATTCCAAAGACAGTTGAAAGCATTGGTGGATACGCGTTCTCATATTGTAACGATATAGTTGCATTTGAATACGAAGGAACTAGAGCAGATTGGAACTTAATGATAATTGATAGAAACTGGAATTACGTTACTGAAGAATTCGACGTGATTTTTGCAGATGGCGTTGGTGGATATCTTGATATTCAAGAAAGTATGTCGATTGTTATTAATCAAACAAAAGCAATTCCTTACAATATTCAAGGATTATTGGTATGGGAATCAAGCAATGAAGACGTTGCCGTTGTTGATAATAAAGGTAGGGTAACCGCTATTGACGTTGGTCAAACTGTAATAACCGTTAAGTCCGGTAACAAGTACGGTAAGTGTGTTGTAACCGTTGGTTACGGCGATTATATGCCGAAATTCGTTATTGAAAACGGTATTCAAGACGGCGACTTGCTCGAAGTGGGTAACAATTACAAGTTCTATTCTTACGTAACGTTTAACAATAAAGACTTCTATGATTTCAACGTTTCTTGCGTTTCATCTAACAATGCGGTTGCGTATGCAGTTTACGATCAAAATTCTAAAGCAATAACTGTTAATGCTGTATCAACAGGTAGAGTAACCATAACGTTAAACGCAATGTGGAGAGAATATACAAGCAATAATGCCTTCTTGTTAACTCAAACCTTTACCGTTGACGTTATAGGTGACGTTGATTTCTACATAAACGGAGATATACCGCGTAACGTTAACGTTCTCGCTCCTACTAAATACTCTAACGAAGCAGATAGCATTGTAAACTTTGTTCCAACGGTTGTAATTGACGGTGTTACACATACTCCTAACGTTACTATCGATTATTTAGGAAATGCAAGCGCAAGTCATTTAGTTTACGATAGAGAAAATTCAAGAATTTTAGGTTACAAAGTATCAAAGGCAAAAGCAATGCTCCGTTACACTCACGGCGGTATTGAAATGGGTGTAGACGTATTAATTGAAGTTCTTCCTAACGAAGTAACTCTTACCGATACGTACTTATTCTCTGCTGACGATGGTATGCTTATGATTGAAAACGCTAGTGGCGTTTACGAAGCAGTAACCGTTACGGAATTGCTTAACGATACTGTACTCGTTGCAAACGAAGGCAATTCAGAACTCTTTGTTGACGGTGATGGTTCGATTTTAGGTTTTAGTTATAAGCCTGTTTCGTATAAACATTCTGAATTGGTTGCTATTACCGATTATGCAAGATATACTATCCCCGTTCAAGTTGCTAAGCGTTATATTGATAGTGCTGATGACTTATTAGAAGTTCTCAACGTAAAAGAAAACGTTGCGGACGTTGGTGCAACTATCGAAGGTATGTTCGCTCTCGTTAAAGACCTTGATATGACTGGTTATAAGGCGTACAACTTTGTAAGTTATGAAACTAACACGGCAGACGATATTTCCGCAGCAAGACAAGCTGATAAGTTTGAAGGTTCGTTTGACGGTCGTGGTTATAAGATTTCAAATCTCACGATCAATATGTACAAAGGTTCAAAGACTATTAACCAAGGTTTATTCGGTTGCGTTGGCGAAAATTCTACGATTGAAAACGTGGCGTTTGAAAACTTTACCGGTTATAGTAGAAGTGACGTTGGCTTAACTTCTCCGTTAGGATATATCTTTAACGGAACAATGCAAAACGTTTACGTGGAAGTTTCTCCTGAAACTTGCAACTTCCGCGGTGCGTTCAACCAAATTTCAAAAAGCGCAACGCTTGACAACGTTGTTATTAGCTTTAAGGTGGGCGTAGAGTTCGATTACGCTACCGTAGCTAAAGATAGCACTTGGAAAGCAGCGTGGGGTTACGGTTCACTTGCTCAAAGTGTAAGCGCATCTGCAACCTATAATAACGTTTACGTTATAACTTCAATACCTCTTTATTACGGTACTAGTGGTGGTGGAGAAGACCATTACGACAATGAGTTGCTTACTAAAGATAACTTTATTTATGGCGAAAACGAAACGGAATTCTGGTTCAATCACACCGTAAACGCTGGTAAAACGTTTGAAGAAGTAATCGTTGATTTAGGCTCTGGCGTTAATTCCAAGGCGTATAGACTTAATGGTGTTCGCCGTTACGATAACGTTTCAGATATGTGTAACGATAAATCTGAATTAAACCTTGAAAAGATTCAAGAACTTATTGATAGTGGTTACTGGAAACTCGTTGACGGCCTTCTTGTTTGGGCTTAAAAAAGGCTTTGTGTCGTTATCAAAACAAAATAAAAATGCGTGCTCGATGCACGCATTTTTTTATTCTCCTAAAGTTTTCTTGATTGCTTCGTATATGTGAGATACCGTAATTATTTCTATTTTATCCGAGTATTTTTTAACGGAATCGTAATTTCGTTTTGGAACTATTATTTTCTTAAAACCAAGTTTAATTGCGTTTAGCACGCGTTTTTCAGCAAAGGCTACCGCGCGTATTTCTCCCGTTAAACCAATTTCTCCAAACGCAGTTACCGTCTTTTCAACGGGAACGTTTTTGTTTGCGCTTGCAAGCGACAATGCTACCGCCAAGTCTGACGCTGGCTCGGTAAGTTTAATTCCGCCCATAGCGTTCATATAAACGTCTTGGTTAAAAAAGGGTAGGTATGCTTTTCTTTCAAGCACGGCAAGTATTAGCACCATGCGGTTGTAATCAATGCCGAGTGGCATACGCCTAGGCATACCAAACACGGTTTTTGATATAAGCGTTTGAATTTCAACAGGCATACATCTATTACCGCTTACCGATTGAGTTACAACGCTTCCCGCTTGTGCTCCGCGTTCTTCACTCATAAATACGCCGTTATAGTCCTTAACTTCCTTTATACCGTCTTCTTGCATTTCAAACACGCCTACTTCTTGCGCTGAGCCAAAACGGTTTTTAACAGCGCGTAAGAGCTTCAAGCTGTCTTGCGGTTCTCCTTCGAAGTATAAAACCGTATCCATAATATGTTCTAAAACTTTTGGACCTGCAATGTTACCGTCTTTAGTAACGTGCCCGATAATAAATACGGTTTTATTACGTGTTTTTGCAAGGCGCATTAGCCTTGATGCGCACTCTTTTACTTGCGCAACCGAGCCTGCTGAACTGTTGAGTTCAGATAGATATATCGCTTGAATACTATCAACTACTATAAAATCGTAATCTTTGCTCGTTTGTTCTATTTGCTCAAGCCTGCACTCGTTAAGTACGGTAAAGTTTTCGTCCTTAATGCCCAACCTATCGCACCTAAGTTTAACGTGGGATAAACTTTCTTCGGCTGAAACGTATAAAACCTTCATTTGTTTAGAAAGAGTTCCCGCCACTTGCGTTAAAACGGTAGATTTGCCAATTCCGGGATCTCCACCAATTAGAACTATAGAGTATGGAACTATACCACCGCCTAAAACGGTATCAAGTTCTCCCATTCCGGTTGGTATTCTCTTATAATCTTCTTTAACAATATCTTTAAGTAAAGTGGGTTTTGACGATGGTATTGAAATACTGCCTTTTACCGTTTCTGGGGTTTCAACTTCTTCAACCATCGTGCCAAACTTACCGCAATACGGGCATTTTCCAAGCCATTGTGGGCTTGCTCCGCCACACTCTTGGCAAACGTATCTACTGTTTGATTTAGCCATATTATATCTCCTTGGTAAGAACGTACGCTTGTGATGCTATGCCTTCTTCTCTGCCCACCGTTCCAATTCCTTCAAGAGTGGTAAACGTAATGCCTATTGCCGATTCTTCAATTCCAATAACGCTTGCAAGTTTTTTAGTTATTGCATCGCGATAAGGGGAGAGTTTGGGCTGTTCAGCCATTACTACCGCTGAAATATGAACGGGCTTCAATCCTTTAATTTTCAGCATTTTCATAACTTCTTCAAGAAGTAAAATGCTCGAAATATCCTTGAATTTTTTATCTTTATCACTAAAGTGATAGCCTATATCTCTAAGTGAAGCGGAAGATAGTAACGCGTCCATTATAGCGTGAGTTAAAACGTCAGCATCGCTATGCCCAAGCAGACCTTTACTATGAGGGATTTCAATTCCGCCGAGTATCAATTTTCTACCTTCAACAAGTTTGTGAAGGTCAAAACCCGTACCGCAAGAAGAAATTTTTGTTTTGCTTTCAAAGTCTTCAGGGTAGGTAAGTTTTTTATTCGGGTTAGCGGTTAAAACCGCCTTGCATTTTCCAAAGTAAGCGGTATAAACGCCAGCATCGTCGGTAAACCCGTCTTCTTCGCTCGCGTGCGCGTACGCAATCTTTATATTATCAGTTAAAAAACATTGCGGGGTTAGCGCGGAAAGTTTGTTGTTTCTTCCAGACGAGAAAATTTCATCGTTACCGTCCGTTTCTAAAATAGAATTAATTGGGGTAGTTGATAAAACTGCGCTACCACTTGTAAGTAACGCTTTAATGCAGTTTTCAATATCTATTTGCTCTATAAACGGGCGAGCCCCGTCGTGAATTAAAACGCTACCGCCACTTAAAGTGTTAAGGGCGTTTTTTATTGATTCAAAACGAGTTTTTCCGCCTAAAACGTAGTTTATGGGTTTTTTAATATCTGCGAGAATTTCTTTAATTTTAGAATCTTCGCCAAGTGAGTGAACTATTAAAATTTCATCTACCGCCTTAACGTTAACGAATGCGGTAACCGTTTTTAATATAACGGGAACTCCCGATATTAAAGAGAATATTTTGTTTTGGTTTTGCTTGGCTCTAACCGAACTGCCGGCGCAGGCAATAATAGCCGTAATCTTAGTTTTTTTCATATTCTTCTCCGATGATTTCATAAAGAGTGGAAACGTCCTCTTTTTTAACGTGTTCTTGAAGTGAAAGCACTCTAAATTTAAGTTCTCCGTCTCCAAATTTTACCGTAACAACGTCTCCTATTTTCAGTTTATAGGCAGGCTTAACTTCCTTGTCGCCAACTAAAACTCTACTTGAATCGCAAGCGTCTTTAGAAACGCTACGCCTTTTGAGTATTCTTGAAACCTTCAAAAATTTATCAATTCTCATAATTCTCCTAAGCGCGTTGATTTTACTCGCTTTGTTTATATTCTACAAAAAATCTTAAAAAAAATCAATAAAATACACTCAAACAGTTGACAGTTTGATTGACTTAATCTATAATGTTAAAATGCTATAATGTAATAATAGCGTCTTTTTGACCTTTTTTGGGGTTAAAAACGGAATTTTTTGCAGGCTATAAATAATATTTATAACGTTTATGCGAAATTTTTTCAAAATCCCGTTGCGGATATTATAACGCAACCACCGAAAATAATCAAGGTGTTTTACAATTTTTATAAAGGAGTGCAAATTAATGCGTAACATGCAAACAGTTAAATGTGGCAACGTTGAAAGAAAGTCTTTTGCCAGCATTAAAGAAGTTCAACCTATCCCTTATCTCGTAGAAGCGCAAAAAGATTCTTACGAGCAATTTATCGAAGAGGGCATTGGTGAAGTTCTTGAAGATTTTTCTCCGATTACGGACTTTGCTGATCACTACGAACTTTACTTTCTCGACCATAATTTAAGCGGTAAGAGTAAATACTCCGAAAAAGAATGTCGTGATAGAGATGCGACTTATGCCGTACCGCTTGAAGTTAAGGTTAGACTTAACAACAAGGTAACTGGTGAAATTATCGACCAAAACGTATTCATGGGCGAACTTCCCCAGATGACAGATAGCGGTTCTTTCATCATCAACGGCGCGGAAAGAGTAGTAGTATCTCAACTCGTGCGTTCACCTGGCGTGTATAACGGTTTCGTTCAAGACAAGTCTGGTAAAAAATTATTCTCGACTACGGTTATGCCAAACCGTGGCGCTTGGCTTGAATTTGAACAAGATTCTCAAGGCGTACTTTGGGTTCACGTTGATAGAACTCGTAAAATCGCAGCGACTACTTTACTTCGCGCGCTTGGATTCGGCACTAACGAATCTATTTTAGGCGTGTTCGGTAACGACGCTATGATTAACGCTACCTTAGAAAAAGATACTGCTAAAAACGAAAGCGAAGGTCTTTTCGAACTTTACAGAAGATTAAGACCGGGCGAACTTCCTACTGAAGAAGCCGTTAAGCAACATCTTAAAAATCTTTTCTTCGATTCTAGAAGATACGATTTAGCTAGGGTTGGTAGATATAAATTCAACAAGAGATTGTGTATTGCAAATCGTATCGTTGGTCAAACTGCTTTCGCTGATATTATCAACGAAGACGGCGAATTACTCGTTAAGGCTAATGAAGTTATTAACGAAGAACAAGCAATCGCAGTTCAAAACAGCGGTATCAACACCGTTGACGTTGTTGGCGCAGATGGTAACAAACGTACTATTATTTCAAACAACGTTGTTAACTTTGAAGCAGTTCTCGGCGTAAAGGCAAGACCGTTCGGCTTGCTTGAAACTGTATATTATCCTAACGTTCGTTTCTCAAGAGAAGTTGCCGATATGTGTAAAACTATGGCAATCGAAGACGTATCTGAAGCGGTTAGAACTCAAATTAACGACCTTTACTACGTAGAAGATTTAACTCCTGAAAGACTTGCTGAAAAGAAGCCTGAAGACAAGAAGAACGAAGAAGTTAGAAAAGAAATGAGAAGAAAGTTCGTTGAAGCGTGCAAGGAATTCTACGCTATTATCGAAAGCGGTAACATTCCTTCTAAACTTTCAGCTGAACAAAAGAAGACTGTTAAACCGCTCATTGAACTTCTCAACCACAAGCATATTACCGTTGACGATATTATTGCGTCAATTTCAATCAACGGCGATCTTAACTACGGTATCGGTACTATCGATAATATCGACCACTTAGGTAACCGTCGTGTAAGAAGCGTTGGTGAACTTTTACAAAATCAATTCCGTATTGGTATTGCAAGACTTGAAAGAGTTATTAAAGAACGTATGTCTACTCAAGATCCTAAGGAAATCAATCCTAAAGGTCTTATTAACGTACGTCCCGTAAGTTCGGCAATTAAAGAATTTTTCGGTTCTTCACAACTTTCACAATTCATGGATCAAACCAACCCGATTGCGGAACTTACTCACAAGAGAAAACTCTCCGCGTTAGGTCCTGGTGGTCTTAACAGAGAAAGAGCAACTTTCGAAGTGCGTGACGTTCACTATACGCACTACGGCCGTATGTGTCCTATCGAAACACCAGAAGGTCAAAACATCGGTCTTATCACTTCTCTTTCTACTTATGCAAAAGTTAACGAATTTGGTTTTATCGAATCTGCTTATAGAAAAATTGACAAGAAGAAAGGCGTTGTAACCGATATAGTTGAATATCTTACTGCGGATGAAGAAGATAAATACATCGTTGCCCAAGCAAACGAACCGCTTGATGAAAAAGGTCACTTTATCAACGAACGTGTATCGTGCAGAAACCGTGAAGAAATTACGGAAATGCCAAGTTCCGAAGTTGATTATATGGACGTATCTCCAAAGCAACTCGTTTCAGTAGCAACCGCACTTATTCCCTTCCTTGAAAACAGCGATACGAACCGTGCGCTCATGGGCTCGAACATGCAACGTCAAGCAGTTCCTCTTATTAAGCCTGAAAACGCGATCGTTGCAACTGGTATCGAAGCAAAAATCGCTTACGACTCTGGCGTAATGATTATCGCTAAAGAAGCAGGTATCGTAAAAGCGGTATCTGGTAAAGAAATTATCGTTGAAGAAATCGACGGTAACGTTAGAACTTATACTCTTAAGAAGTTTGAACGTTCAAACCAAGGTACTTGTCTTAACCAAAAACCTATCGTTTCAACTGGTGACAAGGTTGACAAAGGTCAAATCCTTGCAGACGGTCCCGCTACGGTTGACGGCGAACTTGCTCTTGGTAGAAATATTCTCATCGGCTATATGACGTGGGAAGGTTACAACTACGAAGACGCGATACTTTTATCTGAAAAACTCGTTCAAAACGACGTGTTCACTTCAATTCACATTGAAGAACACGAAATCGAAGCGCGTGATACTAAACTCGGCCAAGAAGAAATCACTCGTGATATTCCTAACCTTTCTGAAGAAGTGCTCAAAGACCTTGATGCAGACGGTATTATTAGAATTGGCGCGGAAGTTACTAGCGGGGATATTCTCGTTGGTAAAGTTTCTCCTAAGAGCGAAGTTGAACTTACTCCTGAAGAAAGATTGTTAAGAGCAATCTTCGGCGAAAAAGCAAGAGAAGTTAAGGATACTTCGTTGAAGGTTCCTCACGGCGAAGGCGGTATAGTTGTTGACGTTAAGATTTTCACTAGAGAAAACAAAGACGAACTCGATCCGGGCGTAAGCAAACTCGTTAGAGTTTATATTGCTCAAAAGAGAAAAATCTCTGTCGGTGATAAGATGGCTGGTCGTTACGGTAACAAGGGCGTTATTTCAAGAATTTTACCTGAAAGCGATATGCCTTTCCTTGCTGACGGTACACCGCTTCAAATAGTTCTTAACCCACTCGGCGTTCCTTCTCGTATGAACATCGGTCAGGTACTTGAAGTTCACCTTGGCTTAGTATGTAAACAACTTGGCTGGAAGGTATGCACTCCGGTATTTGACGGCGCGTCTGAAAAGGACATTAGAGAACTTTTACTTGAAAACAACATAGTTAACCCCGATGGCGAAGTTGACGGTAAGATTCAACTTTACGACGGACGTACTGGTGAACCTTTTGAAAATAGGGTAACCGTTGGTTCTATGTATATGATTAAACTTCACCACTTAGTTGACGATAAGATTCACGCTCGTTCAACAGGTCCTTACTCACTCGTAACTCAACAACCTCTTGGCGGTAAAGCTCAATTTGGTGGTCAACGTTTCGGTGAAATGGAAGTTTGGGCGCTTGAAGCATACGGCGCTGCTCACATCTTACAAGAAATGCTTACCGTTAAGTCTGACGACGTTGTTGGTAGACTTAAAACTTACGATTCAATCGTAAACGGTGAAGATATTAGCGAACCGGGTATTCCGGAATCTTTCAAAGTTCTTCTTAAAGAACTTCAAGCGTGTGCGCTTGACATTAAAGTTCTTACTGAAAACAATGAAGAAATTTCGCTTAAAGAACTTACTGAAGAAAGCGAAGAAGTTCGCGTATTCGACAAGGACGAAAAAGACGTTCACGACGAAGTTGTACTTGACTTTGACGATACTCTCGCTGAAGAAAAATTCGAAGATAACGGAATTTTCGACGACGATATGGACGACTTTGGTTCTGAAGACGGTTTTGAATTCAATTCAAAAGATATGTTTGAAGACTTTGAAGATTTAGACGACTTCGGTGGTCTTGACGACGAAGAATAAAAAGGGGGATTTTTAGATGTTTGAACTTAACAATTTTGATGCTATTCAGATAGGCGTTGCGTCTCCCGAAAAGATTAGACAATGGTCTTACGGCGAAGTTACAAAACCGGAAACTATCAATTACAGAACTCAAAAACCCGAAAAAGACGGGCTTTACTGCGAAAGAATTTTTGGACCTACAAAGGACTATGAATGTCATTGCGGTAAATATAAAAGAATTAGATACGCGGGTATCGTGTGTGATAAGTGTGGCGTAGAAGTAACGAAGTCAAAAGTACGCCGTGAAAGAATGGGTCACATTGAACTTGCCGCTCCCGTTTCTCACATTTGGTATTTTAGAGGCGTTCCCTCTAAAATCGCGCTTATATTAGACGTTAGCCCCAAGGCTCTTGAACAAGTAGTATACTTTGTATCTTACATTGTTTTAGATCCAGGCACTACCGATCTTGAATACAAGCAAGTTATAACCGATAAAGTTTACCACGAATACGTTGATAAATACGGCGAAGGTTCTTTCAAAGTAGGTATGGGCGCAGAAGCGGTAAAAGAACTTTTAATGGCGGTTGATCTCGACAAGGAGTCAATCGAACTTAAACAAATTATCGACGATAATCAATCTAACCAAAAGAAAGTTAAGGCAATTAAGCGCCTTGAGATTATCGAAGCGTTCAGAACGGGCGGCGCTCGTCCTGAATGGATGATACTTGAAGTAATTCCAGTAATGCCACCCGATTTAAGACCTATGGTTCAACTTGACGGCGGTAGATTTGCAACGAGTGACTTAAACGACTTATATAGACGTGTTATCAACAGAAACAACCGTCTTAGAAAACTTATGGAACTCGGCGCTCCCGATATCATTATTAGAAACGAAAAGAGAATGCTCCAAGAAGCAGTTGACGCTCTTATTGATAATGGTAAACGTGGTAAAGCGGTTACGGGCGTTGGTGGTAGAGACTTAAAGTCTCTCTCTGCGTTCTTACGTGGTAAACAAGGTCGTTTCCGTATGAACCTTCTCGGTAAGCGTGTAGACTATTCTGGTCGTTCGGTTATCGTAGTAGGTCCTGAACTTAAAATCCATCAATGCGGTCTTCCTAAAGAAATGGCTATTGAACTTTTCAAGCCGTTCGTTATGAAGAAACTCGTTGAAAACGGAACTTGCCACAACATTAAAAACGCTAAACGTACGGTTGAAAGAATGAAGCCTTGCGTTTGGGATATTTTAGAAGATATTATCAAGGATCATCCGGTACTTTTGAACCGTGCTCCTACGCTTCACAGACTTTCTATTCAAGCGTTTGAACCCGTTTTAATTGAAGGTAGAGCAATCAAACTCCATCCGCTTGTGTGCGGTGCGTTCAACGCCGACTTCGACGGTGACCAAATGGCAGTTCACGTTCCACTTTCAGTAGAAGCGCAAGCAGAAGCAAGATTCTTAATGCTTTCTTCTAACAACATCTTAAAACTTTCCGATGGTAAACCTGTTATGTCGCCTTCTCAAGACATGGTACTTGGTTGTTACTATCTTACTATCGTAAGAAGAGCGGAAGGTAGATTCTACGGTGAAAACGTATATCACGAATACGAACTCGTTGACGGTAAGTTCTATACAACCGGCGCAAATAGACTTGAAATGACCGCTTCTAACGTTGTTACTGACGCGGAAGGTTCTATCGTTTCTTGCACTT
Source organism: Christensenellaceae bacterium (assembly GCA_045651665.1). GTDB lineage: Bacteria > Bacillota > Clostridia > Christensenellales > Borkfalkiaceae > HGM11412. The sequence continues at coordinate 42,591 of JAZRSR010000003.1, forward strand.
TAACGAGCGCTGACGGAACTGTATGCGAAGGCGTTACTAAATACGTTCCCGCATCGTATATGTCTGAAGAAGAGGCAATTATGGCTTACGAAACTAAGCACTTAACTCTTCAAGACGAAATTTACGTTAGACGTACCGTAGTTACTCCTAACGGTGAAACCGTTACTGGTAGAATTAAAACTACTTGCGGTAAGATTATTTTCAACGAAAAGATTCCGCAAGATTTAGGATTTACAAAACGTAATAAACCCGAAGATTACCTTCAATACGAAATTAACAAACTCGTTAAGAAAGGCGATCTTAAGAAAATCGTTGAAGCTTGCTTCAAGTTCAAGTCTGCTAAATGCGCTGCCGACACGCTCGACTACGTTAAGGCTCTTGGTTACAAGTATTCAACCGTAGGCGCGATTACTACTTCGATTTTCGATATGCAAGTTCCTGAAACTAAACACGGAATTTTAGCAGACGCATCTAACGAAGTTCTTAAGATTGAAAAGAAGTACAATCGTGGTTTCATTACCGATGATGAAAGATACAAAGCAGTAGTTGACGTTTGGACTAAAGCAACTGGCGACGTTACCGACGAACTTAAAAAGACTCTTGAAAAGTTCAACCCCATCTGGATGATGGCGGATTCTGGTGCGCGTGGTTCTATCGACCAAATTAAGCAACTTTCAGGTATGCGTGGTCTTATGACTAACCCTAACGGTAAAGTCATTGAAATTCCGGTTAAATCTTGTTTCCGTGAAGGTCTTACCGTACTTGAATACTTTACGTCGTCACACGGTGGTAGAAAAGGTCTTGCCGATACCGCTCTTAAGACTGCGGACTCTGGTTACCTTACCAGACGTCTTGTAGACGTATCACACTCAGTTATCGTTAAGGAAGAAGACTGTTTCGCAAGTCTTGGAGAATCTCCAAAAGGTCTTGAAGTTTCAGCAATTAGAGTTGACGGTGAAGATAGACCGGTTGAAAGTTTAGCAGATAGACTTTCAGGTAGATTTACTATCAATACGGTAGTTCATCCTGAAACTGGCGAAGTTTTAGTTCCTGCTGATACAATGATTACCGAAGAACAAGCAAAAGCTATTGAAAAGGCTGGCATTGAAAAGGTAGTTATTAGAAGCGTATTTACTTGTCGTAGCAAGATTGGCGTTTGCGCTAAATGTTATGGTAAGAACATGAGTAACTTGGCTCCCGTTCAAATTGGTGAAGCGGTAGGTACTATTGCCGCTCAATCAATCGGTGAACCTGGTACTCAGCTTACAATGAGAACGTTCCACACCGGTGGTATCGCATCAACGGGCGATATTACCATGGGTTTACCGAGAATTGAAGAACTTTTTGAAGCGAGAAACCCAGCAGGTAGAGCAGTTCTTTGTGAAACTAGCGGTATCGTATCAATCGTGGTAAAAGACGGTTTACGTCACGTTGTCGTTAAGAACGACAAGGGTACAAAGGATTATCAAATTCCGTTCACCGCAGAACTTAAGGTTAAGGACGGCGATATCGTAGAACCAGGTACTATTCTTACTAGTGGTTCGGTATATCCGCAAGCAATCTTAAAGACTAAGGGTGTTAAAGGCGTTCAAGACTATATCCTTAAAGAAGTTCAAAGAGTATATCGTTCACAAGGCGTAGAAATTAACGATAAACACGTAGAAATTATCGTTAGACAAATGCTTAGAAAGGTACTCGTTCAAGCAAGTGGCGACACGTCGTTCTTGCCTGGCGAATACGTAGACGAATACAGAATTTTAGAAGAGAACAAGAAAGTTATTGAAAACGGTGGTAGACCTGCGATGGTTGAAAGAGTGCTTTTAGGTATTACCAAGGCATCTCTTGCAACGGAAAGTTTCTTATCTGCCGCATCGTTCCAAGAAACAACGAGAGTTCTTACAGACGCAGCAATCAAGAATAAAGTTGACCGTTTAGTAGGTCTTAAAGAAAACATTATTATCGGTAAGCTTATTCCTGCTGGTACTGGTTCTAAAGAATATAAAAATTTATTACCGCAAACAGTTGCAACAGTAACTCAAAACGATTGACATAATCGTTAAAAAATGTTAAAATAACAAAGTTAATGCGTAAAAATCTCCTATAAAACGGCGGTAAACGTCGTTTTTGGGAGTGATAAAGCCCGCTTTTTCGATACAAGGTATCGAATAGCGAGTTTTGCGCTGTTTTTTAGCTTCTTTATACGGGTTTCCGTGTTTAGAAATATTTTCCGAAAAATACAAGGAGGTAAAAGTATGCCAACAATCAACCAGCTTATCAAACAAGGCAGAACTACTGGTCAAGAAAAGAGTAAATCTCCAATTTTAGACAGTTGTCCGCAAAGAAGAGGCGTGTGTCTTTCAGTTACAACGACTTCTCCTAAAAAGCCTAACTCAGCGCTTCGTAAGATTGCAAGAGTTCGTTTGACAAACAAGCAAGAAGGTACTGTATATATTCCTGGCGAAGGTCACAACCTTCAAGAACACAGTTCCGTTCTTATCCGTGGTGGAAGAGTAAGAGATCTTCCCGGTGTTCGTTATCATATTATCCGTGGTACTTTGGATACTGCAGGCGTTGCAAAACGTAAGCAAGCAAGAAGTAAATACGGCGCTAAAAAGCCTAAGTAATTGACGAACAAACTAAAAAACCTACTTGTCGGAAAGTATTTTTAACCCGATTTTGTAGGCAGTATATGAACTTTTATAGTTCGTAGAAGGTTCACCGCGAAAGCGTGTGATAGCATGCAAGGGTATAAACCCTGAAAAAAATAAAGGAGGAAAATTTTATGCCAAGAAGAGGCGGGGTTCCCAAGAGAGACGTTTTACCCGATCCGATTTATGGTAGCAAGGTAGTAACCAAGCTTGTAAATCAGATTATGTTAGACGGTAAAAAGGGAATTGCACAAAGCATTGTATATGATGCTTTCACAAAAATGCAAGAAAAGACCGGTCAAGCAGCTATTGAAGTGTTTAATCAAGCAATGGCAAACGTAATGCCGGTATTAGAAGTTAAAGCAAGAAGAGTAGGTGGTTCAAACTATCAAGTTCCCATCGAAATCAGACCTGAAAGAAGACAAACTCTTGCTATCCGTTGGATAGTAATCAACGCTAAAAAGAGAAGCGAAAGAGAAATGTGTGACAGACTTGCTAACGAATTGCTCGATGCTGCAAACAACACAGGCGGAGCAGTTAAGAAGAAGGAAGACACTCATAGAATGGCAGAAGCTAACAAAGCATTTGCACATTATCGCTGGTAGGAGTAAATTATGGCTAGAGAATACGACCTTTTACACACCAGAAACATCGGTATTATGGCGCACATTGACGCCGGTAAAACCACCACGACCGAACGTATCTTATTCTACACGGGTAAGACACACAAACTCGGTGAAACACACGATGGTGAAGCAACGATGGACTTCATGGTACAAGAACAGGAACGTGGTATCACGATTGCATCTGCAGCAACAACTTGTTACTGGAAAGGCAATAGAATTAACATTATCGATACTCCGGGTCACGTAGACTTCACAGTAGAAGTTGAACGTTCACTCCGCGTACTTGATGGTGCTGTTGCAACTTTCTGCGCAAAGGGTGGTGTAGAACCTCAATCTGAAACAGTTTGGAGACAAGCTGATAAGTACAAAGTTCCCAGAATTGCATACGTTAACAAAATGGATATTAACGGCGCAAATTTCTTTGGCGCTATTGAAATGATGAAAGAACGTTTGCACACCAACGCAGTTCCCATCTGCTTACCTATTGGTAAGGAAGATACTTTCAAAGGTATTATCGACCTTGTTGAAGGTAACGCAATCATTTATAAAGACGATACCGGTAAGGTATACGACGTAGTAGATATTCCTGCTGAAGAACTTGAAGTTGCTACTGAATACAGAAGTCAACTTATGGAAGTTTGCGCAGAACAAGAAGACGAACTTATGGAAAAATATTTCGAAACTGGTGAACTCACCGTTGAAGAAATGAAGAGAGCCATAAGAAAGGCAACTGTTTCAATGCAAATCACTCCGGTACTTTGCGGTTCTTCATACAAAAACCGTGGTGTTCAACACCTTATTGACGCGGTTGTAGATTATCTTCCAAGCCCGTTAGACGTTGACCACGTAGTAGGTATCAATCCTAAGACTGAACAAGAAGAAATTAGACACACTTCTGACGAAGAACCTTTTGCAGGTTTAGCGTTCAAGATCGTAGCTGACCCGTTCGTAGGTAAGCTTGCGTTCTTCAGAGCATATTCTGGTACTTTAGAATCTGGTTCATACGTTTTCAACAGTACAAAGGGTAGAAAGGAAAGAGTAGGTAGACTTTTACTTATTCACGCTGCAACAAGAACTGAACTTGACAAGATTTATTCAGGTGACATTTGCGCAATCGTAGGTCTTAAAGACACTACTACTGGTGATACTTTATGTGACGAAGCGCATCCTATTATTCTTGAAAAGATGGAATTCCCCGAACCGGTTATTAAGGTAGCGATTGAACCTAAGACTAAACAAGGTCAAGACAAGATGACGATGGCTCTTATCAAACTTGCTGAAGAAGACCCTTCTTTCAAGTTCTATACTGATAAAGAAACTAGCCAAACTATCATCGCAGGTATGGGTGAACTTCACCTTGAAATTATCGTAGACAGACTTTTAAGAGAATTCAAAGTAGAAGCAACCGTAGGTAAACCGCAAGTTGCATACAGAGAAACTTTCAGAAAAGAAGTGGAAGCGCAAGGTCTTTACAAGCGTCAATCTGGTGGTAAAGGTCAATACGGTGATTGTAAGGTAAGATTTACACCGCTTGAACCAGGTTCAGGCTTTATGTTTGAAGATGAAACCGTAGGTGGTTCTATTCCTAAGGAATATATTGAACCTGTTAGAAAGGGTATTGAAGAAGCGTCAAAGAACGGTACTCTTGCTGGATATGAAGTAGTAGACTTCAAGGCAACTGTATACGACGGTTCTTACCACGAAGTTGACTCGTCTGAAATGGCGTTCAAGATTGCTGGTTCACTTTCTTTCAAGGAAGCAATGAAGACTGCAAATCCTGTTATCTTAGAACCTATCATGAAGGTAGAAATCGTAACGCCGGAAGATTACTTTGGTGATCTTATGGGTAACGTATCTTCACGTCGTGGTACAATTCAAGGTACTGAAGATAGAAACGGCTCTAAAGTTATTGATGCTCAAATTCCGCTTTCTGACATGTTCGGTTACGCAACCGACCTTCGTTCAAGAACTCAAGGTCGTGGTCAATACACAATGCAATTTGATCACTACGAAGAAGTTCCTAAGTCAGTAGCAGAAAAGATTATTGGCGAAAGAGCTGCAAGAAACAATAACAACGACTAATTGATTTTCAAATAACGCTTGACACGGTTAAATAGTTGTTATATACTAAAACTAATAAATTAAAAATTTATAAATAAAAAACAAACATAATTTTTGGAGGAAACAAAAAACTATGGCAAAGGCTAAATTCGAAAGAAATAAACCGCACGTTAATATCGGTACCATCGGTCACGTTGACCACGGTAAAACTACACTTACTGCTGCAATTACAATGGTTCTTGCTGCAAAGGGTGGCGCAGAAAAAATGCGTTATGACCAAATTGACAAAGCACCTGAAGAAAAGGCTCGTGGTATCACGATTAACACTTCACACGTAGAATATCAAACTGAAAACAGACACTACGCACACGTTGACTGTCCTGGCCACGCTGACTACGTTAAGAACATGATCACTGGTGCAGCACAAATGGACGGCGCTATCTTAGTAGTAGCAGCTACTGACGGTCCGATGCCCCAAACTAGAGAACACATCCTTCTTGCTCGTCAAGTAGGCGTTCCTTACATTGTAGTATTCCTTAACAAGACTGACCTTGTTGACGATGCTGAACTTCTTGAACTCGTTGAAATGGAAGTAAGAGAAATTCTTAACGAATACGGTTTCCCTGGCGACGATACTCCTATCGTAAAGGGTTCTGCAGTTAAGGCTCTTGAAGCAGCTATGAACGACAATGCAGATGATCCTGCTTGCGCTTGTATCCTTGAACTTATGGATGCAGTTGATAGCTACATTCCTAACCCCACTCGTGATGAAGACAAACCTTTCCTTCTTCCTGTAGAAGACGTATTCACTATCTCTGGTCGTGGTACAGTTGCTACTGGTAGAGTTGAAAGAGGTATCGCAAAAGTTGGCGAACCTGTTGACATTATCGGTATTAGACCTGAAAAGAAGACTTCAGTTATTACTGGTCTTGAAATGTTCAGAAAATCTCTTGATGAAGCATTCGCTGGTGACAACGTAGGTGCTCTTTTAAGAGGTGTTGATAGAACTGATATTGAACGTGGTCAAGTTGTATGTAAACCTGGTACTGTTCAACCTCACACTGAATTCAATGGTCAAGTATACGTACTTACTAAAGAAGAAGGTGGTAGACATACTCCGTTCTTCAACAACTATCGTCCTCAATTCTACTTTAGAACTACTGACGTTACTGGTACAATCAAGCTTCCTGAAGGCGTAGAAATGCTTATGCCTGGTGACCACGTTACTATCGACGTAACTTTAATTACTCCGGTTGCTATGGAAGAAGGTCTTAGATTCGCTATCCGTGAAGGTGGTAGAACTGTAGGTTCTGGTGCGGTTTCTAAAATCGTTAAATAATTTTTAAGACGTAAAAGAAAGATGTGCTTTTTGCACATCTTTTTTTATTCCGTTATTTGTGTCGCCTATCATCGTTTACTGCTTAGTGTTTGAACTTCGATGACCGACAAGGTCTATCTCATCTCAAACCCTTCGCGAGCCTTGATATGCTCGCAACTAACGGCTTAAAATTTGTTCTATTAAACTTTGTTTTTGTGTCGCCTATCATTGTTTACTGCTTAGTGTTTTACAATATAAAACACGAAAAAATAGGGCATAATTTAGCGTTTTTTTACATAAAATATTATAAATTATTTGTAAAATTTACTTGCAAATACGCCAAAAAATGCGACAAAATAAGGCGTCTTTCCTCAAAAAACCACCTTAAAAACCGTCTAAAAAAATAGAAAAATATCATTGACAACTGCTCAAGTTTGGGTTATACTAATAATGTATAATTTTATTATGCGGTATTTTATGGTTCGCGTACGCACGCGCGAGGCGTATACGTGCGAGCGTAATGCGTAATAGAGTTAGCAAAATTATTAGTCATTTAATTAATTATTTATTTCGTTTTACTTTTCCTATGGGCCTACATAATTAATGGAGGTTTTATGAAAAAATCTTATTTAACACCGTCAATCACTTTAGTAAATTACAACGTGGTTGACATAGTAACAACGTCAGTAACTTTAAGTTACGCTCACGTAAAAGAGAGCTGGCTTGAAAGTGATTGGCTTAACTAAGGTAAGGAGGTTTGTATGGTAAATTTTAGAAAGAACTGTTTAAGAGTTTTAACCCTTATCTTGGTTGCCTTTGTAACGGTAACGTTCACGTCTATGATGGCTCGCCCCGTTAAAGCAGATGGCGAACAAACCTTTGAACTCGTTCAAGGCGCAAGTATTCGCAATTGTACTGATGAGGTTAATCCCGTTTACGGCTTAAAGTTTGAAACTAAAGTTTCTGCGTCTTGGCTTGCTGAAAATTCTGCAGACAAGCATAGGTTTGGCACGCTCATTTTCCCAACCAAAGTAACTGTTGATGGCGTTGAAGTGGATAATATTGATAATTTCGTTCGCTTAACTGAAGAGTCTACTGCTGAGGAAATTAGAGCAAACCTTGCAACTAACAAGAACGCACTTGACGCTATTAAGTTTATTGCGGATATGAAGTCTTTTGACGCAACTGCTGATTTTACTTATGACGCTACCATCACTTACACTTATAGTGAAGTTGAAAAAGCACTTATAGAAGCAATGAAGGCAAAAGATCAATCATATACCGAAGATGATCTTTCTGCTGAAGTGAAAGAAACTCTTAAAAATGCGTATAGAAGAGAATTTACTGCAATTTCTTACGTTGAAATGTGGTCTGGTGAAAACGAAGATTATTCTATCGTATATTCAACCAATACTTACACCGATTCAATGGAAAAGGTAGCAATGCGTCTTGTAGACGATCCTACTTGGGGTGACGTTGCTAAAGAATATCTTCCTAACGGTTCTGTAACTAATATTAAAGAACTCAAAGGTTACGTAGTTGCAAGTGAATCTCAATCTTCTCAATTAGTTGTTGATGGATTCGCTGGGGTTAAAGACTTTGCTTTAGGTAATAGGCTCTTAAATGAAAATGACTATATCTTAGATAGTGAAGTATTTAGTTTTAGCAAAAATCTTGTTGATGCTAACCTTGGCAGTTATAAGACTTTGTATGCGTTTGATGAAGATCAAACTACTCTTTACGTTGTAGACGTGTTATTTGCTAACAAAGCGTTAGAAACTAAAGAAGATGTTCAAGCTGCATTTGAATTAACTTATGGTTATATTGAAGACCATCGAGTTATTAAAGGTGGTACTGTTGAATCTAATTACAACACATACGTTTTAGCAAACGACATTGATATGACGGGAGTTGTTATTAATAACATATATTCAACTGTTGTTGAAAAAGAGTTTAAGTCTTTTACTGACGTTGATGGAGATGGTGTTTATACTGAAGATCACTTGATACTCCCAACAACACTTGGTTTTGGTGGTATCTTTGATGGTATGGGTCACTCATTATCAAATGTACGCGTTGGTATGGCTTCAGCCCCGGTTTATTACTATTCTAACGCATCAGGAACTTCAGATAACAGTTCTACTGCTCATAATGGTTTCTTTGGTAGGCTTTTGCAAGGTTCACAAGTTAGAAACGTAGCCTTCTATAATCTTAGCGGAATAGGTACTGTTAATGATTCTTATGATTTAGTAGGTCCGTTGGCATTTGATTGCCAAGGTTTACTTGAAAACGTTTATATTGACATTGATTCTGAATTAATACTTTCTCGTGGACCTATTGCAAACCTTGGATATTCTGCTAAATACAAAAACGTTGTTATAAACTTCCCAAGAGAAGATTATGATATTGTAACTCACCTTAATACTGAAACTAATAATAGATTCGCTTATGCTTACGGTTCGTTGTATGGCGGTAACTCTAGTGCGCCTCCAAACAGGATTAGTTTTGAAAACGTTTTCGTATCTTCACCAATGCCGTTGCATAGTTCTAAAGGTGCTGGAAATAAAGGTATTGAAGAATTAAATTCAATTACTTACGGTATAAATGAAGAAAAGATTATTTATGACTTTAAGGGTGAAGTAACTCAAGCAACCGTTCAAGAGGCTATTGATGCAAAGAGTACAAGGGTTTATAGGGTTAATAACGTTCGCCGTTATGACAACCTTTACGAAATGGCTAATGATAGCGCAACTCAATGCCTTATTGATACAGGCTATTTCAAGATAGTTAACGGTGTAGTTGCTTGGCATA
>JAZRSR010000004.1:0-3344 GCA_045651665.1 Christensenellaceae bacterium
AGCACTGCCTTGCCAAGGCAGTTGTCGCGGGTTCGAGTCCCGTTTCCCGCTCCACTCAAAAACTCCGCACAAGCGGAGTTTTTTCGTTCCGCGAGAAACGAAACTCTCACCTACGGTTCGGCCCTTAGCAGGGCGCAACCCTTTTGTCGCTGTGCGACATTTCCCCTAGCAGGGGAATCCCCCGTTTCCCGCTCAAGATACCCATATGCAGAGTTTTTTCGTTCCGCGAGAAACGAAACTCTCACCTACGGTTCGGCCCTTAGCAGGGCGCAACCCTTTTGTCGCTATGCGACATTTCCCCTAACAGGGGAATCCCCCGTTTCCCGCTCAAGATACCCATATGCGGAGTTTTTTTTATTGTAATATTATATTTTCTTAAAACCCTTGATTTTTAATGTTTTTAATATTATAATATTAAGTGTGTATTTAAGTATCACAATGCACTAGGGGAATACAGCTATATTATGAACAAAACGACGAAGAAAATTAATCCACAACTAAATACTATGGAAGATTTATCCGTAATGAATTTCGATCACGAAGTTATACACGACGATAAGTTTTATGAAGATTACGTTAATTCTTTCGTTGTTACGAAAAAGAAAAGATTGTTTTTCCGTTTTGTAAAAAGGGCTTTTGATATATTTGCATCGGCATTTATGATTATAGCGCTTTCGTTATTTTTCTTAATAATCGCAATAGTTATTAAATGCGATTCTAAAGGCCCTGCAATTTTCAAGCAAGAAAGAATTGGTAAAAATGGAAAAGTATTTTCTTGCTTAAAGTTTAGGTCAATGCGCATTGACGCGCCAAAAGAATTAGCAACTTCTCTTTTTGAAAATCCCGACGAGTATTATACGAGAGTAGGGCGTTTTTTACGCAAACTTTCGCTTGATGAACTTCCTCAACTTTTTTGCGTTTTTATTGGAACTATGAGTTTTATCGGGTATCGTCCACTTATTAAAAGTGAAAAAGAGTGTAATGAAATGCGCGCTAAAATGGGTGTGTTTAGTATGCGCCCTGGAATTTCTGGTTATGCGCAAGTTTACGGTAGAGATGATCTTCACTATAAAAACAAAGCAGTTCTTGATGCCTACTACGTTAAGCACGCGTCGCTTTTATTTGATATAAAATTGTTCTTCAAAACGATAGCGGTAGTTCTTAAGTGCGAAGGCAATAACTGTGATACTAAAAAGAAAGTTTAAGATTTTAGCGGGGGTCGTATGAGTAAAGTCTTAATTTTAGGTAATAGTGATTTAGTCGTTTATAATTTTAGGCTTGAACTTATCGAAAGACTTTTAAGTGACGGGCACGAAGTAATAGTATGTTCTCCTTATGGCGAGCGTATTGGAAGTTTATCGCTGCTTGGTTGTAAGTTTATCGATATTAAAATTTCAAGACATGGGACTAATCCTATAAAAGAGTTAAAACTCTTAAAGGAATACAAAAAAATTATAAAAAACGTAAAACCTGATATAGTGTTTACTTACACCATAAAGCCGAATATTTATGGTGCTTTAGCTTGTAAAAAATTTAACGTGCCGTGCGTGGCAAATATAACGGGGCTTGGGACTGCTGTTGAAAATTGTGGTCTTATTCAAAAAGCTACCGTTTTTTTATATAAAATTGCGTTTAGAAATATAAAAAAGGTTTATTTTCAAAATAGTGAGAATATGCAGTTTTTCGTTTCTAAAAAAATTGCGATAGGCAAACACGATTTACTTCCGGGTTCGGGTGTTAATCTTGAAAGGTTTTATCCTATTAAATACCCTAAAAAAGACACCGTTGAGTTTGCTTTTATTTCACGCATTATGAAAGAAAAGGGTATTGATCAATATCTTGACGCTGCTAAAATTATAAAACAAAAATATCCTAACACGGTATTTCACGTATGTGGGTTTTTTGAACAAGAATACAAAGAAATTATTGATGACTACGCATCTCAAGGCATAATCGTTTATCACGGTATGTTAAGGGACGTTAAAACCGTACTTAAAGATATTCATTGTACCATTCATCCAACGTATTATCCCGAAGGTATTGCAAACGTATTGCTTGAAAGTTCGGCGTGCGCGCGCCCGATAATAACGACTAATCGTTCCGGTTGCCGTGAAGTTATTGACGATGGCGTTAACGGATTCGTAGTAAAAATGAAAGACACTAACGATTTGGCCCAAAAAATAGAAAAGTTTATAGCCCTTCCGTACGAACAAAAAGTTCAGATGGGTTTAGCGGGTAGAAAAAAGGTTGAAAGTGAATTTGACAGGCAAATCGTCGTTGAAAAGTATATTGGAGAATTAAGTTCGTTGTAATATGAAAAAAATTGCTTTTATAACCGGTGGTATGACGCGCGGTGGCGGAGAAAGGGTTTTATCTATTCTTTCTAAATATTACGCTGAACGTGGCTATCAGACCGAAATAATTTGTTTACTTAATAACCAGGTTGGCTACGAACTTCATGAAACTACCAAAGTAGTTGATTTAACCGGTAAAGGTAAATCAAAAATTAAAAGGCTTCCTTATTGGATAAAAGCTCTTAAAAACTACGTTAAGGAAAGTAAACCGGACGTTGTTTTATCTTTTTTCGTAAGAGTTAACGTAGTCGTTCTTTACGCGCTCAGAAAATTCAAGGGTAGAATTATCGTTTCAGAGCGTATTGACCCAAGATGTGACGGGAGATCGAAAATTCTTTCGATTTTAACAAAATGCTTGTATCCTAAAGCAGATGCAGTAGTTTTTCAAACGGAAAGGGCAAAGAGTTATTTTAGAAACCTTAAAAACGGAGTTGTAATTCCTAATCCTATAAACGTTGAAAATAGAAGCGAAACAGTTGATTACAATAAAATTGTAACTATGGGTAGACTGACTGCCCAAAAAAATCAAAAACTTTTAATTTCGGCGTTTTCTTGCTTAGCAAGCGAAAACCAAGACGCGTACTTACAAATTTACGGTGAAGGCGAGTTAAAAGAAGAACTTCAAGCGCAAATTGATAGTTTATCGTTAACAGATAGAGTAACGTTAATGGGTAATCATCCAGACGTTATAGATAAAATTTCCGATGCTGGCATTTTTTGCTTGCCGTCTAATTTTGAGGGTTTATCTAACGCGTTACTTGAAGCGTTTGTGCTGGGAATTCCTTGCATTTCAACTAATTGCGCCGGGGCAGACGAAACTATTGTTGACGGCGAAAACGGTTATTTAGTAGAAGTTAAAAACGAAAAAGAGTTTACGGATAAATTAATAAAACTTTTTAACGATAAGGACAAGCAAGCAACGTTTTCAAAAAACTCAAAACAAACTGCTGAAAAATTTAAGCTTGATAACGTTATGGCGCTTTGGAACGA
>JAZRSR010000005.1:0-1202 GCA_045651665.1 Christensenellaceae bacterium
TTGGGTGGCTGGCCAGTTGCTAGTGCCGAACAATTTAAAAAAGTAAAATCAATAATTGAAAGCGATGATAAAAGACGTATAGTAGTAGTTTCAGCACCAGGTAAAAGAAACTCTAACGACAGTAAGGTTACTGACTTGTTATACCTTTTATCATACCACGTTAGATATAACGTTGATAGCACTTTTATCTTCTCTCAAATTGAAAGCAGATATGAAGAAATCAATAAAGACCTTGGCTTAAACTTTGATATTAAGGCTGAAATTGACTTAATTAAAGAAAACGTAGCAAAAGGTGCTAGTGAAGACTATTTAGTTAGTAGGGGCGAATATTTATGCGCTAAGTTAATGGCCGCTTACGTAGGCTATACTTTCGTTGACGCTCAAGACTTAATATTCTTTAACCACGACGGAACTATAAATAATGAAAAAATAAGTCTTGCCGTTAAAGAAAAAGTTGCTAAATACGGTAAAATAGTAGTTCCAGGTTTCTACGGCGTTCGTCCTACGGGCGAAGTTAAACTCTTCTCTAGGGGTGGCTCTGATATAACCGGTTCTATTATGGCTATGGGTATTAGCGCTGAAGAATACGAAAATTGGACTGACGTTAGCGGTTTACTTATGGCTGACCCAAGAATAGTTGAAAATCCTATGCCTATTGCTGAAATTACTTACGACGAACTTAGAGAACTTTCTTATATGGGCGCAAGCGTTCTTCACGAAGAAAGCGTATTCCCAGTAAGAGAACTCAATATTCCTATTTACATTTTGAATACCAATAAACCCAACGATGAAGGCACTAAAATTTGCAAAGAGGCAAGCGCTCAAGGTAGATTTGTAACGGGTATTGCGGGCAAGAAGAACTTTAAGGCGATAACCGTAACAAAATCAGTTAACGCGGATAAACTTACGGCGGTTAGTGACGTTTTGGCGGTATTTAAGAAATTCTCCGTTAAACTTGAACATATTCACACGTCAGTTGACTCGTTCACAATTTTAGTTAACGGCTCTGAAATTGAAAAGACTTTATACGACGTTTTATCCGATTTAAGGCGTGTAAACGGCATTGTTTCAGTTGACGTTGATAATGATTTAGCATTAGTTGCCGTTGTTGGTAGAAATATGGTATTAAAACCGGGTATTTCCGCTAAAATTTTCTCAATTTTTGGCAAGAGCAACATTAACATTAAAACTATTGCTCAAGG
>JAZRSR010000006.1:0-6290 GCA_045651665.1 Christensenellaceae bacterium
GTTATTCCCCAGATATGGGCAGGTTGCTCACGCGTTACTCACCCGTCCGCCACTAAGTTAAGGAGCAAGCCCCTTAACTTCGTTCGACTTGCATGTGTTAAGCACGCCGCCAGCGTTCGTCCTGAGCCAGAATCAAACCCTAAAGTTTAATTTCTTAAAGCTGAACCGAAGTTCAACTGCTCTAACGATTTTAATTGTTCGTTTTGCTGACTGTTTTGGGTACATTAATGTACTCAATAAATAATTGACAGAAACTTTTCATTACAAAAATATCTTGTAACTCAATTCATTTCCTTCTATTCAATTTTTAATCTACCTAATGAAGAACGACAGTTCTTCGAGTGCTGTTTGCAATCGACAGCCTATTCATAATATCATAGTGCAATTTGTTTGTCAACTAATTTTTCACTATTTTTTAATTTTTTTTAAAAATATTTTTTAGCGATAAAAATCAGTTTTTTGCCCATAGATTCGCTACTTTTTTATTGACTTAAAATCAATAACGGTACGCAATCAAACGGTCGATGCTAGACTATTAAACTATATTTTAAGAAAAATGTCAAATATTTTTTCATACTTTTTCAAAAAAATTTTTTTAGCACTAGATATTGTGCTTTAGAAATTAAAAAGTGAAGATTTTACACAACCATATTAAAAAATATAGCCATATTATACTGAAACGCGCGTGTATACGCGTATATAAAACTCAACTCAAAGTTTGATAAATAGACCTTTTGGTTATCGAAGTCTATCGCTTGAGCAGAAACGACGCATAATGCCCAAAATAACGGAATAAAAAAGCGTGTGCATCGAGCACACGATTTTTTATGTCTTAAAATATTGCTTTTTCAATAACCCCGCCACCTATACAATAATCTCCGCTGTATAGAACGCAGTATTGACCTTCGGTAATAGCGCGTTGGCGCTCAACGAAATCAACTTGCGCCTTGCCGTCATCTAACAAAGTAACTTTTACAACCTGCTCGTCTTGACGGTATCTAAACTTTGCCGTACACTCAAACTCTTTAGATTGGGGAGCGTTAGGAATAAAGTTTATTCCGCTCATAATAAGCCCTTTACTATAAAGTTTATCTTCCGCACCGTGCGCAACGTATAAAATATTGTTCTTGAGATCTTTTTCTATTACGAACCAGCGCCCGTCGTCACCCTTTTGACCGCCTATATCTAAACCACGGCGTTGACCGATAGTGTAATACATAAGCCCGTAATGCTTGCCAAGCGTTCGACCGTCGTAAGTTTTAATATCCCCTTCCTTTGCGGGAATATATTCCATTAAGAATTTTCTAAAATTACGCTCGCCTATAAAACAAATGCCCGTGCTATCTTTTTTACCTGCGGTAACCAAGCCGTTTTCTTCGGCAATCGTTCGCACTTCGCTCTTATCAAGGTCGGCAAGCGGAAACAAAACCCCGTCAAACTGCGACTGCGTTACTTGATTTAAGAAGTACGTTTGGTCTTTGCCTTGGTCTTTAGCCTTCATGAGATAGTGCTTACCGTCCTCGTGCTTGATTTTACAGTAATGCCCCGTAGCAATATAATCCGCCCCAAGTTTTAAGGCGTATTCTTTGAACGGGCCAAACTTGATTTCACGATTACATAAAACGTCAGGATTAGGGGTTCTTCCCTGCTCGTATTCGGAAAGAAAATACTTAAACACCCTATCCATATACTCTTTTGAGAAGTTCACGGTGTAATAAGGAATATCTAAAACGGAGCAAACACGCCTTACGTCGCTAAAATCGGTTTCAGCGGTACACGCGCCGTCATCGCCCGTTTCTTCCCAGTTTTTCATGAAAAGGCCTATTACGTTGTATCCTTGACGTTTGAGTAATAATGCGGCAACGGAACTATCAACGCCACCGCTCATACCAACGACTACAGTTTTTGTATCCATATTTATATTATATAGTTTTAGCAAATTAAAGTCAAGAAACGGCAAAGATAGTATTTACTAATTTTCAAAATAATGATATAATAAAATAGTATGAAAAAATATTTTAACAACAAAATTACGGTATTTAGTTTTATAATGTATATTCTACTTACCGTATTCATATTCACAGAATCTCTTCTTAGCGGAGCGGCAAGCGTTACGCAAAGCGGGACTATTTCGGAAGTTATTTCCAACGTTATAGAATTTATAAGCGGAAATACCGTAAAACCAAGCGAGGACGGGAAGGACAATACTCTTTATCCTGAAAGCATTTCCATTTTAGGGGCGGACGGGGAACTTATGGTGGGCGAATCCTACCAAATGTCCTACTCGCTCAACCCTAAAAACGTTTACGAACTTTCTAAAGTAACCATTAAAACTTCCGACCCTAGCGTGGTGGCTATTGAAAAGGTTGTAAAAGACCAATTTATAGTAACGGCGGTCGGCGTGGGAACGGCAACGATTACGGCAACGGATTCCTTTTCAAAAATAACCGAAACTAAAACGCTGACGGTTGGAACGCAAGAATACTTTCCGCAAATTACCTTTGAAAACCCACTTGGCTTTACAAATGAAGATAGTTCCGTATACTACTCCCCATCAAACAATTCCGGCGCGGTTTATTCTATTGATTATAAGCACAGTTTAACTCCCGACCAAATCACGCTTTCTTACGATGAAAATAAGTGCGACGCGGTTTTAACTAAAGATAAGATTTATTATTATCCCAAAACTACGGGAGATATTAAACTTTCTCTCACGGCAACTTTTGATAACGTCAACGGCAAAAATCAAACAAAAACTTACGATTACAACGTTTTAGTAAAGGAAAAATTATTGCCGTCGTATACGGAAAACTTTGTTTACGACGAGCCCGAAATTGCCATTAAAACGGACGAAATTTACTCGGTAAACTCTAACTATCAAAACTTCTCTCAAGGGCTTGAAGGAGCTCAAAAACGCATATTCTACATAATTGACGAACAGCTCATTAAACTGAATTTGGACGGAAATAACGTTGTTATATCGCCCATAAAAATAGGTTCTTTTACAATGACTATTTGCTACCCTTCAAGTAGTGGATTAACAATTAAACGGAGTTTAATTACCATATCACAAGGCGTTCCTAAAGTTATAAAAATAGTAGCGCCAAGCACTCACGCAACAAGGGGAAGACAAATTAGACTTAACGTAGTTGGTGACGGAATTAAGTTTGACGCGTCTGATTTTAACTGGACGGTTGAAGGTAAAGACGTTAAAATCGGCGAAACAGGAAATTTAGTCGCCAATAAAAACGGAAAAGTTACGATTACTGCAAAACACAAAACGGTTGAAGGCTTTGAAGCATCTATTATCTTAACCGTAAAAACGTCTTGGCACACGACGATTAGAAAATTCATTGGTCACTTCGCTTTATTCTTGGTGCTCGCAGTATTTGCAAGCGTTGTCTATTATAGGCTTGCAGAAGTAATTAAAGAAAATAAAAAGTGGGCTCTTGGCTCTATATTTACCATTTTAGCGGGCATTATAACGGCTGGGTTATCGGAATTCTTCCAATCAGCGCTATTCGTTGCAGGTAGAGTTCCGTCGATTACAGACGTGCTTTTAGACGTTTCAGGATATATAGTAGGCATAGGAATTTTCTTGCTTATATTGTTCATAACATACAAAGTAGCATTACAAAAGAATAAACTCAACACACGAGAATAGGAGTAAAAATGTTTACGGCTGAACACTTCATTTGGATAGGTATTTGCGCGGTAGTTATTGCCGTTATGCTTATAATTTCTAAAAAACTTAATATCGACCAAGTGGTAAATATCATATTGATAGTTTCACTAATAAGCGAATTTACAAAAACTATGTGCAGTATGTTGCCTTCTCCACACATGGAAGGCGGAAGATATTTAGATCCCGGTGATTTACCACTCCACTTGTGCTCTATTCAAATTTTTATAACTTGCGCTTATAAATTCGTTTGCAAATCGGAAAAGACAAAAGAAGCAATACTCGCCTTTCAAGTTCCAACGATGCTACTCGGCGCAACGATAGCGTTATTCGTTCCAACCGTTGGCGTTTCGTTTAAGAACGTTCAAGTATATCAATACTTTATTTATCACGCGTTTATCGTATTCTACCCAATCTATATATTAAGAGAAAAACTCGTTAAGTGGGAGTTCAAAACTTACGGGAAGAATATGGCGTACTTGGGAATACTTGCTTTTGTTATGATTTGGGTAAACAGCGCGCTCTCCGTTGGGGCGTGCACTTGCGAAGAGTGTTTATCAGGTATGCACGGGCATTTTGATAGAGCAAACTTTCTATATCTTACCTTTCCGCCAATGGAAGGCTTGCCCATATTAAACCTTGATAACGGTTGGTTCGTTTACTTTATCTCACTTGCTCTTACCGTAGCTATTTTACTTTTAATCTTCCACGTTCTCGTTTGGTATTTTTACGAAAAAAGACCAAGCGTAAAAAAGAAAGATAAATAAATATAAAGGCAAAATTTTGCCTTTACCGCTACCCGTAGCGTAGCTGGATAACGCACAAGACTCCGACTCTTGAGAACACAGGTTCAACTCCTGTCGGGTAGACCAACAAAAAAGGAACTTTTGGTAAACAAAAGTTCCTTTTTTATTATCCATCATTGTTTTTTATTTCCGAGTTTTGAAAACCACTTAAACGAGAGTGGCCACAATACGCCTGCCGTTAAAACGATTAAGAAATATCTTATCGACCTTGCAATAAGGTGACCGCTAAAGATAGCGTCAAGCGGGTATCTCATAAGCTCTTTTACGGCGATAACGAGCGCCAAACCAATTACAACTTTAATAATTTGCGCCCACCAAACTGCTTTAGTTTCAAACTTAACGTATTTACTTTCGATAAAATAAACGGCAAATATGCCTAAAATACAGCCTATCATAGTAAACGCGTTCTTTTTAGCCGATTCAAGGTTATGAACGTTTGCTTCTAAATAAACTTCTTCGGGAAATTGATATAAGCATACGAAAAGTGTAAACGCAACGACTAAAACCGCAAGCACGCCTAAAATTATATACATAATTTTAGAATTTTGTTCCGCCTTCTTAAATATCGGATAGCCACCAAATATTAACAATAAAGAAATACCTATCGACACGAACACGTCAAGCGGAGTATGAACGCCCAAATACATCCTTGAAAAAGGTACGAGCGCGCAAATAACTATTGCCGTAATTCTAATAGGTTTTTGCTTGTTTGCCCTAGCAATTCCACCAAACATCGTAACCGACGTTTGCGTATGCCCACTTGGAAAAGAAAAACCCGATGCTTCAGTCTTAGCCCCGTCAACAACGGTAAAGTTGGGGTCTTTTACCCACGGGCGAGGGATTCTAAATAACATTTTCAAAAACTGATTGATAATCGTTCCTAAAAAACCCGTAAGGAGCAAGAAATAACCCTGAAACTTATCAAAGCACCAAAACACGATTATAGCAATCGCCATAAACGCAGTTTCTTCCCCAAGCATAGTTATAAAAGAAAATATTGCGTCAAAAAAAGGATTTCTAAGCCCTTCTAAAAAATACAGAAAACCCATAGCTATTAGCCAGCAACTACCGTAAGCTTAACTTTAGCGATTGCATCGGGTAAAAATTTTACTTCAATTTGAAATTCGCCAAGGCTCTTGATAGTATCTTTAATAATTATTTTCTTTTTATCAACGGAATATCCCTTTTCAGTTAAAACGTCCGCAATTTCTTTAGAAGTAACGGAACCAAAGAGTTTACCGTTTTCGCCACACTTGATAGAAAGAGTAACACTTTCACCGTTAAGACGCTTTGCTTCCGCCCTTAAAGCCTTGATTTCTTCTTGTTTGTGGAAATCTTGCGCCTCGTTTTTAATCTTAAGGCTATTAACCTTAACCGCCGTAGCCTCCTCTGCTAAACCCTTTTTGATAAGACAGTTTCTAGCGTAACCATCGGCAACTTCTTTTATTTCGCCTGCTTTTGCAGTACCTTTAACGTCTTTAAGAAAAATAACTTTCATATAAAATCTCCTTTTAGTATAATAATTGTAAAACAAAAACCGCAGTTTGTCAATGTATAAATATTATAATAATAAATATACTATGGCTATGGAAAAGAACTGTATTGATTGTGACGTTGCGTCTTGTATTTACAATAATTTAGGCAAAGAATGCACGCTTAAAAACGTGAAAATAACCAAAGACTTTACCGAACTTACTTATTGTGGTAGTTATAAAAACAAACTTACAGATTAGGTTTACAATGGAATAAAAAAAGACGTGTGCAGTAAGCACACGTCTTTATCTTTACGTTTTAAGACGTTA
>JAZRSR010000007.1:0-26882 GCA_045651665.1 Christensenellaceae bacterium
GAGTGCAAAGGCAGAAGGGAGCTTAACTGTAAGACAGACATGTCGAGCAGATACGAAAGTAGGGCTTAATGATCCGGCGGTAGAGAATGGAATTGCCGTCGCTTAACGGATAAAAGTTACCTCGGGGATAACAGGCTTATCTCCCCCAAGAGTTCACATCGACGGGGAGGTTTGGCACCTCGATGTCGGCTCGTCACATCCTGGGGCTGAAGTAGGTCCCAAGGGTTCGGCTGTTCGCCGATTAAAGTGGCACGCGAGCTGGGTTCAGAACGTCGTGAGACAGTTCGGTCCCTATCCATCGTGGGCGTAGGATATTTGAGAGGATTTGTCCCTAGTACGAGAGGACCGGGATGAACGTACCTATTGTGCACCTGTTGTTGTGCCAACAGCATAGCAGGGTAGCGAAGTACGGATGAGATAAACGCTGAAAGCATCTAAGCGTGAAACTCACCTCAAGATAAGATATCCCATATCGTAAGATAGTAAGACCCCTTGAAGACTACAAGGTTGGTAGGTCAGGAGTGTAAGCGCAGTAATGTGTGTAGCTAACTGATACTAATAGGTCGAGGGCTTATTCTCATATATATGAGAAGAGCTTATACAGAGAGAAAGATTAGTCTTGAACAAAGAAACTTATGTACTAAAAGTTCTTAACTACTATGTAGTTGTCAGTCTACGTTGAAAGACATAGTATATTATCTGCGAAAGCAGTTATATAACCATTGCGGTGACGATAGCGTTGAGGATCCACCTGTTCTCATTCCGAACACAGAAGTTAAGCTCAATTGCGCTGAAAGTACTTGGCTGGACACGGCCTGGGAGGATAGGGAGTTGCCGCATTTTCATTTGCCATTTTTTATTTTAAGCCATTATTTACGGCATTATGCTTTGTTTCTAACTTCGTTGTACACTTACAATGACCAAATAGGTCTATTGTAATCGTCCAACTTGTCGAGCCTCGCCTAATACCGCAACTAATGGCTTAAATTTATTGCTTTTTATATGCTTTCGTAATAATCAAGTATATTAAAAGGCGATTATTAAATTAAAAAACACCTTCGGGTTTTGCCTTGTCTTGCTTGTGTTTGAAACGTTATCTTAAATTAACCATCGTTGAGATTAAGACTTTTATTTTTAATCTTTCATTCTAGAACCCCTTATTCTTTAAGGGGTTTCCTTAATAATAAAAATGAAAGTTTTGTAAAATAGGTAAAAATTTTCTTATATAATTGACAATAAAACTATATATTATTATAATAAATATATAGTATTTTTTATTTATAATTGTGGTAAAGTAAATGTCGATATTTAGATTGTTAAAAAGTTTAAGAGAATACAAAAAACCTGCGATAATTACGCCAATTTTAATGGTGATTGAAGTGGCAATGGAAGTTATGTTACCACTCGTTATCGCTTGGTTTGGCGGTTGTATTGAAGCAAAAGACGTTAACGGGATGATAAAATACGGCTTGATTATGATAGGTACTGCCGTAATTTCACTCCTTGCAGGTATGTTTGCTGGTAAATTTTGTGCTAAGGCGTCAACGGGGTTTGCTAAAAATTTAAGAAGAGATATGTACGTTAATATTCAAGGCTTCTCTTTCTCAAATATAGATAAATTCAGTTCCTCATCACTTGTTACAAGGCTTACTACGGACGTTACTAACGTTCAAATGTCCTTTATGATGCTTATAAGAACTGCTATTAGAAGCCCGTTAATGTTTATATTTTCAATCGTAATGAGTTTTTCAATAAACAGCGTAATGCCGGCGATTTTCTGCGTAACTATTCCCATTTTAGCGTTTGGTATTATAACTATTACGAGAAAAGCTATGCCTATTTTCAAGCGAGTTTTCAAACGTTACGACGACCTTAACGAATCTATTCAAGAAAACGTTAAAGGTATGCGCGTTGTTAAAGCCTACGTTAGAGAAGATTACGAAACTAAAAAATTCAGCGGTGTTTCAAACGAACTTTGCAAAGATTTTACAAGGGCTGAAAGAATACTTGCCGTTAACGGTCCGCTTATGAGTTTTTGCTTGCAAGGCGGTCTTATTGCGATAGCGTTTTTAGGCTCTTACTTAATACTTCAAGGCGCACCTGGTCTTAACGTATTTAGCCTTCAAAGCATGCTTACTTACTCTCTCCAAATACTCATTTCACTCCAAATGCTTTCTATGATTTTCGTTATGCTTACGCTCTCTGCTGAATCTGCAAGGCGTATTGAAGAAATCATTAATGAAAAGAGTGATCTTACTAATAAAGACGGTGCAATCACCGAAGTTAAAGACGGTTCTATTGAGTTTAATAGCGTATGTTTCAAGTATTCTGAAAATGCTGAACGCTACGTTTTAGATGGTGTAAATTTAACGATAAATTCAGGCGAAACCATAGGTATTATAGGTGGAACAGGTTCGTCAAAATCAACGCTAATATCGTTGATTTCACGCCTTTATGACGCCAATGAAGGTAGCGTTAAAGTAGGCGGTGTTGACGTTAGAGATTACGATATGAAAGTGCTCCGTGATAAAGTTTCCGTAGTGCTTCAAAAGAACGTTTTATTCTCTGGTACTGTAAAAGAAAATCTTCGTTGGGGTAATGAAAAAGCAACTGATGAAGAAATGGTAAATGCGTGCAAAATTGCTCAAGCGAACGACTTTATTTCATCTTTCCCAGACGGGTACGACACGTTTATTGAGCAAGGTGGCGCAAACGTTTCCGGTGGTCAAAAGCAAAGGCTTTGTATCGCTAGAGCAATTCTTAAAAAACCTAAAATTTTAATACTTGACGACTCTACGTCGGCAGTAGATATGAAGACGGATGCTTTGCTTAGAAAAGCGTTCAGAGAACAACTTCCAAACACGACGAAAATTATAATAGCGCAACGTATAGCGTCCGTTCAAGATGCGGACAAAATCGTAGTGCTTGACGGTGGTAAAATCAACGCCGTAGGCACTCACGAAACGCTTATTAAAGACAACGAAATTTATAAGGAAGTTTATAATTCTCAAAACAAATCTACCGAAGGGGGTAACGAATAATGGCTGGTATGAAAATGCGCGGTCGTGGTCACGTTCCACCCGTAGGTAAAATGAAAAAAGGCGTGCTTAAACGCCTTATGGGAACGCTTTTTAGAGATTATAAGCCGTTCATTATCGTTATTGCTATATGTCTTGTAATAAGCGCTATTACAGGCGCGATAGCAGGTCTTTTCTTGCAACAAGTATACGATGCTTTAGGTCAAGCGATTGAAAAAACTTTATCAATAAGTCAAGCGTGGTCTAAAATAACCGTTACGCTTATAGTTTTGGGTAGTATCTATCTTTTAGGTATACTTTCAAACTTTATCTATCAACAACTCGGAGCAGTACTCACTCAAAGATTTTTAAGGGATATGCGCGTTAAGTTGTTTACGAAAATGCAACGTCTTCCCATTAAGTATTTCGATACTAACACTCACGGCGATATAATGAGTACCTATACTAACGACGTAGACGCTATCCGCCAACTCGTATCTCAATCTTTACCGCAGTTTTGTTCAACTATAATTACTATAACTACGCTCGTTTTAGTTATGCTTTATTTAAGCGTAACGTTATTCGTAGTGGTAGTAGTCGGTTTATTGTTTATTACTTTTGTAACCAAAACTATAGGCAAAAACAGCGCTAAATACTTTATCGCTCAACAACGTTCGGTTGGTAAAGTTGAAGGCTACGTTGAAGAAATGATGAACGGTCAAAAGGTAGTTAAAGTATTCAACCACGAAGAAAAGGCGATTGAAAAATTTGACGAGCTTAACGGCGAACTTTTCGAGGTTTCAAATAAAGCAAACGCCTTTTCAAATATGCTTATGCCGATTATTCATAACATTGGTAACGTTTTGTACGTTTTAGTCGCGTTTATCGGCGGTGGTATTTACATTTTCTCAAAAGGAACGGGGCTTAATATAAGTTTCAGTTCGTTGTTTAGCACGGGTAGTTTTTTATCTCCCCTTCAAATAAGCGTAGTAGTAGCCTTCTTGGGTATGGCAAGGCAATTTGCAAATATTACGGGGCAAGTTTCAAACCAAATAAACTCAGTTATTATGGCTATGGCTGGCGCTAGCAGAATGTTCGACCTTCTCGACCAAAAAGACGAAGATGACGATGGTTACGTTACGCTCGTAAGGGTTAAAGAACAAAACGGAGAACTTATTGAAACTCAAGAAAGAACGGGTAGTTGGGCTTGGCGCCATCCACACAAGGCGGAAGGTACGGTAACCTATACTAAACTTTCAGGCGATATCCGTATGTTTGACGTTGATTTTGGTTACGTTCCTGAAAATATAGTTCTTCACAACGTAACTTTATACGCTGAACCAGGGCAAAAGATAGCCTTCGTTGGTGCGACGGGCGCTGGTAAGACTACGATAACCAACCTTATCAATCGTTTTTACGATATTGCGGACGGTAAAATCCGTTACGACGGTATAAATATTAACAAAATTAAAAAAGCCGACCTTAGAAAATCTTTAGGTATCGTTTTACAAGATACTTGCTTGTTTACTGGTACGGTTATGGAAAATATCCGCTACGGAAGACTTGACGCTACTGATGAAGAGTGCATTGAGGCTGCAAAACTTGCAAACGCTCACGACTTTATAACTAGACTTCCGAACGGTTACGAAACTATGCTTACCGCTGACGGAGGAAATCTTTCTCAAGGGCAAAGGCAACTTATTTCTATTGCCCGTGCCGCCGTTGCGGATGCTCCCGTTATGATAATGGACGAAGCGACTTCTTCAATCGACACTCGTACCGAACTTTTAGTTCAACGCGGAACTAACAAACTTATGGAAGGAAGAACGGTATTCGTGATAGCGCACCGCTTATCAACCGTTCGCGATGCAGACGTTATTATGGTTCTTGATCACGGTAGAATTATCGAGCGTGGAACTCACGAAGAACTCCTTGAAAAGAAAGGCAACTATTACGCTTTATATACCGGAGCGGTTGAACTTGATTAATAGCAATAAATAAAACACGCTTTTTACGGCGTTCCTATAAGGGAATTTTAATTTAATACAAAAGTGTAGCCCACTATACTTCGCAAAAAGCGAAATATGGTGGGCTTTTCTTTATTCACAAAACATAAAATAAAAAAGTTATATTTTTAGCCGTGTGGCTAAAAGTGATATGCAAGACAAATCTTGCGTTAGATTGCGACTTGCAGTCGCAGTTATATTAAATAAATCCTTAACTCGCCGTAAGGCGAATATAACTGCCGTAAGGCAATCTCACTCGTCATTAGACGAATATCACAAATCCGTAAGGATTTATTTAGTTGCCGAATCCCTTGTAGGGACTCGGCTTTACGGCGTGTTTTTATTTTTTTGCGAACTATTTTTATATAAATTTAATAAAATTTATAGTAAAAGTGCAAAATCTTATTGACTTAAAGTGAGTTTGCATTTATAATGTTAGAGTATATATGTAATTAAAAGTTTTCTTTTATTTTGCTAAACTTACGTGGAGGATTCAATGAGTAAGGTAAAATCAGGTATCATACTCGGCATCATAGTGCTTATTACCGCAGTTTTAGCGGTGCTTGAATTTGCATCTTTCCCTATTCCCGGTTACAAAAACGGTATTAAGGATTACAATTCAATTGGTAGCACTATTGGTCTTGGTATTGACCTTAAGGGCGGTTACGCCGCAGTTTTAACACCTAAATACAACGACGAACAACAAGACGATATTGACGAATTGTTTGACGGCGCCGTTGATATTTTAAGAGCCCGTCTTGACAATAAGGGTTACACAGAAGCAATCATCACTATTCAAGGCGTTGGCGATGATAGAGAAATTAGAATTGAAATTCCTGAAGTTGAAGATGCTGATGAAATTTTAAGTATCATCGGTTCTTCTGGTAGGCTTTCTTTCGTAGACTCGGCTGACGTTGTTTATCTTGAAGGCGAACATATCGAAGACTGTTACGCTGGTTACGATCAAAACGGTCAACCGGTAGTAGTTTTAGAGTTTACTGCAGACGGTACTAAAAAGTTCTCTCAAGCAACTCAACAACTTGCTGGTCAAACGATGTATATTAAGCTTGGTGACGAAGTTATTTCTTCTCCCACCGTTAACGAGCAAATCACTAGCGCAAGCGCACAAATCGAAGGTATTGAATCTTACGAACAAGCCGAAACTATCGCAGCGGTTATCAAAGCGGGTAGACTTGACTTCGAGTTTGAAATCGGTTCTTCTAACAAGATAAGTGCAACGCTTGGTGAAAACGCGCTTCCTGCAAGCGTAATAGCAGGCGCTATCGGCTTGCTTATTATCTTTGCGCTTATGATCGTGTTCTATCGCGGTATGGGTATTGCAGCGTCACTTGCTCTTTCTCTTTATACCGTACTCTTTATTCTTCTTTTAGCGCTCGTTCCTTGGGTAGAACTTACTCTCCCTGGTATCGCAGGTATTATTCTTTCAATCGGTATGGCGGTTGACGCTAACGTAATTATCTTTGAAAGAATTAAAGAAGAATTTGAATCTGGCAAGACTGCAACGAGTGCGATTAGAACAGGTTTCAAGAGAGCGTTCATTACTATTTTCGACTCGAACATTACAACCGTTCTTGCGTCAATCGTACTTTGGATCTTATGTCCTGGTTCAATCAAAGGTTTTGCAATTACGTTGCTTTTAGGTATCGTTCTTTCAATGTTTACCGCAATCGTAATTTCAAGACTTCTCGTTAATATTATGTATAATCTTTCAGGGGGAAAGGCTTCCTTCTTAGGTCTTAAAAAGGAGGTGCTCTTCGATGAAGAAGATTAAGGATTTAACTTTTAAGTTCTTTGAAAAGTTTAAGTATTTTGCCCCCGTTTCAGTAGCCATTATTTTAGTAGGCGTTATCGTAATGATATTTGCTGGTATGAATATTGGTATTGACTTTGCCGGTGGCGCTAACGTTAACGTTGAATTTGGTGATTACGTTGCTAACCACGAAGAAATCAAAGGCGATTTAGTTGATCAAATTAACGATCTCGTTAAGAAAGAAGGTTTTGAAATTGGTTCAACAAGATGGTCTGGCGAAGATAAGAATATTTACGAAATCGGTCTTAAGTACTCACTTAACGGCAAGAAGATTGACGCTACTAGTGAAGAAGCTCAAAACGAATTCCGTGCTCTTTTAGAAGAAGAGGGCGGTCTTAATGATAAGATTGTTGAACTCATCAATAATTATAGCGACGAGTTTGACGTTATTAAGGAAGACACGATTGATAGCAATATCGTTGGTGCTGAAACTTCTAAAAAACTTTTGAAGAACGCAATTATAGCAACTATCATTGCAATAATCGTAATGCTTATATATATCGGAATCCGTTTCACTTTCACGAGTGGTTTAGCGGCAATCGTTGCTCTTACGCACGACGTTCTCGTTATGATAGCGTTAGTAACAATTTTCCGCGTTCAAGTAAACACCACGTTCATTGCGGCGGTTATTACGATAGTTGGTTACTCAATCAACGCTACCATCGTTGTTTTCGACAGAGTAAGAGAAATTTCTAAACTTGATTCTATGAAAGATGCTAGCGATGCTGAAATTGCTAATAAGTCTATTATCGACACGTTAAAGAGAACTATTTTAACAACTCTTACAACTTTAGCAACAATCGTAGTTCTTGCAATCGTTTGCGCTATTCTCGGCGTATCTACGATGTCAGAATTTGCTCTTCCAATCATCTTCGGTCTTATTGCGGGAACTTATTCTTCCGTATTCCTGTCAGCGCCTATTTGGGTATATTTCCGTAGAATTGCAAAGAAGATTAAAAAAGATAAGAAAACGGCATAAAATATTAAAGCGGACGGGGGATTCCCGTCCGTTTGCATTTATAAGTGAGTTTTTATGAGAATAATTAAAAAAACGTATGATAACACTCAAAAAAACTTAATAAAACAACTTGCTGATAAAGTGGGGGTATTATTTTCTACCGCAGAAATTTTATACGGTAGGGGTTTTGATACTGAAGAAAAAATCATAGATTTTTTATCTCCTGAAAATTGGGTACCTATTTCTCCATTTACTATGAGTGGTATGGTGGACGCTGTTGATAGAATTAATAGAGCAAAAGAAAACGGCGAAACGGTAGTTGTTTACGGCGATTACGACGTTGACGGGGTTTGCGCTACTACCGTTCTATATAGGGCGCTCAAAGTTTTTGGGATAGATGCTTTTACCGTTATCCCCGAAAGGCAAAACGGTTACGGCCTTTCAGAAGGCGTTATCAATGAAGTAATAGATAATTATTTTCCTGACCTAATTATAACCGTTGACTGTGGTATTAGCGCTAAAAAAGAAGTTGAACTCCTTAAAGATTTAGGGGTTGACGTTATAATAACCGATCACCACGAATTTCCTGAAGAATTGCCCGATGCTACTATCGTTAGCACTAAAACTAAAGGGCAAGAATATCCTTATGATAATTTATCGGGTGCAGGCGTTGCGTATAAACTTGCTCACGCGCTCATTGGCGATAGAGCGAACGATTATTTAGATTTAGTTGCTCTTGCCACTATTGCAGATAGTATGCCACTTGTTGGTGAAAATAGAAATATCGTTTATTACGGTGTTGAACTTATAAAAAGTGGTAGATGCTCAAAAGCGGTTATCGGGCTTTTATATTCAAGTGGAGCAAAAGATATTTCTTCGATAGGGCTTTCGTTTAGCGTTGCGCCAAGAATAAACGCAGCGGGTAGGATGGGAGATGCGTATTCCGCCCTCAAATTATTCTTGACTGAAAGCCAAGCGGAGCGTGACGCTTTAATTGAAAAACTTTGTAGGTATAACGTTGATAGACAGCAAGAGTGCGATGCGCTTTACCAAAGCGCGAAAAACAAGTTAAAAACGCATGGTAATTACGGTAGAGCGATAGTTTTATACGAAAAAGATTGGATGAACGGAATGCTTGGTATCGTTGCTGCAAGGCTTGCGGAAGAATACGGATTACCAACCGTGTTGTTCTCTGAAATGGACGGTGTTTTACATGGTTCTGCAAGGTCTATTGGCGACGTTAGCATTTACGATGCTATATCTTCTTGTTCAAGCCTTTTAATTGATTTTGGAGGGCACTCACAAGCGGCAGGCGTTACCGTTAGCGAAGAAAATTTTGAGGCGTTCGCTCAATCTTTTAACGATTATATTACAACTCGTTACGACGATACTTCGTTTGATAAGGCTATTGAGGTTGATTATGAATTAACTTCGCCTTTCACCTTGCGTTTTGCAAAAGAAATTTCTAAATTTGAACCGTTTGGTTTAGGTAATAAAAAACCTGTGATACTTACTACTGAAGAAGAAGTTACGGCAAGACCTTTGAAGGTGGGGTCTACTCACTTAACTATAAAAACGCCTAAACTTGAAATTATGAGTTTTAACGGGCTTAAATATCTTGATCCGTTAAATTCAACGGCGATCAAAAACGTATTCTTTGAAAGTTCAATCAATGCTTATAACGGTAGAGAATACGCTAAAGGTATTTTGAAAGCGGTAGATTTTGAGTATAACGAAAGTGAAGAATTTTCTCTTTTATCGCTTAAAAATGCGCTTGCATCTATAAAAGGCAAAGAGAATGCCGACTATCAAAAAATAGATGGTAATCGGCTTGAAAATATTATTAATTCAACCCACTCAATAGGTAAGGGCACTCTTTTTATAGTGAACAATCCTAAAAATTATGAAAAAATAGCAAGCCTTAAGAAATTTGCATTTTGCCCTTTATCACTTACTGTAACGGGTGGAAAAAACGCCGTGCTTGTTGGTGGAAACGTTAGTGAAGCCGATTTATCGGCTTATTCAACGATAGTTTACGTTGATAAACCGTATAAGGTTTTAGGGTTAAATAAAAAAGTGTGCGTAAACGAACTTGAAGGGTTTGAATATTCTTTCAAAACCGAGCGTGAAGAAATGGTTTCAACCTTTAGGTTTATAAGTAAAAATCTAAACGCTAATAAAACGTGGCTTGAAATTTGCTTTGAGAGTGAAAACGTTTACCAAGTTGCTTTTTGTTTAGAAACGTTTAAGGAACTTGGCTTTATAGTAGAAAATCAAACCGTTTTTAAGGTTGACGGTGTAAAAAAAGACCTTTCAGAATCAGTAATTTATTCTTGTTTTGTGGAGAGATAAAGTGAATAACTCGTATACGGTACTTGACGAAATAAATAAAATATATCCAGAAGACGAAGTGAAGTTTTTAAGTAAAGCGTATCACTTTGCCAAAGAAGCCCACAAAAATCAAAAGAGAGCGTCTGGGGAAGAATATTTTACGCATCCTTGCGCCGTTGCTCAAATTTTGATTGGGCTTAAAATGGATTTTAGAACGATTGCCGCCGCATTTTTGCACGACGTTTTAGAAGATACTCCGGTATCGGCGTCTAACATTGAAGATGAGTTTGATGCGGAAGTTTTAGCGCTCGTTGAAGGCGTAACTAAACTTGATAAAATTGAATTCAAATCTCATGAAGACGAGCAGGCGGAAAACTTTAAGAAAATTTTCGTTTCAATGGCAAAGGATATAAGGGTAATTATTATAAAACTTGCCGATAGGCTTCACAATATGCGTTCGCTTAATTTTTTATCTCACGAACGCCAACTTCGTATGGCAAATGAAACGCTTGAAATTTTTGCTCCGCTTGCAAGAAGGCTTGGTATTTCTAAACTTAACTGCGAACTTGAAGATTTGTGTCTTAAATACACAGACCCCGAAGCGTTTGAATATTTGGCGGAAAATATCAACAATAAAATTGAAGAGAGAGAAGCTTTCGTTCAAAAAACCGTTGATGAAATTCGCGGGATTATTTTTGATAGCAATATTAAGGGCGAGGTGTTTGGTAGAAGAAAGCATTTTTATAGTATTTATAAAAAAATGCGTGCTAAAAACCTTACTCTTGACCAAGTGTACGACTTAACTGCGGTTAGAGTTCTCGTTAACACGGTAGACGAGTGTTATGAACTATTAGGTAAAATACACAAGCGTTGGGCGCCTATTCCCGGCAGAATTAAAGATTATATTGCAATGCCTAAAGAAAATATGTACCAAAGTTTACACACTACGGTAGTAACTTCTTTCGGTAAAATTTTTGAAATTCAAATAAGAACTTACGAAATGAACAATACCGCCGAGTATGGTATCGCGGCGCATTGGCAGTATAAAGAAAACAAAAATTCTTCCGATAACTTTGATAAAAGGCTTAGCTGGATTAGAGAAGTTATGGAGTGGGAAGGTGGCTTAAAAGATTCTAAAGAATTTTTAGAATCGTTAAAAGGCGATATATATAATACTGAACTTTTGGTGTTCACACCAAAGGGAGAGGTTATAAGTTTAGTTAAAGACAGTACGCCCGTAGACTTTGCATATCGTATACACACTCAAGTAGGCAATCGATGCGTTGGAGCGAGAGTAAACGGTAAAATGGTTCCGTTAACAACCGTGTTAAAGGTTGGCGATATAGTTGAAATTATCACTTCTAACACGAGTGGCGGTCCGTCTTGGGATTGGCTTAAATTCGTTAAAACCAACGCCGCAAGGGCTAAAATAAAGGCTTTCTATAAAAAAGAAAAGGCTGAAGAAATAGCTAAACTCGGCAAGCAAATGCTTGAATCCGAGGCTAAAAACAAAGGTTATAACTTTGGAGAACTTTTAACTAAAGAAAATTTATCTAAACTGTGCGAAAAATTCTCGTTTACTGGAACTGACGAAATGTATATTGCAGTAGGTTCAGGTGCGGTTACGGTTAATCAAATTTTAGTTAAACTTATAGATTATTACAAAAAGGAACACAGACCTAAAACGGTGCATTACCCTACGGGTATTACGGCAAAAGTCGTTCACTCTACGGGTGACGTTACTATTAAAGGGGTTGACGGATTGCTCGTTCGTTTTGCTCGTTGCTGTAACCCTGTTCCGGGTGACGATATAATAGGGTTCGTATCTCGTGGTCGTGGTGTTGTCGTTCATAGAAAAGACTGTCCTAATATGCTTGTGGAAGACTCTGCAAGATTCTTGGAGGCAAGTTGGACGGGTAAGTCTGGCGAGGACGGTTATAACGTAAGTTTGAGAATTACGGCTAAAGAAGATGCGGTTGTTCTTTCTTTAGTGTCAAACGCTTGCGCAAAGTTTAATTTGTTCATACTTGCAATTAACGGTAGAGTAGATAATAAAAAGCACGTTGCGGTTATAGATATAACCTTAAAAATTAACAAAAAAGAAGATCTTGATAACTTTATAAAACAAGTTCAATCAGATCCTTCTATTATTGACGTATTTAGGAATAATAATTAATGAAACTTTACACCTACGAACTTGGTTCTTTATCGACCAACTGTTACGTTTTAGTAGATGAAAATACCCTTGACGCAGTCGCCATCGATATCGGTGGCGACGAAGGTTTTTTATTGCTTGAAGAACTAAAACACGGCTATAAGATTAAAAACGTACTTTTAACCCATTGTCATTTTGATCACGTTGGTGGCGTTTATAAGTTTTACGAGCGTGGCGCAAACGTTTATATGGGAGAACTCGACGAAAAGGGGATACTTGACGGCGGTTATAATTTGGGCGCTGTTTTTGGGGATAACGTTAAGCCTTATAGGCTTAAAACCGCATTGTCGGGTGGAGAAGTTTTAGATTTTGGTGAAGTTAAAGTTGAAGTAATAAAAACTCCGGGGCATACTGAAGGTGGAATTACTTACAAGGTTAACGATATGCTTTTTTGTGGCGACGTTTTATTCGACGGTAGTTTCGGTAGGGTTGATTTTCCGGGTGGAAACGTTAAAGATTTAGTAAGTTCAGCGAAAAAATTATTTAGTTATAGCGGTTGCCTTTTAATGCCTGGCCACGGTGGTAAGACGGACGTTGATAGTGAAAGAGAAACTAATCCTATAAATTATTATGTTAACGACTAATAGATTAGATTACAAAAAAGAACTTGAAGAAGTTATATATATGTTCACTACGGGTAGTGATATTGAAGTATTGCACGAGCAAACGGCGGTAGGTTATAATTACAAAGACGTCGTTTCAATAAACGGCAATACTTTTAGTATTGAAAACAGCCACGAACCCACCGATGAACTCGATAAAAAAAGGTATGAAAAACGCTTTTCAAAACTTGCGTTATATACTGCGTTATCCAATTTTTACGGCGTTAAACTCCCCTGGGGTGCGCTCACGGGGATACGCCCGGTTAAGATGGCTAGAGATATAGGCGGAGATTTTGAAAAACAGTTTGAAACGGTGTTCGGCGTATCTAAAAAGAAGACTCAAATCGTTAAAGAAATAATAAAAAATCAATGCCTAATTTACGATAGATTCGGCGAGTATAAAAGCCTATTTATAGGTATACCGTTTTGCCCTTCTAAGTGCGCGTATTGTTCGTTTGCATCGCAAATAATAAGCAAGAGCAAGTGCGTTGAAGAATATACTCAAGCGCTTGTAAAAGAGATACTTTCCCTAAAGGGAAAATTAGATAAGGTAAGGAGTGTTTACGTTGGTGGCGGAACGCCCGTTTGCTTGCCTGATAAAAACTTAAAAGAAATTCTCGTTGCCGTTAATTCCGTAATAAATAAAGGTATTGAATTTACCGTTGAAGCGGGTAGACCGGACGTTATAACTAATAGTAACCTTTCAATTATGAAAGAGCAAGGAGTAACGAGAATTTGTGTAAACCCTCAAACTTTTTCCGATACAACTTTAAGGCTTATTGGAAGAAATCATACCGCGAGTGACGTTTTAGAAAAATACGCTTTAGCAAAGAGTTTTGGTTTTGATATAAACCTTGACGTTATTGCGGGGCTTCAAGGCGAAAGCGTTGAAGATTTTAGAAATACAATCGACGTTGCTATTTCAACGGGGGCGGATAATATTACCGTCCACACACTTTGCTTAAAACGCGGAGCAGAGTTAAGGCTTAAAACCGAAAGACTTGACGTTAGAGATATAGACGAGATGATCGATTATTCTTATCGTGCGCTCACTAACGCGGGCTATCGTCCTTATTACTTATATCGTCAAAAGTACGCGGCGGGAAATTTGGAAAATACGGGTTATTCAAAGCCAAACAAGGAGTGTATTTACAACGTTGACGTTATGGAAGAAAATTCCGATAACCCTGCTTGCGGAGCGAACGCCGTTTCAAAGCGAGTGTTTAACGCTGAAAATCGCATAGAAAGGTGTGGATCGCCTAAAGATATAGTAACTTATATCGAAAAAGTGGACAAACTTATAAGTGATAAAGAGCAATTTTTCAAATAAGGGTAAAAAATTGTTGCGTTTTATAAATTTATATGTTAATATAAACGTAGACTTTTAGCTGGGTTTAGCGATTACTCTACGCTTTGCTCGGTAAAAAGCGAATAATTTCCATAATGGAGGATAAATGAAAATGGAAAAAGAAATCAAAGCAGGTATTATTGACACTTACAAAACTCACGAAGGTGACACAGGTTCAGTAGAAGTTCAAGTTGCTCTTTTAACTGAAAGAATTAACCACTTGAACGAACACTTAAAAGCTAACAAGCAAGATAACCATTCAAGACGTGGTCTTATGAAAATGGTTGGTAAGAGAAAAGGTCTTTTAGACTATCTTAAGTCAAAGGACATTGAAGCATACAGAACTCTCATTGCCAAACTTGGTCTTCGTAAATAATGTAAATTGGGGGAGTGTGATTATACTCCCCTTTTTTCAAAAGTTCAAAAAAATAATACGCTTTCAACTAAGTATGTTCGGTTTTTACGCGGTTGCGTAAAAATTTAATCAGAGAAATAAAGTTTAAGGAGAAAGAGATGTTAGAAAATTTTAAGGTTTTCAAAACTACTATCGGCGGTAGAGAAGTTATCGTTGAAGTAGGTAAGTACGCTCAACAAGCAAACGGCTCGTGCGTTATTAGATGTGGCGAAACGGTTGTTATGGTGAACGCTACTATGGCTCCCACGGCAAGAGAAGGGATGGATTTTTTCCCGCTCAGCGTGGATTATGAAGAAAAAATGTATGCCATCGGTAAAATCCCTGGCGGTTTTAAGAAGAGAGAAGGTAGAGCAAGTGATAAGGCTATCTTAGTTTCAAGACTTATCGATAGACCTATTCGCCCCCTTTTTCCTAAGGGCATTTTTAACGACGTTACGGTTGTTGCAACTGCGTTATCGGTTGACGTTAACGTTTCACCAGAACCGCTTGCAATGTTAGGTAGTTCAATCGCGTTATCAATTTCTGATATTCCTTGGCAAGGTCCTACGGGTTCAGTTCAAGTTGGTATGATTGACGGTGAATATGTTATCAACCCCAACGTTGAACAAAGAGAAGCAAGCGATTTAAGTTTATCGCTTTCAGGCACTAAAGATGCTATCATGATGGTTGAAGCAGGCGCTAAAGAAATTGAAGATGAACAAATGATTAAGGCAATCTTGTTCGGTCACGAAGAAATCAAGCGTCAATGTGAATTCATTGAAGGTATCGTTGCTGAATGCGGTAAGAAGAAGATTGAAATGGAACTTTACAAAGTTCCCGAAGATCTTGACAATGCGGTTAGAGAATACGCGTCAGAAAAACTTGACTATGCTCTCGATACTTTCGATAGAGAAGTTAGACAAGATCGTCAAGACGAAGTTGAAAGAGATTGTTTAGAGCACTTTGCTGAAATCTTCCCTGATATGGCAAGAGAAATCAAAGATTCACTCTATTACATCACTAAAGAAAAAGTTAGAGCAAAAATTACCAACAATGGCGTAAGACCTGATGGTAGAACTCTTACTGAAATTAGACCTATTTGGTGCGAACACGGCGTTCTTCCTAGAGTTCACGGTTCAGGCGTATTCACTCGTGGCCAAACTCAAGTGTTAACTACTTGTACTTTGGGTACTATTAGTGAAGTTCAAAAACTCGAAGGTCTTGATGAAGAAGTAACGAAGAGATATATGCATCACTACAATATGCCTGGTTACGCATCTGGCGAAGCAAAGCCCTTAAAGAGCCCAGGTAGACGTGAAATTGGTCACGGCGCGCTTGCTGAAAGAGCTCTTGAACCGGTTATTCCTAGTGAAGAAGAATTCCCGTATGCAATTAGACTTGTTTCTGAAGTTTTATCTTCAAACGGTTCTACTTCTCAAGGTTCAGTTTGCGGTTCAACTATGGCGCTTATGGACGCTGGCGTTCCCATTTCTCGCCCCGTTGCAGGTATTGCTATGGGTCTTATTAAGGATGTTGAAAGCGGT
Source organism: Christensenellaceae bacterium (assembly GCA_045651665.1). GTDB lineage: Bacteria > Bacillota > Clostridia > Christensenellales > Borkfalkiaceae > HGM11412. Next base: position 16,247 of record JAZRSR010000007.1, read on the forward strand.
AAAGTATCGGTTATGAGCGATATTCAAGGCTTAGAAGACTTCCTTGGCGATATGGACTTTAAGGTTGCGGGTACTACTAAAGGTATAACTGCAATCCAAATGGATATTAAGATTAAGGGTATTGACGAAGCGATTTTACGTCAAGCAATCAAGCAAGCAAACGAAGGTAGACAACATATTCTTAACAAGATGCTTGAATGTATTCCTGAAGTTAACGAAAATCTTTCTAAATACGCTCCTAAGATTATCAGTTTCAATATTGATCCTGAAAAGATTAAAGACGTTATCGGTAGCGGTGGTAAGACTATCAATAAAATTATTGCTGAAACCGGCGTTAAGATTGATATTGATGATAGCGGTAAGGTATTTATTGCAACTTACGGCGAAGATATGGAAAACGCAAATAAGGCAAAAGCAATTATTACTGCAATCGTAAGAGATTTAGAAGTTGGCGATATGTTTATTTCAACCGTAGTAAGAATTCTTCCCAAAGTAGGTGCGTTCTGCGAACTTGCTCCTGGTAAAGACGGTATGATTCATATTTCAAAAATGAGTAAAGAAAGAATAAATAGCGTTGAAGAAGTTTTATCTATCGGCGATACCGTTAAGGTTGAAATTATCAAGATTTCAGACAAGGGCGTTGATCTTAAACTCCTTGAAAAAATCGAAGGCTAAAAATAAAACTCGAAAACGAGTTTAACACGGCTCGGAAACATATTCCGAGCCGTTTTTCAAAAGGTGAATTATGAAAAATTATTCTTTAGAAACTAAATGCGTCCAAGCAGGATATACTCCTAAAAACGGCGAACCGAGAGAAATGCCAATTTATCAAAGCACTACCTTTAAGTATGATACAAGTGAAGATATGGGTAAACTCTTTGATTTAGAAGCAACTGGTTATTTCTATTCAAGGCTTCAAAATCCCACTTGTGATTACGTTGCTGCAAAGATTTGTGAACTTGAAGGTGGTAGCGCTGCAATGCTTACGTCGTCAGGTCAAGCAGCGAACTTCTTTGCAATATTTAATATTGCAAACTGTGGCGATCACATTATATCTTCCGCATCGATTTACGGTGGTACTTACAATCTTTTCAACGTTACGATGAGGAAGATGGATATTGATTTTACCTTCGTTTCTCCAGAAGCAACCGAAGAAGAAATTCAATCTGCATTTAGACCTAACACCAAGGCAATCTTTGGTGAAACTATTGCAAACCCTACGCTCCACGTTTTAGATATTGAAAAGTTCGCTCGCGTAGCGCATAAGAATGGCGTTCCGCTTATTATCGATAACACCTTCCCAACTCCTATTTTTTGCCGTCCTTTCGAATGGGGCGCTGATATCGTAACTCACGCAACTACTAAGTATATGGACGGGCACGCGTCTACAATCGGTGGATGTATAGTTGATAGTGGTAAATTCGATTGGCTTGCTAATAAAGAAAAGTATCCAGGGCTTACCACTCCGGACGATAGTTATCACGGAATCGTTTACGCTGAAAAATTCGGTCAAGCAGGCGCATATATAACCAAGGCAACCGCTCAACTTATGAGAGACTTTGGTTGCACTCAATCTCCGCAAAGCGCTTACTATATAAATTTAGGTCTTGAAAGTTTACACGTTCGTATGCCAAAACATGCAGAAAACGCCTTAAAAGTTGCTGAATTCTTAAAGAATGATAGTAGAGTGGAATGGGTTATTTTCCCAGGTCTTAAAGGCGATAAATATTACGACCTTGCTCAAAAATATATGCCTAACGGTACTTGTGGCGTTGTAAGTTTTGGCGTTAAAGGTGGAAGGGCAAATGCTGAAAAATTTATGAAGAGTTTAAGGCTTGCCGCTATTGAAACTCACGTTGCAGATGCAAGAACTTGCGTACTTCACCCCGCTAATGCTACTCACCGCCAACTTTCAGATAAGCAACTTCAAGAAGCGGGAATTTCTCCAAACCTTATAAGATTCTCTTGCGGTATTGAAAGCGCTGAAGATTTAATTAAAGATATTAAGCAAGCTTTAGATAACGCGTTCTAAGCCGTTATTTACTTCGTTATGCATCGTTTCTGTAAATCCGTTGCACTTACGATGACCAAAAAGGTCTATCGTAATCGCCCCGCATTTACGAGCCTTGCCTAACTCGCAACTAACGCCTTAAAGTACTCTTAACTAAACTAACAAATAATATTAGAAGGTGAATTATGCCTATAAAAATTCCTAACGGGCTACCTGCTGCCGAACTTTTGCTTAACGAAAATATATTCGTTATGAACGAGTTTAGGGCTCAAACGCAGGATATTAGACCGTTAAAAATCGTTTTACTTAATTTAATGCCTACTAAAATCGTAACGGAAACGCAGTTTTCAAGGCTTCTCGGTAATACGCCGTTGCAAGTTGAACTCACACTCCTTACGATGTCTTCTCACGAGTCTAAAAATACGTCTAAAGAGCATATGATATCCTTCTATAAGACGTTTAACGAGATAAAAGACGAGAAGTTTGACGGTATGATAGTAACGGGAGCGCCCGTAGAACTTTACGACTTTGAAAAGGTTGACTACTGGCAAGAACTCACGGGTGTTTTCGATTGGGCAAAATCAAACGTTCATAGCACCGTGTTTATTTGCTGGGGCGCACAAGCCGCTCTTTACTACTATTACGGTGTAAAAAAGATTATGCTTGATCAAAAACTTTCAGGCGTTTATTCTCATACGGTTGTAGATAAAAAGTCTATGCTCGTTAGAGGGTTTGACGACGTGTTCTTTGCTCCGCACTCAAGAAATAGCAGTTTTTATAAAGAAGATATTCTCAAAGAGAATAGTCTTAAAATTCTTGCTGAATCTGAAAAGGCAGGCGTATATCTTATCAAGTCCATGGATAACTCTCAAGTGTTTATAACGGGGCACTCCGAGTATGATAAAGATACGCTTAAGAAGGAATATGAAAGGGATAAACTTGCAGGTATTAATCCTAACATTCCCGAAAATTATTTCCCGAACGACGATGATAGTAAAGAGCCTATCGTAAACTGGCGTTCACACGCAAACCTTTTGTTTTACAACTGGCTTAACTATTTCGTATATCAATCAACCCCGTATGACATTAATAATATTAAAAAGTAATTCAAACCCCGCAACTTTTGGTTGCGGGGTTCTTTGTACGTTTGGTGAAAACTGTACTTTTTTTGTAAAAAAGTAAAATATATGCGTAAAAACTGTATATTTTTTCAAAATACCCTTGAAAAGGGAGTAATAATATTATATAATATTATTAATATGAGAATAAGTAGGCGGATGTGGTTTAGTGGTAAAACGACGGCTTCCCAAGCCGTAGTTGTGGGTTCGATTCCCATCATCCGCTCCAACACGAATAAGAATTTAAGGGGAAATCCGTGTATAAACATTTTTTCAAAAGATTATTTGATATAATTTTATCTTTACTGGGTATAATTATTTGTTTGCCTATTATAGTAGTCGTGGCAATTTGTGTAAAAATAGATAGTCCAGGCCCTGCAATATTTAAGCAACAACGTTTGGGTAAAAATGGTAAGGTGTTTAATATTTATAAGTTCCGCTCAATGTGTGTTGGTGCGGAAAAAACTGGTAGTGGCGTTTACTCGGGTAAGGGTGATGCGCGTGTTACTAAGGTTGGTAAATTTATAAGAGCCACTTCTCTTGATGAAATTCCTCAGTTTTTTAATATTTTATTCGGGCACATGAGTTTTATAGGCCCAAGGCCTCCGCTTACCTATCATCCTTGGACGGTTGATAAATATACAAAAGAACAATTCAAGATGTTTAGCGTTCGTCCCGGAGTTACCGGTTGGGCTCAAGTTAACGGAAGAAAAGAAGTTGAGTGGCATAAGAGAATTGAACTTAACGTTTGGTATGCCGAACACGTTAGCTTATGGCTTGATATAAAAATAATTTTCAAAACCGTGTTCGCAGTTCTTAAAAATTCTAACAACGAAAATAAGGGCGCAACCATTGAAAAGGATAACGGTTGTTTGAAACTTATGTATATAACCAACGAGCCTGAAGTTGCAAAGATAGCTGATGAATCGGGTGTTGATTATCTTTTTGTTGATATGGAATATATCGGTAAAGAACTTCGCCAAAAGGGAGATACCGTTAAAAACAGTCACACTATAAAAGACGTTAAAAATATTAAAGATTCGTTAACTTCGTCAAGATTGCTCGTAAGGTGTAATCCTATTCACGATAAAACTGACGAGTACGTGTCTTCAGATGAAGAAATTAACGCTATTATCGACGCTGGTGCGGATTATATAATGCTTCCTTATTTCAAAACGGTTGATGAGGTTAAGCGATTTATAGATATAATTTATGGTAGAGTTAAAACCGTGTTATTGGTTGAAACGCCTGAAGCCGTAGAAAACATAGATGAAATTTTAGAAATTAAGGGTATAGATAGAGTTCACGTTGGAATTAACGATTTGAGTTTAGGTTATGGTAAAAAGTTTATGTTTGAACTTTTATCCGATGGAACGGTTGAAAAACTTTGCAATAAATTCAAAGAAAAAAATATCCCTTACGGTTTTGGTGGAATAGCGTCGTTAGGGCGTGGCATGGTTGATGCCGAACTTATAATTAAAGAACATTATAGGTTAGGTTCATCTGGCGCAATTCTTTCAAGAAGTTTTCTTGATCTTTCTAAAGAGAGTGATCTAAACGTTATAAAAACCACGTTTAATGAAGAAGTTAAAAAGATAAGAGATCTTGAAGAAAAGTGCAAAAATAAAGAGTTTGATTTAGAAAAGAACAAACTTGAGTTAGATAACGCGATTAACGGCGTTTCAAAAACGTTATAAAATATTATGAAATTACTCGTTACGGGAGCATTTAGATGCTCTGATAATCAACTTGAACAAATTAAATTACTTGGGAACGAAATCGTTTTTATGCAAAACGAAAGCGATGTTTTACCGTGTGGTTACGATGAAGTCGAGGGGGTTATTTGTAACGGGCTTTTTCTTTATCACCATATTAAAAAGTTTTCAAATCTTAAGTATATTCAATTAACTAGTGCCGGGCTTGACCGTATTCCAATTGATTACGTTAAAGAAAAAGGCATTAAGGTTTTCAATGCTCGCGGAGTGTATTCCGTACCTATGGCGGAATATGCGTTGTTTGGGGTTTTAAGTTTATATAAGAACGGCAAATTCTTTTATAAAAACCAAGAAGAAAAGCGTTATGAGAAAAACCGCTCCGTACTTGAACTTTTTAACAAAACGGTTTGTGTTGTTGGTTCGGGTAGCGTAGGTACTGAATGCGCCAAGCGTTTCAAGGCGTTTGGAACTAAAGTGTTAGGCGTAGATTTATTTGTAAGAGAAGATGATAATTTTGATAAAATCTATCCGCTATCAAGTTTAGATGAGATTTTGAAAATTTCTGACGTGGTAGTATTAACTTTACCGCTTGATAAAAATACGGAAGGGTTATTTAACGAGAGCAAGTTTAACGTTATGAAAACAGGTTCGATACTCGTAAATATAGCAAGGGGTAAAATCGTTGATGAAACTGCGCTTATAAGAGCGCTAGATGGTAGACTTTACGGCGCTGTAATTGACGTTACGAGCGTAGAACCTTTACCTAACGATAGTAAGCTTTGGGAAAAGCAGAACGTAATACTCACGCCACATAACAGTTTTGTTGGTGACGGCAACAATCAAAGATTATTCGATTTAATATTTTCTAACTTAAAAGGAGAGTTAAAATGATTAAAAGAATTCTTGAAGAGAATAAAGACTTAAGAGATTTTTTATTTATCCGTGGTTTTTTAGTGTCTAATAAGAATGACTTAAATTTGCAAGATTTCCCGTTTTACGGAGCGTGGGATAGTAAAGAGATATGTAATACGTTTTTTTATATCCATCAAAAAACAGGCTTCCATTTTTACGAAAAAGATAATAAAGCTTGCTTTATTTTAGGTCACGCTTACAATCCTTTTACGATGGAAATAGATGAAGACAGAATACTTGAAAGAATTTTTTCTTATATCGGCAAGGAAGAGTTTTATAGTTTTCTTGATGAGTTAACTGGTGTTTTTGTTTTCGGTGTAATAGAAAATGATAAAATAACTTATATAGTTGATCCGTCTGGAATGCAGTCGGCATGTTATTGTGTGGATGGAAATGATTTTTACATTTCTTCGCACCCTCAATTGATTGCTGACGTTTGCGGATATAAAATGGATGATTTTGTTAAAGATCTTATTAATTACAAATGGTATCCTAGGGTGATGGGGCCGTATTTACCTGCGGATATGACGCCGTTTTCTAAAGTAAAGAGAATAGTTCCTAACATTTCATACCTTTATGAGAATGGTAGTGTAAGCCATAAAAGATTTTATCCGTTAAAAGATTTATTAGAGTGTAAAGATGAAGATGAATATAACGCTGTTATCAAAGAGGCGGCGGACATATTGAAAAACAATATGGAACTAGTTGTTAAAAAATGGGATAATGCGTGGCTTTCATTAACTGGTGGAATTGATAGTAACACTACTTTTGCATCGGCAAATGGTAATTACGATAAAATAAAAACTTTCAGTTATTGTTCTGCGGAGAAAGAAACTATTGACTGTGATGCTGCAAAGATAATTTCTGAAAAATTCAACGTCGATTGGAAGTTGTATAATATCCCTAACGACAATTCAAAAATAGATCGTTTTGAGGAAAAGAGTGCCATTATTCGTCATAACAATGGTTACATCGGTTTAGAAAAAGATAACGAGTTGCGTAAGCGTATGGTTTTACAAGAGGAGTGCTTGTGTGACGTTGAAATTAAGAGTTGGGTATCAGAAACGATTCGCGCGTATTGGTATAAACACTACGGGCGCAAAAAAATGCCTAAACTTTCTGCTAAATTATATAGAAACTTATATAAGATTTTTATTTTCGATAGGAAGCTCGCTAAAAAAATAGATAAGATTTTTGCTAGTTATATTAAAGAGTTTGAATACGAAAAAATACCTTCTCAATATCCTTCTGCAGATATGCATTACAATGAGGTTACGTGGGGCAGTTGGGGTGGATTAAATATAAGTGAAATGAAATATTGTTTTGATATTACTTTTATATACAACAACAGAAGGTTTTTAGATTTATTGTTCAAAGTTCCGCTTGAAAAACGAATATCAGATCAACATCATTTAGATATGAAAAGATATTTGAATAAAGAATTGTATGATATGAATATTCGCGTTGTGAATATGAAGGAAACAAAATTTAGAGCATTTGCGTTGAACGTGATATTCACGTTAAATTCTTGGTTGCCGTTTTAAGGAGTTAAAATGAAAAAAGTTTTATACGTGGCTACGGTTTTTAGTCACGTTTGTCAATTTCATCTTCCATATCTTAAGTCGTTCAAGGAACAAGGCTACGAAACTTGGGTTGCTGGGCGTGATAATCTTGCAGAGAAAAACGGGCTTAAACTCAAGTTTGTTGATAGAGAGATTGATATTCCCTTTAGGCGTTCTCCGTATAACCCAAAAAACGTTAAGGCGTACAAACAATTAAAGGCTCTTATTAATAGAGAAAATTTCGATATTATCGTTTGTAATACCCCCGTTGGTGGAATACTCACGAGAATGGCTGGCAAAAAAGCAAGAAAAAAGGGAGCTAAGATAGTATATATCGCTCACGGTTTTCATTTTTATAATGGAGCGCCTAAAAAAAACTGGATACTTTACTATCCGCTTGAAAAATATTTTGCTAAAAAGTGTGATTACATAGTTACTATAACTAAAGAAGATTTCGAGTTAGCGTCCAAAAAATTCAAAACCAAAGTTGTAAGAATGCACGGTGTTGGTGTTGACGGGGATAGGCATTATCCCGTTAGCAACGAGCAAAAACTTGCAATTAGGGAAGATATTGGCGTTGATAAAAATGCTTTCGTGTGTTTATGTACGGGCGAACTTAACAAGAATAAAAATCAAAAATTTTTAATAGATCTCGTTCCTAAACTAAAAGAACGAATACCCAATTTTAAGTTGTGGCTTGCGGGTAATGGCGCATCTAAAGAAGATCTTGAATTGCAAATTGAAAAGTTGGGTGTAAAGGATAGCGTTACGTTGCTTGGATATCAACCTAAAATCGAGGATTACGTACGCGCGTGTGACGTGGTGCTTACCGCAAGCAGGAGAGAAGGTCTTCCGTTTAACGTTGTTGAAGCAATGCTCACAAAACGCCCTGTTGTAGCGAGTGTGAATCGCGGTCATAAAGAACTTATTAAAGACGGCGAAACTGGTTTTATTACGAACGAAAAAGATAAGTATTTTGAAAATATCGTTTCGCTATTTGAAGATAAAAATTTATATCAAAATATTGCTGAAAACGCTTACGTTTACGCTCAAAGTTATACGATAAAATCAACTATTAACGAGTTTGAAGAGTTTATAGACGAGAAGTATGAATAAAAAATGAGCGTATTAATGGGTAAATGTAATGGATTATAAAAAAATATTTAAGGATAAAGAGTTTAGGTTGAAATTAATTAGCTGTCTTAAATTTATGCCAACTAAACCGTATCTTAAACTCTTATATAAAATAAAAACTGGTAAAAAACTTAATCTTAAAAACCCCCAATCTTTTACCGAAAAACTTAATTGGCTAAAGGTTAACGAGCAAAATTATAAATTTACTGACTACGTTGATAAGATTAAGGTTCGTGAAATATTAGAAGAAAAACTTGGTGAAGATATAGCGATTCCGTTGCTGGGTAAATGGGAAAGGTATGAAGATATAGATTTTTCAACACTCCCAGATAGTTTTGTGCTAAAGTGCAATCATGATTCTGGTAGTGTTAAGATAATTAAAAACAAAAATGAAATAAACCATAAGGAACTTGCAAAGTTTTTCAAGGCGCGCCTTAAAATGAATTTATTTTCAATAAGTAGGGAATATCCGTACAAATTCGTTAAACCTATGATTATGGCTGAAAAATATATGGTGCCTGAAAACGCGAACGATATAGAAGATTATAAGTTTTTTTGTTTTAACGGTAAGCCTGAAATTATGTTTATTGCTACAGATAGAAACAAAGACGTTAAATTTGACTTTTTCGATATGGATTTTAATCATCTTGATATTGAAAATATACATCCTTCTTCGGGTAAAGCGATAGATAAACCTTTAACGTTTGATAAAATGAAAGAGATAGCAACTAAATTATCTCAAGGGCTTAAGTTTGTTCGTATTGATTTATACGAAATTAATGGGGAAGTATACTTTGGTGAGTTTACGTTCTTCCATGGTGGTGGTTTTTGGTGTTTCAAACCTGAGGAGTGGGAGAAAAAATTGGGTGACCTAATAGATACGAGTAAGGAATAATAAACGATAAGTATGAATAAAAAAATAAGCGTTTTAATGGGTATATACAATTGCGAAAATACTTTGGCTGAAGCAATTGATTGCATCTTAGCTCAAACTTATACTAATTGGGAGTTAATTTTGTGTGACGATGGGTCTAAGGATAATACGGTTGTAGTGGCGGAAAGTTACGTTTCGAAATGCAAAGATAAAATAATTCTTTTGAAAAACGAAAAGAATATGGGGCTTAATTATACTCTTAACAAATGTTTAGAAAAGGCGAGTGGAGAGTATATTGCTCGTATGGATGGGGACGACGTTTGTAATCCTACTCGTTTTGAAAAAGAACTAGATTTTTTAGAAAAAAATCCTGAATACGCTTTGGTTAGTTGCCAAATGGAACTTTATGATAAAGACGGCGTGTTTAGGGTTATCAATTATAAAGAACGTCCAGAATTAAAAGATTTCTTAAAAGCTTCTCAATTTTGTCACGCGGGCTGTATGATGCGAACAAAAGTTATGAAAGGCTTGGGTGGTTATACGGTGTCGGATAAATTTTTAAGGATTGAAGATTACGAGCTTTGGGTAAGGATGTATCTTGCTGGATACAAGGGTTATAATCTTCAAGAAGTTTTATATTCGATGCGTGATGATAGAAACGCAAGTAAACGTAGAACTTTTAAGAATAGGCGTAACGAAAGTAGGCTTATTAGAAAAATTTGTAAAGAAGGCAAATTTCCGTTTTGGATGAATATATACGCGCTAGTACCTATTCTTAAATGGTTAACTCCGCGTTTTGTTTATAATATTTTACACAAAAAGAAATAGGAAATAATAAAGGGATAAAGTAAAGTGAACTATTTAATTTTATCGGCAGTTGTGATTTCAATTTCATATATTTACGATAGATTTAAGAGTGCAGGCAAGTTGTCGAAAGGTGTTAACGTACTTTTCTATACGCTTATCTGTTTTTCGTTATGCCTTTTTGCTGGTTTAAGAACTAAGTATAACGATACTTATGCCTATATTAGCGAATTTTTGAATACAACTTCAAATTTTGATTCTATATTTGAAGGTGAATTTTCAATTTCAAACGTTTATTTGTTTAGGGTATGGGGTTATTTGATATACAACTTAATATCACATAACTCAAACGTATATTTGTTCTTATGTTCAATTGTGTTCGTTTGCCCTTCGGTATATTTAATTAAAAAATATTCTAAAAACTTTACGTTCTCAATGATTTTGTTTACGTTTGGTGGAATGTATCTTTTCTCTCTTGCCGGGCTTAAGCAAGCGATGGCAACGGG
>JAZRSR010000008.1:0-61900 GCA_045651665.1 Christensenellaceae bacterium
GAATAAAAAACAGTTGAATTTTCAAAAAAGTTTTGCTATTATTTAATGGTAAATAAAATAGTTATTGGGGTGTCGCCAAGCGGTAAGGCTACGGACTCTGACTCCGTCATTCGGGGGTTCAAATCCCTCCACCCCAGCCAAAAAAAAGACTTTCCGTAGAAAGTCTTTTTTTTATGTCAAATTTGCAAAATTTTGACTATAATTCGAGCGTTAGCGAGTTATCATTATTTGCGCTTAGCAAATTTGAATTATAACTCACTTTCGTTCGTATGATAGCAACTATCGTTGCATTATAGTTCGCTTTGCTCACATTGTTTTAATGAAAACCCTTTGTTTAACAAAATTTATGAAATGGGCCGTTTTAGTCTATTTTGATATTCAGAACAGCGCGAACGTAAATAAAAAACGTACTAAAAAAGGTAATTTTGAAAATCGTGTTTTCTTGCTCTGACTCCGTCATTCGGGGGTTCAAATCCCTCCACCCCAGCCAACAAAAAAAGGGCTTTTGGTATACAAAAGCTCCTTTTTTATTTATCTAAAACATAGCCGACGTATCATTAAAATATATAAATTAGCTCCTTGATTTATTTAAGTTAGTGTGATATTATAAATTTGCATACGAATAAGCGTTTGGTAAACTATAATTACTATTGAAAACAGGGAAGTCAATATGGAAAAAATAATTACTATTGAAAACTTACGTAATTTTACATACTGTAACAATCATATTTGCAAAAAACCGATTAAAGGGATAGCAGTTTGCTTTATTGGATTGGGTGGATCTTATATGTTTGATGAAGATCCGGCAGATGGTATACGGCTTGCCCAAAACGGAATACTGTACGTGATACCGTATCAAAATCCGTGGGCGTGGCAGAATAAGCAAAATATATCATATACAGATGAAATAATTGACGTGTTATTTGAAGCATATAGTTTACAAGAGAATTTACCTATTGTATCCACAGGTGCAAGTATGGGTGGGCTTTCTGCGCTGGTGTATATGGTTTATAGTAAGCGTACCCCCGTTGCTTGTGTTGCAAATTGCCCTGTATGTGATCTACCGTATCATTTCACCGAACGCCCAGACCTTCCAAGAACGTTATATAGCGCATTTTTTAATTATGATTGTAGTTTGCAGGAGGCTTTAAGGTCATCATCTCCTTTAGATTTAGTTGATAAAATGCCTACGAAGTCTAAATATTATATTTTCCATTGTATGGAAGATAAAGCGGTTAACAAACAAAAACATAGCGACAAATTCGTTGAAAAGATGAAAGCTGAACACGACGTTGCATATTATTCTGTTCCCGGCAGAGGGCACGGCGATTTAACAGACGAGATGAAAGCCCTATACAATAAACATATCGAAAGTTCTATATTAGATAAATAAAATAAATTTTAATTTGGCAAGTATTACAATGAGCGATAGAAAAAAAGTTTTGGAGCAATTTGAAAATCAAAAAGATTTTATAAACGAAAAAGTAACTTTAGGCATTGAAAAGTTCCGCAAAGGCGACGGGGAAATTACCGTAATTGACAAAGACGGCAAGCCCGTAAAAAACGCCAAGATTAAACTTAGCCAAAAATCTCACGAGTTCCGCTATGGCGCTAATATTTTTATGCTTGACGAACTTGAAACCACTCAAAAAAACGAGTTATATAAAGACTATTTTGCTAAGTCGTTTAATATGGCAACCCTTCCCTTTTATTGGGACGCGCTCGAACCTGAGAAAGGAAAACCAAGATATGATAAAAATAGCGCGCGCATATATCGCCGTCCACCAATCGACCTTTTGATTGAGTTTTGCGCTAAACACGGAATTGAACCACGCGAGCACGCGCTTGCTTACGAACCTTTCTTTCCAAAGTGGTTATCTAACTCAACCGTTGAAGAAGTTAAAAAAGAATACGAAAGAAGATGTATTGAAATTTCTACGCGTTACGCAAATATAATACCAACTATTGAAGTTACTAACGAAATGGATTGGGATAAAGGTAGAACTGCTTTTTATAAATCTCCAGATTTCGTTGAGTGGTGTTTTAAGACCGCTGAAAAGTATTTTCCTAATAACGGGCTGGTTATAAACGAGTGCACTAGGCTTTGTTGGGATAACGACTGCATTGAAAGCGATAAATATTATTCTTACGTTAAGTCCGCCATATTAAGCGGTGCGAGAGTTGATGCAATAGGGCTTCAATTCCATATGTTCTTTAATAAAGATAGCGAAGTTGCAGACACTAAAAACTATTACAACCCTAAAAAGTTATACGAGCATTTAGACTTTTACGCAACCTTTAACAAGCCCCTTCAAATAACCGAAGTTACTATCCCTTCGTATTCGTGGGATAGTGAAGATGAAAAAATCCAAGCGGAAATTATCGACTACCTATATTCAATATGGTTCTCTCACCCTGCCGTTGAGCAAATAATTTATTGTAACTTGATTGACGGTTACGCTCACGTTTGGGAAGACGACCCCGTTTTAATTAGCCGAACTCAAGGCGATATGACTATCGGCGAAAATTACTATCACGGTGGATTATTGCGCTTCGATCTCTCCCCCAAGCCTTCCTACTATAAGATACGCGAACTCTTTGAAAAAAGATGGCGTACCGAAAAAACGGTTGAAACGGATGAGAACGGCAACGCTTACTTTAGGGGGTTTTACGGAGATTATTCGGTTGACGTTTTATTAGATGGCAACGAAATCAGCGAGAAAATTTCTTTGCTTAAAAATAAAGAAAATAAATTTATCATAACCCTTAATTGAAATATTAATAAAAATAAGTTATACTAAATTGACTAACGGTTGGAGAATTATAATGAAAGAAACCACTAAAAAAATCTACGAAGAATTGTTTGAAAGATACCCGCCTTTAACATGTGTTAAAGAAAGCATTATAAATTCTTTTGAAATTCTTAAACAAACCTTTGAAAATAAAAACGAACTTTTCGTTGCTGGCAACGGTGGAAGTTCGTCTGATAGCGAACATATTGTAGGAGAACTTCTAAAATCCTTCAAAAAACGTCGCAACATTGATAGTGAAACTGCAAGCAATTTATCTTCTTACGGGGAAGACGGCGCTTACTTATTAAGCAAGTTAGAGGGTTCACTTCCAGCAACGTCGCTAATTTCTCAAACGGGAATACTCTCGGCATTTGCAAACGATAAGTCTTGGGATACGGCTATCGCGCAACAATTATACGGTCTTTCAAAACAAGGGGATACTCTAATCGTTTTATCAACGTCTGGAAATTCTAAAAACTTGGTATACGCAACTCTCGTTGCTGAGGCAAAAGGCGTAAAAACTATTGCTTTTACGGGCGCAAGCGGTGGAAAATTAAAAGAACTTTGTTGCGAGTGCATTTGCGTTCCCGAAGTTGAAACTTATAAAGCGCAAGAATTGCATTTGCCCGTATATCATTGCCTTTGCGCTATGCTCGAAGAAGAATTTTTCTAAAAACTCAATAAAAAAACGCACCGATTCGGTGCGTTTTAATTTTACTTAAAAGATTATCTTCTTCTAAAGATTATTTTAATAAGAAGGGCAACGAGTACCATTACCGCCAAGAATACTAACGAGATAACTAAGAAGCTTGCAACCATTAAACCAAAAGATGCGATGCTTGCAGTAAAGCCCGTTAAAGTAGCCGTGCCAACTAAAGATAAAATAATATCGACAACAAGGAAAATAACGGCGATAACTAAAACGCCACTCCAGCTACCTTTGATATCAGCGCCACTTAATTCCATATGGCTTGAAATCATAATCGCTAAAACAAGGAATATCCACCAAAGAACGTTACCAAGGCTAGATAAGGTAAAAATAGAACCTAAAATGCTAACGAATAATCCTAAAACATCACTAATACTTGAAAGATTAAGTAAGTTGTGAGAACTTGCTCCAAACGCGCTGATTTGAGCCATAACGGCATTAAAAGTATCAGGCACTAATAAAAGCATAAATAAGAATAAGAAAGCGCTACCAACTACGATAGGAGCAACGCCAATAAAGAAATTGCCTATTTGATGATAGATGTTCTTCGGGTTATACGAGTGATTAACGTAACCTAAAGTACCATCGTCAGAATGAAGTTGGAAAAGTTTAATTTCAGTAATTCTATGCCCGAAAACCAAACACATTAAAGCGTGGCTTAATTCGTGAATAGGAGTTCCTATAATACCGGTTGCAAGAATAAACTTGTAACCACCGTAACCTAAAAGCGAACAAAACGCTCTACGGCATAACGCAATAAGTAAACCGAAAACGACTATTACGCCTACGGTAAACAATAATTGATACAACAAATTAGTGATAACTGCCATAATTCCCTCATCTGTAAAACTGTAAATTTTTGACTAAAAAAACCAAATTATATTAATTATACTATATTTTCACTTATTTTTCAACTATTTAAGCAATATAAAAAACGCTCCGCCGAGCGTTTTTTATATATTGAACTCGTAACTATTTTTAATTGAGTGGTTTTGATCGGTAAACTTAACTAAAACTTTACCGTCCTTAAATAAAGTTAAAGCCGTGCCTATAAAAAGTTCGGGAACCTTTTCATCGGGGATTCTCGCGCTACCTACGATTGCGGGGTACGAGTGATAATGCAAACTCCTTTCATCGCCCGTATTCATAATAAACGCTTGATGATAATGAGCGGTAAGCATAAATTTTACGCCGATTCGCTCAAGTTCAGCGCACCACTTGCCGTAAAGTTCTCGCTCTATATCCCATTTATTACCGCGAACCTTAGTAGTCATAAACGGGTTGATATGCGAAACCGCAAAGCAAATTTTACCATCTTTTTTAGATACGCTCCTTAAAAATTCAAGTTCCCTTTCCCTATATTCGTGAAAACGGTTTTTACCTAAATATTCTACGGGGGTATCTAAAGACCTATCGTATTCTATATCGCTATCAACTTTATCTTCGCCTAAATCAAGCGCAACGCCCGTTAAAACGCCAACGTTGAACTCGTAAAAGGCGTTAAAGTCGGGGCAAGGGAAAAACGTTTCGTATAGTTCGGGAAGCGCCCCCTTAACGTCATGATTGCCACGGGTAAGAATTACGGGGATTTTACCGCCCGATATATCGCCTAAAAAGTTTGAAAGTTCTAAATATCCGTCAATCGCCTGAAATTCAGCAATATCTCCGTTAACGATAAAAAGGTCTGTTTCTTTCTCAAAATAACTTGCGGTATTAACTGCCAAATCGTAATTCCCGTGAACGTCGGCAACGTGATAGATATTTATATTATCCACCTTTTTTAAGGGCTTGAAAGCAAACTCTATTATCTCAGTCGGCTTAAATTCGGTAACGTAACTACCCCTTACTATTCTTTCTCTAAAAATTATAGAGTATTTTTCTTCTTTATCAAGCGCGGATTGTGGAACTCTAATTTTCAAAACCTTTCTTTCAGAAGGTAAAACGCCTGAATTTTTTTCGTAATAAAAACTATCGCCAAC
The DNA here is from genome assembly GCA_045651665.1 of Christensenellaceae bacterium. Taxonomy (GTDB): domain Bacteria; phylum Bacillota; class Clostridia; order Christensenellales; family Borkfalkiaceae; genus HGM11412. Next base: position 5,481 of record JAZRSR010000008.1, read on the forward strand.
TTTTAGATAGCATATACCGAAACTTGATAAATTTATTAAAATTTCATAATCATTACCGATGACGAAAACGGTAGGTTTACAATATAAAAAACTTATAATTATATGATAGCACGAGTAATAAAAAAGTCAATAACTAACTTGCATAAAGCGATATTTTCTTAATTAGCATAGATAAATATTCAGATAGCACCACCCGTTCTTCACTATTAGGCTGGCGAGTTATAAACCTTAATAAATAAATTTCAAGGTCTTCAATCTGACTATAATCATCATCAGACAAGTTTTTTTGTTTAAGCTCTGAAATTAAGGTTTTTATATAAGAAACGTCTATATAACCGCTAACAATTTCTTTTTTATTAAAATAGCTAACGGCGGTTGAAACGGGTATTCTTTCAACTTTTTCTACTAATTTTTCTTCCCTTTTTACACCTTTTTTAGTAGAAACTTTCCTTATAATCATATAAAAAACTACGATTAAGAAAGTAAAAATTGCTAAATATACGCATACGCTTTTGAAATTTTCAAACAGCGTTTTTGAAAGAGAGAAATCTTCAAGCGAAAAATACGCGCTTGTTATAAACAACAAAATTGACGAGCATAAAAAATACGTGCCGTCGCTACTTTTCTTTCTAACGGCAAAAAATATTACCGCAACTAAAAAAATTATTACTTCTAACGCTAAAGCGCTCGTTGATATAAGCCAAGCGTACTTATCAAAATCGTAACACAAAAAATCAAGGGCGGGTTTAATATAGTTTATCATAACTAAATTCTCCCCACCCTTATTAAGTTTTATACTAAAATTACGTTTTCTTTTAATACGTTTATAATATAAACTCCTTTAACTTTTAATTTCATAACTTCTTCGATTGCGTTTTTGTATAATTCCATTTGCGTTTTGTACGCCTTAACTATATCCTCATCGCTCTCTATAGTTGAAATTTTATAGTCTATAATCACCGCGCTATCCCCGTCTATCGCAATAAGGTCACAAATACCTTGAACTAAAATTTTTCTCTCCTCGTTACCGCCAAAAAGTTTATTTGCGGGTACTAAATGGCAGAATTTTTGTTCTTTGAGAAGTTTGCTGTTTTTAATTTTATTAAAAATATCGAGTTTTAATATTGACTGAACTTTATTTGCGTCTACAAGTTCTGCTTGGCGCTCAGTCATAAGCCCGTCTTCAACTAACTTATCAATTTCTTTTTGACCGCCAAAGGAATAAAAGTCAATAAGTTCAAAAACCCTATGGTATGCAGTACCCTTTTCGCTACTTGATTCGCCGTACTTATCAGTTCTAATAAAATATTCGTCTTCATTTTTATTAACGTCAGACACCGAACTCTTTACAGGGAGTTTTATCTCGTTTTTATATGGATACTTATAAGAAAGAGTTTCTATTATCTTTTTAGTAAGTTCCCCTTCAAGTTCCTTGCCCGCAACGGCTACGCCACTCTTTTTAGGGAAAACGAGATTAATTTCTTCATCGTGATAAAATACGGGAATATTACCTTTAGTAATAAAATCGCTCATCTTGTTTACTTGAGAGCCGTTGAACTCATCGTTCAACCCGTCTAAACTCATCGTGAGATAGAGTTCACACTTGGCTCTTGTTAAAGCAACGTAAAATAACCTTAACTCTTCAACTTGAGCAGATTTTTTATAACGTTTTTTAATAACGCTTCTAGCAACGTTGTCGCTATAAGTCATATTTTCTTGATTGTAACTTCTTACTGCAATGCCACTATTCTTTTCGTAAATAACGTTATAAGCCAAATCTTGAAAATTGAACTGTTTTGCAACGTTTGCAACGATAACCACCGGGAATTCAAGCCCCTTTGATGCGTGCATAGTCATAACCTTAACGGTGTTTTCGCCAAAAGATTCGGAGATTGAAAGGTCTTTTAGAACTTCGTTTATATGTTCTTCAAAATCAACCGCCCTAAGTTTTTTACCGCTCACGGTGGTTTCTGCTAAAAATCTTTCAATGCGCTTAACTCTAACGTAGCCGTAAGGCGATGAAGTTACGCTTGCAAGATAGCCCGTTTCCTTTATTATTGAATTTATAACTTCGCCAACGGGTAAAAATTCAGCAATAAGACGTTTTCCGTCAAGCCATGTAATAAACTCTCGGCATTTTTTGCCCAAACTACTATCTTCAAGCGAAGCTTTTTCTACGCTTTCGCTAAAACTCTTAACCCACGATTTAGAACCGATATTAGAAATTAAAGCAAGTTCCTCTTCACTAAATCCGCCCATTGCAAGCATAACGTTAGCAAGCGGAATATCACGCTCCGCGCAAACGAGAAGGGATACTAAATTTAATAACACTTTAATTTCAGGATAATCTGCAATATTCTTCTCAACCGAAGAAGAAACGGGGATACCCATATTTACTAAAGCGTGAACGAGTTCTTCTCCAAGATTTCCAGACGAACTCATTGAACGAAGAAGTATACAAATATCGCCAAAGTCAATAGTTTTATAAGTATTGCTCTTTAAGTCGTAATACTTTTGACCGAGCCTTTCGCCTATTAAGTTTATAATAAACTTAACTTCGGTTAAAACGTCTTCCGTCTGCTTTTTTTCAGTTGCGTTCATTACCGAATAAACTCCACGTTCGGGAAGTGCTTTTTCTACTTTTTCAGGCTTTTTGATTAAGTGAATTTGGCAAATACCTTGATAGTCTTGATAAAGCCCACCGTAAAGCATACGATTTTTTTGATAGTTAGTTCCGCCGTAATTTTCAGTCATAACCGCACTAAAAATTTCGTTTACGCCGTCAACTATCGCAGGGGCGCTTCTAAAGTTATAGTCGAGCGGAATAGGAGTACCTAAATTGCTATTTTCATTATAGCTTTTATACTTTTCGTTAAAGAATTCGGGATTGCAACCCCTAAACGCGTAAATGCTTTGCTTGCTATCCCCAACGAAAAAGGAGTTATCGTTTGACAACGTAGTTATTATCTCTTCTTGAAGATTATTTACGTCTTGGTATTCGTCAACGAAAATATACGAATACAAACCCTTTACTTCGTTTAGTATTTCTTCGTTTTTAAGGAGTTTGCTTGCGTAACGCTCAACGTCGATAAAATCTACGGCGTTTTCTTCTTCTTTCAGCCTTTGATACTCGTTTGAATAATCAACGGCAAGTTTTATTAAACTCTTAACCGTTTTCAAACTTTCTGCTAAATTTTTATCTTCGCTTTCCTTATCAACGGCAAAAACCTTACTGTAATCATCCATCTTCCCTTTGAATTTATCGGCAACTTCTTTCAAAAGCGCTTGAACGTCAGGTTGGCAACTCTTGGTTCTTGGAAGGTTCAAGTTAAGTTTTTTATACTCTTTGAAAAATTCAAAATAATCTTTAGTTTTTAATAGGTGTTCAAGCGTAACTACTATACCACTACAATATTCTCTGCGCGTTTTATCTTCACTAAAAGAGTTTTCTAAAACTAAAAATTCTTGCTTATAGTCGATAGCGGTTTTAAGTATTTCACTTTGGTATTCGTTAGTTAAATAATCGTAAGCGTTTAGATATAAATCTTCGCTCTTAGCCATTAATTCTTCATAGCTGTTTTCTCTTTCGATATATCTATAAACTTGCTTAACCGCATCTTTAAGCCCTCTATCTGAACGGTGAGAATCAAAAAGTGGAATAAGCCTTCTAAATTCTTCATCTTCCCCGTCGTAAAGCCTTTCAAAAACTTCTTCGAGCGCCGTTTCCGAAAGTCTTTTTTGCTTGCTTTCTTCTAAAATTTGCAAATTTGCATCTATGCCTAAAGCATAGAAGTATTTTTTTATAAGTTTAGAACAAAAAGAATCGATGGTGCAAATATCTGAAGAACTTACTAAATCGAGTTGTTCTTTATAAATTTTATCACGCGTTGAAAGATATTTTTTTGTGAGCGCGGTTTTAAGTTTATCTTTCATTTCTTCCGCGGCAAGTTTAGTAAAGGTAACGGCTAAAATTTCGTTTACCTTAACGCCTTGCATAGTAATAAGGCGAATTATTCTATCAATAACTACACGCGTTTTTCCAGAACCAGCCGACGCAGAAACCAAGGCGTTACCGTTTAAGTGTTTTACCGCCTTTTTTTGCATAGTGGTTAAACCATCTAAATTACTCATCTCTTTCTCCTTCCATATCAACTGCGTTAGTTATGGTTTCCACTCCCGCTTTTTCGATTTTTCTAAACCTACCGCCTTCTTCTTCACAGAAACCGCACATACCGCCGAATTGGCAATATTTACAAGCCCCGTCGTAAGGAGTGGGGGCAATAAATCCACCGTTAATTTCATCAACGCCCTGCGCCGACACAAGTTTAGCGTATTTTAAGAATTTATCCATATCGTCAGGAGTTAAAACGTCGGAATTTTTTGATATTGCTCCATCTTTTTTATTGATGGAAATTTTTACTACTTTAGATTTTTCGCCTGCCGTTAAGGCGTTATCCGTCGCTGAAATTACCTTGCTATCTTTTACGGTTTTTCCGAGCATTGAAAAATTAAACTCTTCGCTTGCATACTCGTTTTTAACGGGATAATAGTACGCGCCCGCAGGCTTAATTTTATCGTTGACGAAAGCGTTCATATAAAGGTATAGTTGAATTTTATTACCGGTATAGAAATTTTCTTCGTCGTCATAAATTTTACCCGACTTATAGTCTATTACTCTAACGTAATCTTCAAACCTATCAACTCTATCAACGATACCCTTAACGTTTACCGTTCCACTTTTAGCGTTGAGTTTAATGGGCGGATAATCTTCACCCGTGCCAAAATTCACTTCGTAACCGCTTGGCTTAAACGAAGAATTTTTAATAGAAGAATATATGCTAAAACAAACCCTTTTACTTTCAGTTAACAACCTATCGAGAGTAAATAGCATTTTATTAGAAGAAAGGTACTTTTTATATTCTTTTTTATTTTTTATTTGCTCAAAAATTTCCGTTACTAAATTATCGCAACTAATTTTATCGCTAACTTTATCAATATCTTTAACGAAATGCTCGTTAACTTCGTGAAGGAGTGTTCCCGTTTCGTTAACTTTTACGTCGAGCACGGGCGATTCTTGAAGCCTTAAAATATACTTTCCGTAATTTTTATACGGACAACTAAAATACGTTTCTAAAACGCTTGCGCTAATTTCTTTTCCTTTAACGCCCAATTTTCTATTAGCGGTTATGTTTGTTATCGGCTCGCTATCTGAAAGCAAACCGTCCGCTTTCTCTTTAAGTTCTACTAAATCAAGCGATTCAACGGCTTTATAAAAAGACGCTATCTTTGAAAGCGTACCCTTATCGCTATTTTTATAACCTTGATAACTTCTCGCTATTTCCATTAAAGAAACGGAGTCGTTTACGAACGCGCTTGAAATATCGTTAATCAACGAGCCTTTATCAAGTTCTTCAACGTAATTTTTAACTACGCTTCCAGTAGTTTTTACGTCGAAAAGTTTTTCAAGTGATTTAATTGCGTCCGACTTAAAGTTTGATGACCCGTCGAACTTTTCATTGGAATAAGAAAGTTTTAATTTTTGAGTAAAGGAAATAAGCGTTGATAAAACGTTTTCCTTTTCCCTTAAGTTAACCGACCTAATTTTAGGTTCTACTATCACGTTAAAATCATCTAAAACGCTTAAGTCCCCGTCAGAAAGCAACGCGGTGTCGCTTTGTGTAAAGGGAACGTCGCCATTAAGTCCAAAAGCGTATAACGTCTTGGCGCTTTTAACCTTTACGTCTTTACACTCGCCGATATACACGGCGTCTGCTAAAATGGGAATAGCGCTTATAGACGTTCCAACCGCACCGCTTAAGAACAAGTTCTTAAAATCGAGAGCGGAAACGGGAGATGATTTCAATATAAAATTCATCTCATCAAAAAGACCGTTGATTTTTTCTTCAATCTTGCTATTGTAATCTGATAAAACTTCGTTGCCGATATTTTTAAGAGCTAACGATAAAGCCTTTAAGTTTTCGTAAACGCCAAAAGTTGAAAGAGAGTATCTCAAAGCGTCAACGTAATCGCAAACGGTTTTCGCCTTTGAAAGTTTTTCGCAAGAACAAATAACCTTTTGGCGTAAATCTTCAAATTTAGTTAAATATTCGTGTTCGGCAGTAAACGGATTTTTGAACGCCCGCCTATTTATAGAGTTAGCGTAAACGTAGTTTATAAACTTATCCGCCACTCTTTTATTCGTAATAAATAGGCTTGAACCTATAATTTTTACAAAATCACTTGCTAAAAGACCTTTTCTTTGAAAATCTAAAAGAGCCACGATAAAATCGCAAACGGGGTGCTCTGCAAGAGCCGTTGACTTTTCTACAAAGTAAGGAATATCGTAATCGGAAAACGCTTTTTCAATGGACGGCAAAGAGTCGGCAAGGCTACCAACCGCCACCGTTACGTCGTTAAACCTTAAACCGTTTCTCACTTCTATAAGTATATCCTTTGCAAGCCACTCTGCTTCAGACTTGGTGTCAACCGCTTGGTTTATCGTAACGTTTTGAGTTTTAAGCGGTATAAAATCATCGGCAAGTACAAGCGGGTTAAACAAATTTTTCTTTATAAATTCGGCTTCGATAGGTAGGTTACCGCATTTATTTATTACTTGTGGCTTTTCACAAATCTTTTTAAGCCTATCAAAAGTCTCCCCTGTGAAAAGTTCACTTTCGCTATCGTAGGGAATTACTGCGTAAAAATCCTTTGCGGTAAAATTAAGCGCATCGAAAACGTCGTATCTCTGCTTTGTAACCGACTGGAATCCCACGATTATAACGGTTGAGTTTTTGAGATTTTCATCATTTTTAACGAGATCTGGCATTAAGGAGAGATAGTCGTTACTGTCGTAAAGTTCCATTTCCTTAATTCTTTGATCGTACTCTCTGTAAACGGTTATTACGTCTTTAATCTTACTAACGAGCGCAGGTTGAATATCCGCTCCTTTATCAAGTAAACCTTGAAGTTCGTCAGGAGATATTTTAGCGCTCTCAAGTTGAGAGATAAGTTCGTATAAAACGAGCGCCATGTTAGGCGTTGTTACGGCGTGCTTAAAAGACCCCAACGAATTTTTAACTTCCGTTATAATCTTTCTTATAAGCATAACCGAGCACTCTTTGGAAATAACTTTTGAGTTTGCTTTTTTTGAAGAGATATATCTTCTAAAAGTTAAAACGTCAACGTTAAAAAAACCACCGCCCAAACGGGAAGCAATTTCAAGTTCTAAAGATAAAGTTATTTTATCTTCGGAAAAAACTACGCATTTTTCTCCGCTATCTATTAAATTCTTAACCACTTCGCCGGTAACCGACACAATTTTTTGAGTGGTATCGCCAAGATAAATCTTCAAAACTTGCTCCTTAAAATAGAATTTTAGTATATTTTATACTACCAATGCGCCATACGCCTGTCATATCAAACTAATTTTATCATATTTTATCTAACTTTTGAAGATATTTTGAATATTTACTTTTGCTTTTTTATAAAATTGTGCTATAATTAACGTACTATGAAAAAATTTATTAAAGTTTTAACAGTTTTAAGTTTAATATTAACCGTAATTTCTTTAACTGCGTGCTCAAACGCCCAGTTAAACACGAGTAATTACTTATGGTTTAAGAACCCCACCGCTTTCAAGACTAACTTTAGAGAAGTTTTAACTTACGACGTTTCTTACGTTAACACAACCAACGCTGACAGTACGCCCGTTAAAATAGACGGCTACTCGCTTGAAGTTGACGAAGGTTCTTACGTTACCACTTTGGAAGCAAAAACGAATAAAGACGGTAACTATTACGTATACACTACCGAGTTTTCTCTTAAAGCAAAGTATATAACCCCTACTTCAACTAAAGAGTTTATAGATACTTTCAAGTCGGTTTCTACTTTTTCAGAAAACTTAAAACCTATTAGCACGTCAAAAGAATACTTTAGCGAGTTTTCGGACTTTAAGTATAGTTACGAACTTATCTACGAAGATAATAAAGCCACCGCAACGCTTAAAGAATATAACTTATCCGAAGAAAACTCTCGCGATAATACCTTTACTTTTGATAAGTACACTAAAGGCGCTTTCGTTGACAACGATACTATTTTATTAATACCAAGGCTCTTTACTATTTCCGGCACTTTCGTTCAAGATTTTAAGACTATCGACGTGTTGTCTAACAAAAACCACAAAATGCAATATTACACTTATTTAGTTGACCAAAACGTTGACGTTAAAGTGCTTTCAGGCTATACCCTTAACGGAGAACAAGTTGGATTAGAAGGTTTACAATGTAACCACTTAGAAGTTGCTATTAACGACAATTTCTCCGGTAGCCCGATAGAGTGTTACTACGCGCAAGACAGAGATACCCATCGCCATAGATTGATTGAAACTTTCACTCCGTTTGGCAACGTTGGTTATCTTAAATATTCCCTTGCAAACGCAGTAGTTGAAAACGATAATTAATAAAAAAGTTCACGAATATTCGTGAACTTTTTTTATTGCGTCATTAAGTTTTGTATATCCGCTTTCACATCTTAATATAGAGTATAAATCTTCCCCCTCAAGCGTGGTTTTTACTTTTTTATTAACAACGGTTATTACGTAGTAATACTCTCCGTTTACAATCGAATAAAGTTTTCTTACGGGCTGTTCTCCACCTATTATAATCGCTTTCATTTCTAAAGGCGACGTTACCTTTTTAGGCTTAAAATTTTCAAAAATTCTTAAATACTCCCCGTCTTTACTTTTTGTTATTGCCCCAACAAAGATAAACAGCGAAAAAAAGAGTAAACTAAAGTTTACGCTATTAAACGCCGTATATATAAACAACAAAACGCCGAGCATTGAAATAACTACACCCGCTACCTTTACTATTCTTAGTGCGGTTGACCTTTTAGTTTTTACGCTTAGTAGAGAAAGTATAACTCTCCCCCCGTCTAAAGGGTAACAAGGCAATAAGTTTATTACGCATATTGAAAGGTTTGCAAATACCGCCAAATCGGTGTATGGATAAATCGCTGGAAAAACCCACCAAAGAGCAATAAAACAAACTGCCACCGCAAAGTTTACCAACGGCCCTGCTATCGCTATAAAAACTTCGTGCTTAAAACGAATATCTAAAGCGTTTCCTTCAATGATAGCGCCGTACGGCATAAGCGTTATTTTTCTTAACGCATAACCGTACTTTTCAGACGCTATAAAATGCCCAAGCTCGTGAATAACGGCGGTAAAAGTAAAAACCAAAAAAGAAAATACTTTGCCCGTAAAGGCAAAGTATATTCCAAAAATTATAAATAACGGGTGAATTCTAAACCTTAACTTAACCATACAATTTGATTGTTAGTTATTTCGTAACCCGTAAGTATCGCATCGCCACTAAACATTGAAACGTTAGTTATTCCGCTTGAATATCCTAAAGGCACGTTTGAATAAACGTTTTCGCCCGCTTCAACGTAAACGCTTTCAAGCCCACTTAAAACGCTTGTAAAAGAGTTGCTGTGGCTGACGGTAACAACGAAAAACTCTCCGTCTTTCGTAACGCTTTCAATAACGCCGTCGCAAGGGGAATAAATACTGCCTGCGCTCACGGTCATAACGCCGTCTTGCAAAGTTACTTCCCCACTCTTTGAGGGAGATAGAGCAGTAAACTCAGTGTAATTCTTTGTGGCGATCGTTTCATCTTTAGAAAAAACCGCGCGCATTAAATTATTCATACCGCTATTTTCAAAAAAGATGTTAGTAAGTATTATACCAACGACCAATACGAAAATTGCAACCACTTGCATTGAAATTATATCAAACCCACCCTTTTTAATTTCAACTGAATTTTCGCCGTCTTGAGTAATTTTTTTAGTTTTAGGCTTTTTAACGCGAAGATTTTTGAAAAAAGTAAGCGCTGATTTTTTATCTTTCTTTTTTGGGTTTTCGCTATTATCGTTCTCTCCGTTAACCTTATTTATAATTTGTTTTTTAACGTCAGTTTTTTTCTTTTTAGTAGGCTTAAATTCCACGCTCGTTGAACTAATGGGAACTTCAAGCATTTTTGCGTATTCTGAACTTTCCATAAATACTCTCCTTTTTTTCGTTTGCTATATGATATTAAAAAGCGTTAAAATTTAGAACGTATTTTTGCATAAAAAATTTTCTACTACCCACACTTATTTACGGGAGGTATGTTATGAAGAACGCTAAAAATACTAAAAACTCCAAGACTTCTAGCGCAACTAAGAATTCAACGAAAAATTCAACTAAAAGCGCAACTAAGTCTACGAAAGATTGCAAGTAATGAAAAAGAAAAAGAAAAAGAACAAATTTGCATCAAGCTTTGATATTAACGGTAGTTATACCGGTATTTCAAGCGACGGAAGTAAACCCGTTCAAGATGCAGACGATTTGTGATATTTATTATTGCAACGTAAAAGTCCGTTTGTAAAAACGGGCTTTTTTCGTGTAAAAAATTAAACTCTACTGTGAGTAGAGCCGTTTTTTTGAACTCTACTGAGCGTAAAATACGATTATCTTTGAATATTGTTTGAATAGAGTGCTTCTTTCAAAAAATTAAAGTATACTTTTATTGTGAAATCAATTCAGCCTATAAATTCAAGGAGAGTTTTATGAGTTATAAAATATTTACCGATTCGTCTTCAGGGCTTCCAAGCGAAGTTACTTCTAAGTTTGAAATTAACATTATTCCACTAACTTGCATAATAGACGGAGAAGAAACTGAAATTCGCTGTGACGACGAAAAATTTCTAAAGGATTTTTACACCCGTTTAAGAGATAAATCTGATATGATGACCGCTTGTATCAACGAGCAAACTTTTTACGATTATTTTAAGGTTGAACTGGAAAAGGGAAACGACCTTATCTATATAGGGCTTTCTTCCGGTCTTTCAGTAACGATTGATAACGCAAACAAGGCAAGCGAAACTTTGAAAAAGGAATTCCCTAATAGAAAAATTTTCATCGTTGACTCGCTCAACGCCTGCCTTGGCGAAGGTTTACTTGTGTTTACCGCTTGTGAAAAGCGTGAACAAGGCTACTCAATCTCGGAAGTATACGAGCATCTTCTCTCCGTTTGCCTTAACGCAAACAGTTTATTTACCGTTAAAACCTTATCATACCTAGCAAAGGGTGGAAGAATTAGTAAACTTTCAATGGCGATAGGAACGGTTGCCGACGTTAAACCAATAATGTTCGTTAACGAAAAGGGAAAACTTATCGCAGAAAAAAAAGTAATCGGTAGAAGACGCTCCGTTTTAACGATAGCCGAAAACTTTATAAAAACCGTTGAACATCCCGAAACACAAACTATCTTTATCGGGCACGGCGACTGTTTAGACGATGCTAAACTCCTTGCCGAAACGGTATCTAAAAAGGTTAAAGTAAAAGAATTTATTTTCAACTATATCGACCCCGTTATAGCAATTCACAGCGGGCCCGACACTTTAGCAATTTTCGGCTACGGAAAATCAAGATAACAAAAAAGGCAGGTCTAACCTGCCTTTTTATTATATAGTTACTTTACCGTTTGAGCATTGAACGGCTGAATCAAACTCGTAATCCCAAGAAGCTTCTTTAGTGATTGAATTCCACTCGTAAACCGTTCCTTTATAAGTTATTGTTTCAAGCGAAGAACAACTACTGAAAACAAACGCGCTAATTTTAGTTACGCTCTTTGGAATAATTAAAGTTTTAAGTGAAGAGCAGTAACCAAACGTTCCCATTTGAATCCACGTTACGCTACTTGGAATTTCAAGCGTTTCAAGTGATGGGCAAGTGTGGAAAGCATACGTGCCAGTCTCCGTTACGCTAGATGGTATCGTTACGTTTTTTAAGGATAAGCAGTCAGAAAAAGCAGACGAGTGAATTAAAGTTACGGTGTTTGGAATATTTACCGTTTCTATTGCCTTGCAATTTTCAAACGCGCATCTATAAATAGTTTTAACGCCACTCAAAATTGAATAACTCTTATCGGCTTTTCCGCAAGAGTATTGAAATAAAGTTTTGCCGTCTTTACTATACAAATTGCCGTCAACCGCTTTGAATTTGGCGTTTCCTTCCGCAACGGATATATTCTCTAACGCACCGCAACTAGCAAAAACTTTTTCTACGTTATTTACGGCTTTAGGAATAACGGCATTTTTTATAGACGTATACGCAAACGCATATTCGCCGAGCGTAGTTAAACTGCTTGGAATTTTAACGTCTACTAATTTTTCACAATGGTAAAACGCCTTGGTATCAATAATCGTTGCAGAGTCTGGAATTTCAACTTTAGTAAGAGCCTCGCAACCGTCAAACGCTTGCTTGCCGATATTTTTTATCGATTTTGGAAGAACTACGCTTTTAAGCTTTTTGTAATTCCAAAACGCCTTGTCGTAAATCTTAACTACGGGTTTTCCTTCGTAAGTTTCAGGAACAACTAAATTTTCAAGATTTTCATCTTTACAACCTGTAACTTCGTAAGCCGTATCGTTACTTATTAGCCTATAACGCAAATTCTCGGTAGGAGCGGTATTGCCACCGCCGTTTCCGCTCTCGTCACCACCGCAAGCGGTAAGTAAACACGTCGCCAAGCAAACGCTTAGCATTAACGTTAAAAACGTTAAAATCTTCTTTTTCATAAATCCCCCAAATTTATAAAATTATTTTAATATCGCCGTTATAAAAATTTTTAATCTTTCCGTTTATATCTATATTAATGCTAACGTCGTCGTTTATAGATACGACTTTCCCGTCAAACAATTTACCGCCTTGATTAATTTGAACGGTTTTACCTATAAGACAAGAACGAGTTTTATAAGTAGATAAAAATTCTTTGCTTTCAATATCCTTATCGAGCGCTAAAAATTCTTTTACTATTCTCGTTATAATTTCTTCTTTGCTTGGCAAATAACCAAGTTCTCCCTCTATTGAAGTTGGCGTGTTTAGATTAAAGTTTGGAAAGTTTTGCTTTTTTAAGTTTAAGCCTATTCCTATTATAACGGTTGAAAGGTCTTTTCCTTTTATAACGCTTTCAGCAAGTATTCCGCCGAGTTTACTGCCGTTTATATAAATATCGTTTACCCACTTTATATCTGCCACTAAACCTATGTTATCAAGCGCTTTTAGTACGGCAACCGCCGTGTAAGCCGTAACGAAAGGTAAATTTTCCGTTTTTATATCCACTTTAACGCTTAAATAAATTCCACCGCTCGGCGAGAAAAACGACCTATTATTCGTTCCCTTTCCCCCCGTTTGAGAATTTGCTATAACCAAGAACAAGTCTTTATCTTTTATATAGTCGTTAGTAGAACTAACGCTATCTAATATTTGGTATTTTTCTTTAGCTAAAAACTCTAACATAATTTTATTTTACCACAACAATAAAAAAAAGCAAGACACGTCTTGCTTTTTTGTTATATATATTAAAACACACGTCTATTAAATGCTTTACTTTAAGACGTTAGAAACAAGTTAGGCGAGGCGTTTGTGTTTTTGCGGAAGGGAGCGACCTTGTCGGTCGCAGGAATTTCGCAAAAGCGCAAAGAACAAAGCATAACGAAGTTTATAACGGCTTAAAGTCTAATTTTTTGTTCGATATAAGTTTTAAGTTCCGCAATAGGAATACGAACTTGTTCCATAGTATCTCTATCACGAACGGTTACGCATCCGTCAACTTCACTATCAAAATCGTAAGTGATGCAGAAAGGAGTACCGATTTCGTCTTCACGGCGGTATCTCTTACCAATTGAACCCGCTTCGTCATAATCAACCATAAAATACTTAGAAAGTTCATCGTAAATTTCCATAGCCTTTTCGCCAAGTTTTTTGCTGAGCGGTAATACGGCTGCTTTGAAAGGAGCAAGGCAAGGATGTAATCTAAGAACAGTTCTAACGTCGTTTTCGCCAACTTCTTCTTCATCGTAAGCGCCGGATAATACGGCAAGTACGCATCTTTCAACGCCGAGTGACGGTTCAACAACGTAAGGAATATATCTTTCGTTAGTTTCGCTATCAAAGTAAGATAAATCTTTCTTTGAAACGTTTTGATGTTGCGTAAGGTCGTAATCAGTTCTATCCGCTACGCCCCAAAGTTCACCCCAACCGAACGGGAATAAATATTCAAAGTCAGTAGTCGCTTTAGAGTAGAAGCAAAGTTCTTCTGGAGAGTGATCACGAAGCCTTAAGTGTTCTTCTTTAAGACCAATGTCTAAAAGCCATTGACGGCAGAAAGAACGCCAGTAATTAAACCACTCAAGGTCAGTACCAGGCTTACAGAAGAATTCAAGTTCCATTTGTTCAAACTCTCTTACTCTGAAAATAAAGTTACCCGGTGTAATTTCATTTCTGAAAGACTTACCGATTTGAGCAATACCGAAAGGAACTTTTCTTCTTTGAGAGCGTTGAACGTTAACAAAGTTTGTGAAAATACCTTGCGCGGTTTCAGGGCGGAGATATACGGTATTCTTACTGTCTTCCGTAACGCCTTGGAAAGTTTTGAACATTAAGTTGAATTGTCTAATATCAGTAAAGTTGTGTTTACCGCAAGTAGGGCAAGGAATATTGTGTTCTTCAACGAAATTCTTCATTTCTTCGTGAGTGAACGCATCGATACCCTTTTCAAGAGTATAGTTGGTTTCTTTAACCCAGTCTTCAATAAGTTTATCCGCTCTAAATCTTTCGTGACACTCTTTACAGTCCATAAGCGGATCTGAAAAGCCTGCCAAGTGACCAGATGCTACCCAAGTTTGTGGGTTCATAAGAATAGCGGCGTCTAAGCCAACGTTATACTTGTTTTCTTGAACGAATCTTTGCCACCAAGCTTTTTTAACGTTGTTTTTAAGTTCAACGCCTAAAGGACCGTAGTCCCAAGTGTTTGCTAAGCCACCGTAAATTTCACTACCGGGGAAAATGTAACCTCTCGTTTTGCAAAGGTTTACAAGTTTTTCCATAGTTACTGCTCTTTTTTCCATAAGTCACCTCAGTTTATAATGTAATAATTTTAATAAAATTATTCGTTATTGTCAAGTAAAAGATATATATTACCACGTAATCTTTACGCTAAATTATTGATATTTGAAAAAATTTGTGCTAAAATGTTAAATATATCACAACTTGGGTAGATTATGGAAAATATTATCGAATCAAAAAACTTTATTGAAGAAATTATTAACGAAGAATTATCTAGCGGAAAAGTTAATTCCGTTCACACTCGTTTCCCCCCAGAACCTAACGGATATCTTCACATCGGCCACGCTAAAAGTTTGTGCTTAAACTTTGGCACGGCTAAAAAGTACAACGGCGTTTGCAACCTTTTCTTTGACGATACTAACCCGTCTAAAGAAAAAACTGAATACGTTAACGCTATTAAAGAAGATATCAAGTGGCTTGGTTTTGATTGGTTTGAAATGCACTACGCTTCAGACTTTTTCGACGAGATTTATAATTTAGCCGTTAAACTCATAAAAGACGGCAAGGCTTACGTTTGCGACCTTACCGCCGAAGAAATCAAAAATACTCGTGGAACTTTAACGGAACCCGGTAAAGAAAGCCCGTATAGAAATAGAACGATTGAAGAAAACTTAGAACTCTTTACCGCTATGAAAGACGGTAAGTTTTTAGACGGCGAAAAGGTTTTAAGAGCAAAAATCGATATGGCGTCACCAAACATCAATATGCGTGACCCAGTTATTTATAGAGTTTTAAGAGCAACGCATCATAGAACGGGCGACAAGTGGTGCATATACCCTATGTACGACTATGCTCACCCTATTTGCGACAGTATGCAAGGAGTTACTCACTCACTCTGCACTTTAGAGTTTGAAGACCACCGCCCGCTTTATAACTGGGTTGTTGAAAATACGGGAGTTGCTCATAAGCCCCGCCAAATTGAATTTGCAAGGCTTAATATAACTAACACCGTTATGAGTAAGCGTTACCTTAAAAAACTCGTTGAAGACGGCGCCGTTGAAGGTTGGGACGATCCGCGTATGCCAACTCTTACCGGTTTAAGAAATCGTGGCGTACCAGCGGAAGCGCTTAAAAACTTCTGCGAAGAAATAGGTATTGCTAAAGCAAATAGCGAAATAGAAGTGTCGTATCTTGAACACTTTATAAGAGATTATCTCAACTTTAACGCAGAAAGAGCGATGGCTGTTTCTAAACCAATTAAAGTTACTATAACCAACTTTGAAGGGGAAGAAGATACTGACTTTATTATTAATCCCAACGACGAGAGCGCAGGCGTTAGAAAAGTTAAGTTTACTAAACACATCTACATTGACGATGAAGACTTTTCGTTAAATCCCCCGCCCAAATATTTCAGGCTTAAAAAAGACGGTTACGTTAGACTTAAGAACGCTTATATTATTAAGTGTGACGACGTTTTATTAAACGACGACGGTTCAGTTAAAGAACTCTTGTGTTCTTACGTTCCCGAAAGCCGTTCTGGAGAAGACACGAGCGGAATTAAATGCAAAGGTACTATTCATTGGGTATCAGCTGACTATGGAGTTGACGTTGAAGTTAGAGATTACGACTACTTGTTAAAAGACGCAGAGTACCCCGGTCAAGACTTCTCTGAAAGAATGAACTACGATAGCGTTCACAAGTATTTAGGAAAAGCAGAACCGTATATCGAAAGCGTAGAAGAAGGAACTCCTTTCCAACTCCTTAGAAAAGGCTATTACAAAAAGACGGTAAAGGACGGAAAACTTATACTTTCTCAAATCGTTTCAATGAAAGATAGTTTCAAAAAATAATGTAAAAAGGTTTTGCGAAAATTCGCAAAACCTTTTATTTTACGTTAGAAGTTACCGTGATATAGTCGGTATTCCAAAATTTTAACACCCCAACTTCGTCAAGGCGGGGAACTACGTAACCGTTTACCTTTACCCCTGCTTTTTGAAGTTTTTCTATGCGTTCAGGAGCAAGAGCCGTGTATTTTACCGTTAAGTTAAACTTGTTGCAAGATAAAAATGGAACGATAACGTCGTCATAACCGTCGTAGTACAGATTGATATTGGCTTGAGAGTTAACCGTTTTTATAAAGATTGCCTTTTGAATATCGTCAACCACGAAAACGGCTGGCTTATTTATGCTTGAAACGAGTTTTAAGCAATTTGACGCAGAAAGGTTAGTTAAATCAATAAACACTTGCTTTTCTCTATCAAAAAATGCTAAAATATCATCAAAGGGAATTTCACACGGGAATTTTATATAAACCCCGTCATATTCCCCGCTAAAAGTTTCAAGTTCACTTAAATTTTTAATATCTACTAAAATTTTACTCATACTAAAAGTATACAACTTTTATCTTATAAAAGCAAGGAGAAACTATGGAAATTATTTTTAACCCCGATGAAAAAATCGTTAACGCTATTAGAGAAGGCTTAAAGAAAAAGGACGGATATTGCCCCTGCCGTTTACATAAAACGGACGATAATATTTGTATGTGCAAAGAATTTAGAGACCAAGTTGCCGACCCTGATTTTGAAGGCTTTTGCCATTGCAGGCTTTATTATAAAAAGAAATAATTTTTCGACAAAAAGTTTTTTAATGTGACATACTATTGTCATATATAATTTCATAAAATAGCAGTACAATCACTAAAGGAGAGTACTCTTATGAAATTATTTGATAAAATTTATAATTGGTTTTTTGAAGAAAAAAGGGAAGAAATTCCCGAACGCCCCGTTTACATTAGTTGTAGCGACTTATTTCTAAAATAAAAAATTCCCACTCGGTTGAGTGGGAATTTTTTTAATCTTTATAAAGCCTTAAAGCGTTGGTTACTACGAATAAACTACTCAAACTCATAAATAAAGAGGCTATCATTGGGTTTAGAAGTATTCCTAACGGATACAAAACCCCACACGCTAACGGAATACCTATAACGTTATATATAAACGCCCAAAATAAATTTTGCTTGATAATTCTTCTGGTTTTTCTACCCGTTTTTATTGCCTTTGGCATACTTAAAAGGTCGTTTGCCATAAATATAACGTCGCTTGAAGATACCGCTATATCAGTTCCGCTACCCATTGAAACGCCTATATCTGAAACGCTGAGCGCGGGGCTATCGTTAACGCCGTCACCAACGAAGGCGATAACGCCGAGTTCTTTATACTTTTTAACTATTTCCGCCTTGCCACTAGGCAAAACACCGCCGTAAGCGTCATCCGCTCCAATTTCGAGTTTAACTCTTTCTGAAATCTTTTGCTCGTCACCTGAAAGTATAACCGTTTTAACGCCGAGCGCTTTAAGATATGAAACGGCTTGTTTTGAACTTTCTTTTACCTTGTCGTAAACTTCTATAAAGCCTATAACTACGCCGTTTTTAGAAACGAAGAGCACGCCTTTACCGCCACGAAGGGATAAATCTGCTTGAGTTTTTAACTCGCTATTTATTTGGCTATCGCAAACGAGCGCAAAATTACCAATTAGATAATCGCTACTATTAACCGTACCCTTTACACCGCTTCCCGTAACCGATAAATAATTGCCAACTTCTAATTGCTCGGGTTTTATATACTCGCAAATTGCTTTGGCTATCGGATGAGAAGATAAACTTTCAATAGACGCAACTTCTTTAAGTTCGGTTTCAGTTAAGCCTATTACCGAGCCAACTTTAATTTTACCTTGGGTAACCGTTCCCGTTTTATCGGTAACGCAAATTGAAACAAGCCCTATTCGCTCTAAAATCTCGGCATTTTTAACGAGAATTCCCTGCCTTGCAAGTTTACCCGTTGCCACCGTTACCGCTACCGGAGTTGCAAGCCCTAACGCGCACGGGCAAGAAATAACTAAAACTGAAATTGCCCTTTCAAAAGAAAAGTCGAACGGTTTTCCTATAATAAGCCAAACAATAAGCGTTATTACTGAAATTATAGCAACCGTAGGAACGAAAATTCCACTTATTTTATCAGCTAAACGCTGAACGGGCGCTTTAGTTGCTTCGGCGGATAAAACGTATTCTATAATTTTTGAAAAAATAGTATCTTCTCCGCACGCCGTAACTCTTGCTACGATATAACCGCTATCAAGCACGGTTGCCGTTTTTATATCGCTACCAACAGTTTTTGAAACGGGCATACTCTCGCCCGTTAAGGAAGATTCGTTCATCTCCCCTTCGCCGTTTATAACAACGCCGTCACAAGGGGCGCTAAACCCTTGTTTTATTACCATAATATCGCCGATTTTTACGTTTTTGATATCTACGGTAACTTCCGTTTCACCCCTTAATAAAACAGCCGTTTTAGGCGCTAAACTTTGCAGTTTAGAAACAGCGCTTTCAGTTTTCTTTTTAGAGCGGTCTTCTAACACCTTACCTATCGTTACGAGCGTTAAAATCATAGCGGATGACTCGAAATATAAGTTGTTGAGATAAGTATTAACTAAACCGCTATCTCCGCTTACGCTACCTATAATTATCATAATAAAAGCGTAAACGCCGAATATAAAACTCGCGCCTGAACCTAAAGAAACGAGAGTATCCAAATTAGGCGCTTTATTAATAACTGCAAGCGTTCCCTTTATAAAGAACTTTCTATTAAGAATTATTACCGCAAGCGTTAAAACAAGTTGGAATAAAACGTAATAAATCGCACCGCTTTCGCCTATAAAAAAACTAAAGGTTGGGAGTTTTAATAAATGATGCCCCATAGTAAAGTACATCAATATAACAAGTAAAACGCACGACGGAATTAGGCGTTTTTTTACCGCGCCCAAACTATCGTCGTCCACCTTTTCCTTAAACTTTACCGCCTTATACCCTGCGTTTTCAACCGCCTTTATAACGTCTTGGGGTAAAAACGATCCTTCAACGGTCAATAAATTTTGGGTTAAAGTTACCGTTGCCGTCCGAGCGCCGTTAACTTTCTTTACCGCCCTCTCAACCGCTTTGGCGCACATCGCGCAAGACATACCCGTTATGCTAAATTTTTGTTTCATATTTTTCTTCAGCCTTTTTAGACTTTTTTCTCTTTTTAACGCTCTCCGAAAGTAAAAACTCTATTTGCCCGTTTATCGAACGAAAATCATCTTCCGCCCATTTTGATAAATCGTCAAATAATTGTTTTGATAAGCGGAGCGGTATTTGCTTTTTCTCTCCGCCCGTCATATTAATAAATCGTTCCTGAGTTTATTACGGGTTGAGCGTCGTGATTTCCACAAAGAACTACTAATAAGTTAGAAACCATTTGAGCCTTTCTCTCTTCGTCGAGTTTAACCATATCGGTTTTTTCAAGGCGTTCAAGAGCCATTTCAACCATACCAACCGCACCGTCAACTATCATCTTTCTAGCGTCGATTATAGCAGATGCTTGTTGACGTTGAAGCATAACCGCCGCAATTTCAGGCGCGTAAGCAAGGTAAGTTATTCTCGCTTCAACTATTTCAATACCTGCGTCTTTTACCCTTTGCTGAATTTCGTTTCTAATTCTTTCAACTACTTCTTCACTTGAACCACGAAGGCTACCTTCGTCGGCTTTTCCGTCACCCGTCGTATCAACGTTAGGCGCAACGTCGTAAGGATAAATTTTAACTATTTGGCGAACTGCACTATCGCATTGTAACGATAAATATTCTTTGTAGTTATCAACGTTAAATACTGCTTTAGCAGTATCTACTATCTTCCACATAACCGCAATGCCTATTTCAACGGGATTACCTAAACAATCGTTGATTTTTTGGCGATTGTTATTAAGAGTCATAACCTTTAAGCTAATCTTATTTTGGCTAGTTGCTTTTATCTCTTGCGTGCCGAGAGAATTAAGCGTTGCCGTGAGCGCTTGGCTTGCAGAACTATTAACGTCCCCGCTTTGTTTAAGTTTAGTTTGAGCGGCGGGATTGAAAGAAACGCAGAAAGGATTTACAAAATAAAAACCTTCACCCTTCAAAGTTCCAATATATTTACCAAACAACGTAAGAACGAGCGCTTCTTGGGGCTTTAACACCTTAAGACCAGGAAGCAAAATCGGGCAAATTACAATTAACGCCATACTAACGATAAACACTAAAGGGCTACCGTTTTCTTCAATAATCATACCGCCCTTTACTAAGCCGATAAGCGCTACTATCATTAACGCAATTAATAAAAGCATTACTGCCATACCGCATTTTTTACCGATAATTTTTTCTTTCATAGTTTTATCTCCTATCACTTTGATATTAAAATGATATCATATAATATTCAGTTTGTCAATATTTTGCAACAAAAAACACGCCCCTATATGGAGCGTGCAAATTATTCTTCACTCGTTTGGTTATATTCAAGTTTAGGGCGTAAACTTTTAAGTTCGTCAACGAATTTTTGATATTCCGCTTTATCTATAACGATAGTGAAATAACTATCGTCTTCAAAAACGAGTTCTAATTTTTCAGTGGTGGTTATAAGCCTTATAAGTTTAACCTCGTTAAGGTTTACGGTATTTTTAATAATACCCCATTTCAAAACGAGTTTATCTTTATCGAGCTTATATTCCGATTTTATAAGCGCAAGCGTAACTATAACGATAAAGGCAATTGATAAGATTATTGAAAACCCGAGCGACATATACTCTGAAAAACCAATTTCAATACTCTTATTTATTTTAGTTAGAAATCTAATTCCGTTTAGAATTATACAGCCTATCGAAACTAAAAAACCAAGCACCGCTATAACGAAAAATGCTTTTGAAAATTTATATTTATAACCGCTAACTTTCTTTTCCATATTTATAGTATAACACAAGTTGCGAATAATTCAAATCATTTGACTAAAATTTTATAATAATGTATACTTTCGACATGAGCATTTTAGAGATTAGAAATTTAACGCATAGATACGACGAAAGATATTTATTCCAAGACGCGTCCCTTTCAATCAACAACGGCGAACATCTTGGAATAGTAGGTCTTAACGGCGCAGGGAAAACTACGTTTATAAATATTATTGCGGGCAAACTCTCGCAAGACGACGGCGAAGTTTTACGCCAACCGTCCGCCCGTTGGGGATATTTGGACCAGCACGCCGATATTGATAGAACTCAAACGGTTATAGAATACCTTCGCCACGCCTTCGACTATCTTTACGAACTCAATGAAAAACTTGAAGAAATTTATCTTAAAATGGGCGAAACGGAAGACGCTAACGAACTTGATAGATTAGTAAACAAGTCTTCAAAAATGCAAGAAACTTTAGACAACGCAGGTTTTTACGACCTTGACAGTAAGATTAAAAAAGTTGCAGGCGGTTTAGGCGTTCACAACTTTGGGTACGACACGCTTATTTCAAGGCTTTCCGGTGGCGAAAGAGCAAAACTAATGCTATCTAAACTACTTCTTGAAGAAGTTGACGTTATGCTCCTTGACGAGCCTACTAACTTTTTAGATATTGAACATATAGATTGGCTTAAAAAATACCTTAACGGATATAAAAAGACGTTTATGGTAATCTCGCACGACACGGCGTTTTTAGACAGCGTTTGCAAGTTTATTATAAACATTGAAAACGGCGGAATAAAAAAATATTCGGGCAACTACTCAACGTTTAAGGTTCAGCGCGATATGAACGCCAAGCAGTACGAAGAAGATTATCTCCGCCAACAAGCCGAAATAAAGAAAATGCAAGATTATATCGATAAAAATAAGGCGCGCGCCGCAACTGCGGGCATGGCTAATTCAAGAAAGAAGATGCTTGATAGAATTGAAGTTATGCAAAAGCCTATGACCGTTTACGACGCTAGTTTTAAGTTTCCTTATCTCCCCGTAAACAGTAAAGATTTTTTAATGGTAAAAGATTTAGAAGTAGGCTATGACAAAACTTTAATTCCGCCTATAAACCTTCATTTATCTAGCACGGATAAACTTTGGATAAGGGGCACTAACGGCGTTGGCAAAACCACGCTTATAAAAACCTTGCTTAGAAAAATTCACTCGCTTAAAGGCAACTTCGTTTTCCATATTGCAACAAAGCCAGGGTACTTAGAACAAGAACTCAATTTTGAAAATTCTTCTATTAACGCTATGATTTACTTTAACGAAAAATTCCCAAGGATGAACGTTAAAGAGCAACGCGCGGAGCTTGCTAAAGTTGGGCTTAAAGGCGACCTTGCCACAAAGCCTATTAAAGATTTATCCGGTGGCGAGCAAGTGAGAATTAAACTTGCGGTACTTAACAACACCCCGTCAAACGTTTTGATACTTGACGAGCCTACTAACCATTTAGACGTTAGGGCGAAAGACGCGCTCAAACGCGCCCTTATCGAATACGAAGGCGCGATAATTCTCGTTAGCCACGAACACGAGTTTGCAAGCGAAGTTTGCAATCTTATTTTCGACGCTAAAACAAAATAATTAACTTTTTTGCAAAAGAAAACTCCCACGGCAAACGCCGTGGGATTTAGTTTTAAGTTTTAGTTTAATTAAAGAACTACTGGAACAAAGAAATATATGAGGAAGAGCGCAGTTACAATAAGAGCGACAACTGAAACGTTCCAAACAGGTTTTTCCTTCTTGTTAACAGCGTATTTAATAGCTTCAACAACGTAAGAGATAGCAGACATAATAGTGTAAGAAATCATACCTACGCCGATACCAGTAGTAATAGAGTAAGCAAGTACCATAGTTACAACTGTAAGGAAAGCAGCAGTAGCGTTGATAGCATCATTAAAATCAATAGACTTAACGTTGTTTTTCATCATAAGAACGCCTACGTAAATAAGAGCAGCAGCTGCAGCAGCTGACGGAATAGCAGCGAATACAGGCATAATGAACATAGCAACGAAGAACATGCAAGCAGTAGTGAACGCGGTAAGACCAGTTCTACCACCAGCAGAAACACCTGCACCAGATTCTACGAAAGTAGTAACGGTTGAAGTACCAAGCATAGCACCTGCACAAGTAGCAACAGCGTCAGAAATCATAATCTTTCCGTAGTTGTGAGGTTTGTTGTTTTCATCAGATAAAATTCTGTTACCACCACAGCAACCAACGATAGTGCCCATAGTATCGAACATATCGATCATACACATAGTAATGATAACCATGATTACAGTGAAGAGTGAACCTTCGGGGAATCCTTCAGTAAATACTTCTGTGAAAGAACCGAATACTGTGTATTCACCAGCAAAGAAGTTTTCAAAATTTTCCCAGAACTTCCAAGAAATAGAACCTTCACCCTTTAATACGGTAAGGTCGGTAACGCCGAAAGGAATACCAATAACGGTTGCACCTAAAATACCGAAGATGATAGCGCCCTTAACGCCGATTTTATCAAGAATAGCAATAAGGAATAAACCGATTAATGCAACTGATGCAGTTTTAGCAGCAGCAACGAGCGGTAAACCGTTACCTGCTTGGATAATTTGAACGTTATCCCAAACTGTAAACTTAACGAAACCAACTTGAGTATAGTCGTTAGCAACGATAATACCTGCGTTTTGGAAACCGATGTAAGCAATGAACAAACCGATACCAACAGAGATAGCGCTTCTAACTGCAATAGGCATACCGTCGAATACGAGTTCACGGAAAGTTTTGCCTTTAATCTTAATTAAAGATAAGGCTAAGAAGATGATACCAGAGATAAGAACCATCATGAACGCTTGACCAATAGTGAATTGAACACCATAAGTACCAGCAGCCCACATAGCAACTAAGCCACCAACTAATGAGTTAAGACCCATACCTGATGCTTGAGCAAGCGGCATTTTTGCGAAGAACGCCATTAAAAGCGTACCAACGATTGCACCGAGAGCGGTTGCAATAAAGAGTGAAGGCCAGTATGCAGCATTAGCGCCTACTAAAATCTGAGCAGGGTTAACGGTAAGAATGTAAGCCATTGCTAGGAAGGTTACGATACCGGCAACGATTTCAGTTTTGATAGTAGTCTTTTTCTCAACTGCGTCAAAGCCAAGAGATTTCAAAAACTTATTCATTGTAAAAATCCTCCTATACGTGCTTAAAGCACAAATATATACATATTGTAACATTTTTTTTAGTCTGTTTCAATAGAAAAATGAAAAATTTTTCACGTAATTTTAACTTTTTTTATAAATAAAAAACCGACTTTTGTCGCTCTTCCCGTAGGGATTTGCGACAACTAAATAAATCCTTACGGATTTGTGATATTCGTCTAACGACGAGTGATATTGCCTTTCGGCAGTTATATTCGCCTGACGGCGAGTTAAGGATTTATTTAATATAACTTTGGCTTTGCCAAAATATAACTGCTTACGCAGTTGGCGTTCGCTTCGCTCGGCTAAACTGTTTACTGCGTAAACAATATCACTTTTAGCCACAAGGCTAAAAATATAACTAATATGTTTCAATTTTTTGTGGACAAGAAAAGCACACTATATTTCACTTTTAGTGAAGTATAGTGTGCTATACTTTTGTTATGGATTAAAATCCCTAATAGAAGAGACTTTTAGTCGGCTTTTTTCTTAAGGCCTTTTAAGTACCCTATAATTAATATTACCATTGCAATTACGCCTACGTAACCGCATATCGGATAGAGAACGGAAATGAGTTCCGAGAACCCTATTAAACTTAAAACGAACGCAAGCACCGCAATAATTACAACGGTTATTATCTTGGTTTTTTTAGACGGGTTTACTTTAAGGGATACAAATTCAACGATTGATACGGTTGATGATAACGCCGTTCCAAAAATACCCATAAGCATTAAGATTGAATAAAATACCAAATAAATAGCGCTTATGCTCCTTGCCATCTCAAGCATAGGAAAATCAAACTTAGCGTATTCAAATCTACTTGATAACGGAATAAGAACGCAAACGGCTATTATCGTTAACACGATAGACGCTATCGCCATTGCAGTTACCGTAACTCCGTTTGATTTTACCTTACTGCTAACGGGAACTATAATTCCAAGCGTACAGAACACGTTGTAAGTTGAAAAAAGTATTGCCGAAACTATAAAGTTAGGCAAAAACCAACTAACGGGTTTTGGGTTAATAGCGTTAAAGTTTGGATAACCGTATTTACATAGCGTAAATATGCAAACGAATAAAGTTGCAACTATCAAAAGGGGAACGGACAAATTAAAAATCTTTACAACTCCTTTAAGACCAAAGTAAGCAACTATCCCTACTATTACTATAAATACGAGCGAACCTAGAAATTTAGGTAAACCCGTTACTCCGTTTATAACCGAGCCCGCGCCCGCGCACATAATAGTTACCACGAAGAATACGAAGACTACTTCGCACACGGCGAAAAACGCGCGAAACACTTTTAACTTTTCACTCGGAACGATTAACTGGTCGAACTTTTCTTCCTTTTTACGTTTAGCGTACGAAATAACAACAAACCCGAGTAACCCTTGCAAGAATATGGCTATAATTAGCCCAAGCCAACCGAGTTTACCAAAAGTTCCAAAAAATTGCCAAAGCTCTTGCCCTGATAAAAACCCTGCGCCTACGAAACAACCTGCGTAAGTAAGCGCCAATTTGAAAGAAGATACGTTTTTCATAAAATATAGTATAGCACACTCTATTATTTTATTCAACAAATCAGCATATAAATTTTGCTTTTTCCTAACGTTTGTGATATTATTGTTCTATGAATAAAATTGCAAGTTTCCAAATTGATCACTTAAACCTTTTTCCTGGCGTTTACGTTAGTCGCGTAGACGAATGTGGCGGTGGGGTTGCAACCACCTTTGATTTACGCTTTACCGCACCCAACCGTGAAGAACCTATGCTCTTCCCCGCTATTCACACTTTAGAGCATTTAGGGGCAACTTATTTTAGAAATTCTAAAATAAAAGAGCGCGTAATTTACTTTGGGCCTATGGGTTGCAGAACGGGATTTTATCTCGTTTTATTTGGAAAAACTGATAGCGAAAGCGTACTTTCTGAAATAATTTCAATGCTAAATTTCGTCATTGGCTTTGAAGGGGAAATTCCCGGCGCCAAACCCGAAGAGTGCGGAAATTACAGCGAACAAGATTTACAAAACGCAAAACTCTACGCTCAAAAATACCTTCTTGAACTTAAAACTTATAAAAGGCTTGAATATTAAAAAAATGCACCCGCTTATCGCTCTTCTCATAGGGATTTAAATAATACAACTTCTAAAACTCGACTTTTATTAAGTCGAGTTTTCTTTCGCCCACGCAAACTGCTTGATAAAATTTTTTATATATGCTACAATAATGTTGCTACACAATTTAATTGTCGAAACAGCATACGTTTGGTAAAAGCGTAGGCTTTGCTCGTCATATCTGTTTCGATGTGGATTGTGTAGCAACAATGGGCGGAACTGCGTTTTTCGGTGCGTGGTTTCGGCTACGCACTTTTTTATTTAATTTTATTTTTAGGAGGTTGTTATGTTTGATAATATTGGAGAGAAAATTAAAAGTCTTGCTATAATATCCACAATTCTTGGATGTGTTATTTCATTAGTGGGTGCAATTTTCTGTTGGACAAGCGACATTGTTTTTGTTGGTTTTGTAGTCTTAATTGTTGGGTGTCTTTTTTCTTGGATTGGCTCATTTCTTTTATATGGTTTCGGTGAATTAATAACACAAACAACTAATATTGCAAGAGGAAGTCAAAGAATGCAAATGTTGACTGTTTATAATGACTCAAGCAGGTCATCTGAAATAACAAAAGAAACAATTGATGATATAAAAGACGAAATTGTTGAAGACTACGAATACGATAAACACGGTTACGTCGATGAATTAGATAAGATAAACACTCCAAACAAAGATGAGTGTCCTTGTTGCTTTAGTAAAATTAATGCTAATGATAAAGAATGTACTTATTGTGGTTATAAACTAAAATAATTTGCAAATGTAGCACACTATACTTTCAAAAGAAAGTCGTGTGTTTTGCCAAGCAAAAAATAAAGGATAGCAAAATTTTGCTATCCTTTTATATATTGACTAAAAAATCCCTAAGAGTGACGCACTTTGGGTGCATTTTTATTTTACGCTGTGGCGATTTTTTGCTTTTTAGTTACGATAAGCGAATATACGCAAACGCCTGCAACTAATACGAGGCCTATAACGTCGGTTACGATTCCCGGTATAATCAATAATAAACCGCCGATTGCGGCAACTATTCTTAAAACTACGGGAACTTTGCCAAACGCATAGCCTTGAAGACCAACCGATACGCCGAACATGCCAACGAGTGAAGATACTACCGTTAAAATAACGTCATACCAAACCGCATTGATAAAGAGCATTGACGGATTTAACGCAAATATATAAGGTATTATAAACGCGCCGATTGCAAGTTTAGACGCCGTAAAGCCAGTTTTTAGCGGGTTGGACTTTGCTATTGCCGAACCCGCGTATGCGGCAAGCGCAACGGGTGGCGTAATATCTGCAACGATACCAAAGTAGAATACAAACATGTGAGCAGCAAGAATTTCAACACCCATATTCATTAAGATAGGAGCGGTAATAGTTGCCATAATAACGTAGTTCGCAGTAGTCGGAACGCCCATACCTAAAACTATACAGCAAAGCATAGTTAAGAAAAGAGCAAGTAAAAGTGATTTTTCAGCAATGGGAACGATTAAAGTTATAAGCGTTGAACCAAGCCCCGTCATAGCAACTACGCCAGAAATAATACCCGCCATTGCACAAGCGATTACTACGCCGATCGAGTTATTAGTACCACCTTGGAAACCTTCACCAACAAGTTTGATTTCAAGCGGACAGTTAATCTTGAGTTTTTTAGTAAATACCGAACAAATAGATGCAACGGCAATAGCGATAAACAACGCCCTTGACGTGGGTGATTTTTCAAAAACTAACGATAATACCACGTAAGTTACTATGGGTATTAACGCAAGCCCTATACTCTTGATTGCCGTTAAAACCCTTTCCTTGTTTTTAGAGAATAAGTGGTCTACAACGTCAACGTCTATTAAACTTATAGCCATTGCAAATAAAATAGCAAAACACGCAGATAACGCAGGCGTATAAGTATTCATGCAAACGACCAAAGCAACGATAGGAATTAAAAGATAACCCTTTTTCAAAATCAACTTAAAGAAATTTGGAATAGTTTCTTTAGGAAGACCTTTGAGCCCCATTTTCTTGGCTTCAAGGTGAACCATTATAAATATACCCGTAAAATATAAAATTGCGGGCAATATTGCGCACACTACGATTACCGAATAAGAATACCCCGTAATTTGGCTCATTAAGAACGCCGCAGCGCCCATAATCGGGGGCATAATTTGCCCACCCGTTGACGCAGCCGCTTCAACCGCCGCAGCAAATTCAGGGCGATAACCCGTGTTCTTCATAACGGGAATAGTTATCGAACCAGAACCTACCGTGTTTGCGACTGAAGAGCCTGAATACATACCTTCAAGCGCAGACGATATTACCGCTACTTTTGCAGGCCCGCCAGCGGCAGAACCTACCAACGAGTTTGCCAAGTCAACGAAGAACGTACCTATACCCGTTTTTTCAAGGAAAGAACCGAAAATTATGAAAATTACGATAAAGCTTGAACATACTGCAACGGGTGTTGAGAAGATACCGCAGTTTAAGTTGAAAAATAGGTTGAATATTAAATTTCTAACAACGGTAGCCGGGTTGTTGTTAAAGAGCCAGAATATTGCGTAGAGTATAAAACAACCCGCAACTATCATAAGCGGAATACCGATTGCACGCCTACAAAGTTCAAACAAGCAAAGTATGCAAAGTATGCCAACTACAATTTGCTCAACTTCAATAACGCCACCCATATAAATAATTTCGTTTTGCCTAGCAACGTAATATAAGCAACAAGCAAGTGAAATTACCGCGAGTAAAATATCATACCAAGGTATGTAATTTTCTCTAACGGCGTCCTTTTCACAAGCTGGGAACTTTAAGTATCCAAGCACCATTACAAGACCTAAAAATAGAGGAAGTTTAGTAAACTCCGTCATACCTTCGGATAAAAGCGCAACGAATAAAACGTATACGGCAAACGCGACAAAGATAGCGTTGTAAACAATTTTGAAAACGCCCGTTAAATTACGGCTTTTACTATCTTTATCGAACTTTTTCATCAACTCTTCGGCTGATAAAACTTCGTCGTTAGTGTTTTTAGTGTTAATGTTTGTCATATCAATCCTTTAATTATAAAGCGGGATAAATTATCCCGCTTCAAATTTGCCTATTATTTAGAAAAATTAAATTTCTGCTACGTTTGGAACGGTTAAACCAATTTCTCTATAGTATTTAGCAGCGCCCGGATGAACTGGAACGTTACCGATGGTTACGAAAGCGTAATCGGTGTTCATAGTAGATTCTACGCTATGGCCGATTGAACCCTTACTTTCCCAAATTGCTTTAGTGATATTGTAAACGATTTCTTCACTTAAGCTGTTAGAAATAATGTAAGTTGCGCTAACACCGATAGTCCAAACAGGTTCGCTTGCTGAAATAAAGCTGTATTGAGCGTTAGTGATAGGTTGCTTTGAGTATACGTCATACTTGTTATCGATTTTATTTTCAGCAATGAATTCATCCATAACAGTACCATCTAAACCAATCATGTAAACGCTCTTTGCAAGAGCAATTTCAGTAATAGAAGTTGCAGGAGCGCCTGACGTGAAGAAGAACACGCTAAGTTTATTTTCCTTCATAGCTTCAGCAGACTTTGCAACAGAAAGATTTTGGATAGTAATATCAGTTGAAGTGTATTCTTTCTTTTCTTCGTTAAACTTAATATCGATACCGTATTTTTTCAAAAGAGCAACTGCGTTTGCTTCAACGCCTGAACCTACGTCACCGATAGAAACGCTCTTACCAGAACCCTTAAGGTCTGCAAGAGATTTAATATTTGCATCGTCAGTTACGATTTGAATAACTTCAGGATAAACTTGACCGATTACTGAAAAGTTTTGAATTTTGCCAGTTTGAGCAAAGTTGTTAGTTAAACCGTTGTATGCGTTAACCATTGTATCGTTTTGAACGATAGCCATTTTACAGTCACCGTTTAAGATTGCCTTAAGGTTAGCAACTGAACCACCGGTATCACCAACAACCGTGTAAGTATAATCAGTTTTCTTTGCAAGTTGTGTTTGTAAACCGTTAGTGAACGCATAATATGTACCGCCAGTACCACCGGTATAAATGGTAATGTTAGTATTTCCATTACAACCAGTCATAGCCACGATACCTAAAGACATAAATACTGCCATTAAAATAGTAATGATCTTTTTCATAATGTATGACCCCCTTAATAAAAAATAAAAATATGCGTTTATTTTACCATAAATTTTTATATTTTGCAATCTATATAATTGCTATTATATAAAAAATTTGAAGAAATTTTGAAGAAGTATAAAAAATTTAAGGCGTTAGTTACAAGTCGTTCGACACTAAAGGTTTAATAAATTGATATTTTAAGACGTTAGTTACAAGTTAGGCGAGGCGTTTGTGTTTTTGTGGAAGGGAGCGACCTTATCGGTCGTAGGAATTTCACAAAAATACAAAGAACAAAGCATAACGACGTAAATAACGGAATAAAAATTTAAGACGTTAGTTTGGGTATTAGGCAAGGCTCGCGAAAGTGATAGGCTGAGATAGACCTTGCTGGTCATCGAAGTCAAAACACAAAGTTAATAAATTGATATTTTAAGACGTTAGAAACAAGCAAGACAAGGCTCGGCAAGACGGTGCGGTAACAATAGACCTTTGCGGTCATTGTTAGTGCAACGGCTTGACAGTTAACGCAGTATTGCGAAGTTTATAACGAATTAAAAATGCACGCATCGAGCGTGCATTTTTAATGTTCTTAAAATTATAGGATTTCCAAATTCTTCTTGAACACCCTCTTAAAATCTGCTTGAGAAGATAAAGCGTCTTTAATTTCTAAAGTTGCGTCGCTATTAAATTCTGTTTTCATAATAACGGAATCACCTAAAACGTCACAATCAATGGTTACAACGCTACTTGCCATACTTCTATCTAAACTTACGGCAATTCTAAGCATTACGCCGAGTTTTCTAATAATTTCAACGTCTTCTTCAGAAATAAATTCTTTATACTTTACAAGGTCTGCCATAGACAAATCGTCGTTTTTATAATTAGATACAACGAGCGCGGCAAGAACTATTTCCCTTTGAGTAATGCCGTATAACGATGAGTTCAGAATAATGTAACTCGTATGCTTTTGATAGTCGTAATACTTAATGCTCGTGCCTGCATTTTGAAGATAAGCCGCCACCTTAAGTATCTTAAGGCATTGACGTGGGAACTTGTGAAGAACACGCATTTGCTTAAAGAGTTGAACTGAAAGATTAACTACTTGTTCAGCGTGTTTTTCGTTGCAATGATAATACTTAACTAAAGTTTGCAAACTGTAAGTCAAAACGTCGGAAATCGGTTTTTCAACGGTGGTTGGAACGGCGTAATTAAACATAATACCCTCTCTTAAACCACACGCTGAAATCGTGATGTTTTCAAAATTCAAATTCTTTACGAAAGCGTGCGCTACCGCGAAAGCAGACGGTAAAAGGTCTGCTCTTGCAGGCGAAACGCCTTTAATTCTCATCTTTTTATCACTATCAAGCCCCTTGATCATATCGTAAACTTGCTCGAATTCTTCCGTTTTAACGTTGTAGTTATGTATGAGCGGAAGTGGTGATTTTTTCATCATTTTAACGATTTTACAAAGGTTTCTAAACGAACCGCCACAACCTATAATTTGAGTTTCGGGATCAAGTTCTTTAAGCCACTCTATCTTTGAAATTTGTTCAACTACGAATTCTTCAATTTTTTCAGCTTGTTCCTTTTGAGATAACCCATCCTGCGAGAAAAGGTCGGTAAGAGTTACCGCGCCAAACGGTAAAGTTTCGTAGTGAAGGAGATTTCTACGGTTGTAATAGATAACTTTAGTGCTACCACCGCCGATTTCTAATATTAAACCCTTAGAAATATCCATAGTATTTATAACGCCACGGTAAACGTAAGTTGCTTCTTCTTCCGCAGAAAGCACCTTTAATTTGATACCGGTATTCGCAACGATTTCATCAAGGAAACTCCTTTGGTTTTTTGCACGGCGAACCGCTGCGGTAGCAACCGAGATAATTCTTTCAATCTCGTAAGCATCGCAAAGTTTCCTAAACATTTTAAGCGTTTTAATAGTTTCGGCAATACGTTGGGGTTTTAAGAAACCGTCCCTTTCCATATCCTTGCCGAGCCTTACGCTCTCTTTGAGTTGGTCAATAACCATAAAGTGCCCGTCGCCAAGCATTTCAACGATAACGAGCCTTGCGGTATTAGAACCTAAATCAATAATTCCTATTCTTTCCACTCTTATTCTCCTTAGTTCTAGTAATTTGTCCTGAGCAAAAGTAAATAATTATACGCAACGCACGAGGCATTACTTTTAGTATCTACAATTATACACCCAAAAACTCAACTTTTCAATACCCATTTTGAAAAATTTTTCTATTTTTTCTCTTCTTCTTTGCTTTTTTTGTTCGATAAAAACTGTAAAATTGACAAAAGTATCAAAAACCCGCCGAACACCCTCGACAAAACTTCACTTTTAATAAACTGGCAAAGCACCGCTCCGCCTATCCCGAAAAGGCAAGCGGGAACTATCATAAACAGTAAATTTTTCTTCCTTACGAGTTTATTTTTGAAATGGAAAATTAACGCAACCACCGCCATAGGAATAAAAGATAAAAGGTTTACCGCTTGGGCAATTTTTTGCTCAAAATCTAAAAAGATAGTAATAAGCGGAATTAGGACGGTTCCGCCACCCATACCCATACCGCCGAGCACCCCGCCTAAAAATCCGAATAATAAAGTTTTTAATATTACCATATTAAAACACCATCATTTTCACGCCCGCAACGAGCATAATTACCGCAAAGATTTTTACTAGCCAAGCGTTGTTTATTTTTTTGAGAAGTAGCGCGCCGAACACCCCGCCGATAAGCACGCCGATTGCAACGAATAAAGTGTCTAAATTGAACACCTTAAAACCGTTGCCGATAACGTACACCACCGCGCTGATTATGGATATTGGAAGTATAACGGCAATAGCCGTTGCGTGCGCCGTTTTTTGTCTAAAACCTAAGAGCATTGTAAAGATAGGAAGTATTATCATACCACCGCCACCACCGAAAAATCCGTTCACAGCGCCCACCACAGTTCCAGCAAGCGCCATATATAAAGGTTCTTTGTTCTTCATACCAATAGTGTTTGCAATTTAACAAAAACAATAAATTTATTGAAAAATTTATGAAAAAATGGGAAAGTATATAAAAAATGTCCGTGTTAAGTATTGCATTTTTCGAAAAAATGTTTTATACTAATTTAGTATTATAATAAAAACGTGGGCGCGTACGCGCTTAATCTATGACTATTGAAGCAATTCAACGGGTCAAATAACTATCAAGGTGGCTTATGTATTCACAATTCAAGTTCAATTTGAAAAAATTCTCAATCGCATTACTTTCTTTGCTTATGGCTATAATGCTTGCTTTCTCGGTTGCGTGTTCTGACAGTTCGTCTTCTGATGACGATGACGGCGATTCGTCTACTACTACCGAAAGCACTATAACCGACTATCAAACTATCAAGAACGGCGACTTTGAGTTCGGAACTGAAGATGATACTACTTACCCGTACGCATCATCTATTAACTGGACGAGAAATCTTTATTCAGACGTTACCACCGCTCCTTCTTCTGCGGCAACTTCTGGTATTATTGATACGGCGGAAGACGCCTTCAATAAAATTAAACAAAAAATTAAGCTTGACGTTAACCCGTCTACTCCTTACGCTTACGGTTTCGTAGCAGACGAATACGACTACGACGATAAAGACAAACAGGTTAACCCACAAGTTAAGGGCACTAAAATCTTAATGATTAACAACTACAAGAACGACGAAGGTACTGCTCAATACTACAGATCTGCTTCTTCAATCAGCGTTCCTGCAACTGAGTACGCTTTACTTACTTTCTGGGTAAAGACGGTTAATCTTAAGAGTTTATACTCTGACTTTGCTGGCGCTCATATTAAACTTTCTAGTTCAAACGCATCTATTGCTTACGATGAATTAGTTTTTGACGACGTTAACACTAACGGTCAATGGGCTAAGTTTGAAGTTGCTATTCAAGGTTCTGAAGTTTCTTCAACTACCTTAAACTTCACTCTCGGTCTTGGTAAAGGTAACGGTTTAGACCACAACGAATACGTTAGCGGTTTTGCCTTCCTTGACAACGTAAACGTTAAGACTATTGAAAAAACTGATTACAACGCTTTCGTATCTTCTACAATCAACCACACCGTTGCTAACCCCAAAGATATTGAAGCCGTTTCTCTTAAAGCCGTAAATTACGCTACTAACGAAATTGGCGTTGCAAATTCTTTCACTACTTACAAAGCAAACCTTAACTACAACGTTTTAACTGCCAATGCAAGAACTGATGGTCAAGGAGCTGAAACTATTAAGTTCGTTGAAACCGCAAACGACTTTGGCCACGATTATAAAACCGGCAATACAATCGGCATTGGCAACGCAAGCCAAGCTAAGGGCGCAAGCGCAAACGTTGCAAGTTTAATTGGCGATAACGCAAACGGATTTACAAACTTTATCTATATGGATTTCGTTAATCCGTCGGTTGCGTCTTACGAATCTAAGGCTTATACCCTTAAGTCTGAAGGTTTTGACATCGTTACGTTCTACGCAAAAGTAAATTCTAAACAGTTCAATTCAAGTAAGTTAAAAGTTCAAATAATAAACTTAGACAACACTATTGATTTATACGAATCTATCGACACTACTGATAAAGAAAGCGCTAGATACGGTGATTTCATTAAATATCAAGCGTTTATCAACAACCCAACTGATTTAGATACCACTTACTCTATTAAAATCACTTACGGTTACGACGGTGTTTGGGAAGATTCTTACGCTCTTCAACAAGGCGTTGCCGTTGTTGCAGACTTTACAGTAACGTCTTCCGATGCGGACAGTTACGCTCTTGCAACTGCAAGTTCTGAAATTATTAAACAACAAATCTTCGGCGAATACGTTTCTTACGGTAACGCATCTAACGAAACCGCTAACGATATGTACGGCATAACCGTTGACAAAACTCAATCTTTCACAGTAAAAGAAAGACCTGCTACCAACGTTACCGGTTACACTTTCAAAACTACCGCTACTGATAAAACTCAAGTTCAATACGGTATTATCAACAGCGCATACTACAAAACTTCTAACTACACTTACGGCGAAAGCGGTAGCGTTGTATTTAGAAACCCAATCGTTAACTTTGCCGGCTTAAAAACGTCTAACAACAAACACGCGCAAGTAATCGTTATCGATAACAAGGTTGCTACTTACTCTCGTTTCGTTTCTGAAATTAAAACCGTAACTAAGAACACCACTTCAAAAATAACGGTTAAGTTAAGAGCGTATGGTGACGCTGTTGCAAACGTTTCACTCGTTGATTCAGCGCTTCAAAACGAAAATTATGACGTAATTAACTTTAAGGCTAACGATTCAGACGCTGGCGTTAACCTTACTTCTAAAGTAACTAAGAACTCTTATATGAAAGACGGTTGGACTTACGTTTACTTCTACGTAACCGCAGGCAACGAAGACTTTGACTTTAGAGTTGAAATTAGTAACGGTTCTGCTACCGAAGCATCTGAAGGTACTATCATTACTGAAGGCGCAGCAGTGCTTACTACTGAAGCAAGCGACTTTAACGGTGTTAAGAACGACTTTGAAGCACTCGCTAATACTAACAGCGAATTTGCGTTTACAAACATTAAACACACTCGCGCCCCTTCAACAATTAAGAGCACCGGTGAAAACGGCGAAGTTATTGAAACTACTCAATACTACTCTGAAACAGTAGTTTACGAAGGTAACGCTTACGCTAAGTTCGTAACATACGAAACCTTACTTGCAGATAGCGTTATTGACAATACTACCGACGTTGAAGAAGATACTGAAACCGAAGAAGACACTACCGAAGAAGGTTACACTCTTACAACTGACGTAGCGCTTCAAATTTCTTCAATTATTATAGCGCTCGTATTAATTGCGGTAATCATTGTAATTCTTATTAGAAACATCCTTAAAAAGAGAGCTAAGAGATTAGAAAAGCACGCAACTTACTACGAAGAAGATTCTGGCTTTAACAGAAACACTCGTGAAAAAGCATTAAGAAAAATCGCTGAAAAGAAAGCTCAAAAAGAAATTGAACTTGCTGACGACGAAGAAGACGTTGAATACGACTATTCTGAAGCTGAACAAATCGAAGAAACTGAAGAAGTTATTGAAGAAACCGTAGAAGAAGAAACAACTGAAGAAGAAGCGGTTGAAACTGAAGAAACCGCAACCGAAGAAGTTGCTCCTGAAACTACCGAAGAAAATAACGACTAATTGTAAATAGAAAAGACTGCTTTGAAAAAAGCAGTCTTTTTTTATTTTACTTCAACTATCGTTAAGGTTTTGTCCTTTACCTTAAACTTAACTTTAACGTCCGCATAATCCATAGCGTACACCCTTTCTTCGTCGTTTTGGTAGGACGGGCGCGGATCTTCCATTAAGCAAGCTACAATATCGTTTTTAATATTTTCATCTACACCGTTTAGAAGTTCTACGCCTAAAACTTCTAACTTATAATCTATAAACTCGCTTGCGTAACCACAACTTGCGTTCAAATGGCAATCGGTAAAAGGAAGATAAGGTTTTATATCGTAAACGGGCGTTCCATCAAGCAAATCTGCACCCGAAACTATTAAAACTTTACCGTTTTTACCATCTTCAATCTTTTCAAGTTTTACCGAAGACAAGCCCAAATTATTAGGCCTAAACGGAGAACGGCTTGCAAACACTCCCACTTTTTCGTTCCCCCCAAGCCTTGGCGGGCGAACGGTTAACGAATATTTACCTTGCGCTTTTGAAAAACCGAAAATTATCCACAAGTGAGAAAATTCTTCAATCCTTCTTATAGCATCAGCGCTTGCAAACTCTTTTAATAAAACTATTTTAGATATGTTGTTTACCCTACCGCTTTGGCGAGGAATACCAAACTTATCCTTAAAACCGTTTTCTACACGGGCAATCTCTATCATTTACTTATCTTTCTCCTAACTCTATTTAGATGCCTTTCAAAACTACCGCTTGAAATAAATTCCGCAAGAACGTACTGCTCAAGCACGGGAACGGAACACGAAAACCCGTTTACCTTTTCCTTATATATATTAATAAGGCTATTGGGAATTATCATATACCCTATTCTCATCGCGGGAGATAAACTTTTTGAAAAGGTGTTGATATAAACTACTCTATCGCTATTTCCCATACCGTATAGCGACGGAATAGGTTTCCCCGGCGGGAAAAACTCACTTGAAAAATCATCTTCAACGATATAACCGTTTTCGCCAATAATTCTTAAGTATTCCTTTCTTTTTTTAGCGCTTGCAGTTACGTTAGATGGAAAACTTGAAAATGGAGTAACGTGCAAAACGTCAAAAATCTTTGAATTAAGTTCACCGCTCTCTATCCCGTCTTTCCCCATTTTTAGTTTTTGAACTTTCACCCCTTGTTCGCTATAAACTTTTTCAATTTGTTTATACGAAGGGTTTTCTATTGCGTAAATTTTATCTTTGCCTAAAATTTTTACCGCAATCTCATAAAGTTGTTCCGACCCCGAACCTATAATAATTCTTTCAGGCGGGGCAACCATACCCCTATACCTTAAAAGATACTCGCTTATTGCGTTTCTAAGTACGGCGCACCCTTCGGTGGGAGCTTTAATAAAGAGTTCGGACGGCTTGTCTTGCAAAACTTTTCTCACCGTTTTTATCCATAACGAATATTCAAACTCGTTTTCGCTATCGTTACTTTTAGGTTCTTCAAGCTTATTTATCTTAACGGGTTTTTTATTAACGTTTTCAATTTTACAAACGAAATACCCACTACGCTCTTTAGGTTCAATATACCCTTCAGATTCAAGCATTGAATAAGCAGTAGTTACGGTAATTTCACTAAACCCCGTAACGTCCGCCATAACTCTTTTAGACGGAAGTTTTTGCCCCGCCTTATATATTCCGCTTTCAATTTCCCCTTTTACCGTTTGGTAAAGTTCTAAATACTTTTTCATCTGGTTATATAAAAAACTCCGAATTTGATTATTTTAATAATATCACAATTAAGTTATAATGTAAACAATAAAAGGAGAAAATTATGAATAACACTAAAGTTTTAACTATTCAAGACATATCTTGCGTTGGCCAATGCTCATTAACCGTTGCGCTCCCTATTATTTCAGCGTGCGGAATTGAAACTTGCGTACTTCCTAGCGCCGTGCTCTCTACTCATACGGCAGGGTTTTCAGGCTTTACTTTTACCGATTTAACAAGCGATATTCCTTCAATCTTTAACCATTGGAAAAAAGAAGGAATTTCTTTTGACGCCGTTTACACGGGTTATTTAGGTAGCAAAACTCAAATTGAATACATGAAATCTTACGCTAAAAACTCTTTGAAAGCGGGCGGTAAAATGATTGTTGACCCTGCTTTTGCAGATAACGGTAAATTATACCCTGCCTTTAACGACGAGTACGTTGAAGATATGAAGAGTTTAGTTGCGGTTTGTGACTACGTAGTTCCAAACCTTACCGAAGCTTGCTACTTAACGGGCATTGAGTACAAAACGAGTTACGATGAAAAGTACGTTTTAGCCGTTATAAAAGGCCTTATAGATTTAGGCGCAAAAGCGGTTGTTTTAACGGGCATTTCTTACGAAAAGGGTTATACCGGTATTGCAATTTACGCTAACGGCGAATATTCTTATTATAAACACAAGTTCTTAAAGAACAGTTGCCACGGAACGGGCGATATTTACGCTTCGGCTTTCGTTGGAGCGCTCGTTAACGGAAAAACAGCGTATGAATCTGCTAAAATAGCAGCCGACTTTACCGTTTTAAGCATTAAGCAAACTGCCAAGCTTGAAAACCATTGGTACGGCGCAGCGTTTGAACCCGTTCTTTACAAGTTAAAAGGTCTTATAAGCAAAGCTTAGACTTAAAATACTTGACTTTTAACCTAATTGTATGTTACCATTAATAAAACTGATGAGAAAGTGTAAGTAAATTACGATTTTTTTGGCAAAGAGAATTGCAGGTGGTGAGATTGCAATGCAAAACGCGTAATCGAATGGGCTTTTGAGGGCGAACGGAACGGCTAACGCTTAGTATGGGAGACGGGAATAACTATCCGTAATCAATAGTTAATTAAAGTGGGCGCTAATTTGCGCCAAGCCGGGTGGCACCACGGGAATATTATCCTGTCCCAGCAATAGCATTTGCTTGGGCAGGTTTTTTATTGGAGAAGTATTATGATTAACAAAGAAATTCCGTACAAAATATATCTTGAAGAATCGGAAATGCCAAAATCTTGGATTAACTTGAGAGCATTTATGAAAAATAAACCTGCTCCCCTACTCAATCCAAAAACGTTAAAGCCGATAACTTTAGAAGAACTTTCCGACGTTTTTTGCAAGGAACTTGCAAAACAAGAACTTGACGACACTTCAGAATATATTGAAATACCAAAGGAAGTTAGAGATTTTTACAAGATGTATCGTCCGAGCCCGCTCGTGCGCGCATACTGTCTTGAAAATTTACTTCAAACTCCCGCTAAAATTTATTATAAATTTGAAGGCAACAACACTTCCGGTTCGCACAAGTTAAACTCCGCAATCGCTCAAGCCTACTACGCTAAAGAGCAAGGGCTTAAAGGCGTTACCACGGAAACGGGCGCTGGTCAATGGGGAACTGCTCTATCTATGGCATGCTCGTACTTTGGGCTTGACTGTAAAGTGTTTATGGTAAAATGCTCGTACGAACAAAAACCCTTCCGCCGTGAAGTTATGAGAACTTACGGGGCAAACGTTACCCCGTCTCCGTCAATGACTACCGAAGTTGGTAAGAAAATTAACGAAGAATTCCCCGGAACTACCGGTTCTCTTGGTTGCGCTATATCAGAAGCAGTTGAGTGCGCGTCTACGCTTGATGGATATAAGTACGCGTTAGGTAGCGTTCTTAACCAAGTTCTACTCCATCAATCGGTTATCGGTTTAGAAACAAAAACGGCGCTTGATAAATACGGCATTAAAGCGGATATTATTATCGGTTGCGCTGGCGGTGGTTCTAACCTTGGCGGTCTTATTTCTCCGTTTATGATAGAAAAAATGCAAGGAATAAGAGATTACAAGATTATTGCGGTTGAACCTGCATCTTGCCCATCACTCACTCGCGGAACTTACGCTTACGACTATTGCGATACTGGTAAAATTTGCCCGCTCGCTAAAATGTATACCTTAGGTAGTGGTTATATCCCTGCGGCAAGCCACGCCGGCGGATTGAGATTCCACGGTATGACTTCAACTTTATCCGAACTCAAACATCAAGGCTTAATGGACGCAACTACCGTTAAACAAACGGAAGTTTTCGAAGCCGCTCAAAAGTTTGCAAGAATCGAAGGAATACTCCCCGCTCCAGAATCAGCGCACGCTATAAAAGTTGCTATAGACGAAGCGCTTAAGTGCAAAGAAACGGGGGAAGAAAAAACTATCGTGTTCGGCTTAACGGGTACGGGTTACTTTGATATGATGAGTTACCAAAAGTTTAACGACGGGCTTATGAAAGATTATATCCCTACCGACGAAGAACTCCAAGTAGCAATTTCAAAACTCCCTAAAATTTAACAAAGAAAAAGCACTCGCTCAAAAGAGCGAGTGCTTTAATTTTAACTTATGATAAAATTGGTTTTCCAAAAAGAACGGTCGTTACAAGGTCAACAGCCCACATAGCAACGTCTAAAACAATCCATAAAATACCTACGACTATGAAAAGCATATCATTATTGCTAACGCCTTTACAAATTCTGTAAATAGCCCAACCTAAATTAAGTACGGGTAAACAAAATAATAATTTGCCTAAAAGTGGAAGATTATCAAAAAATTTAATATATTCCTTCATAATTACTCTCCTTATATAAATATATCTACAAATATTTTATGTCATATCTTATAATTTGTCAATAGCTAACCGACGATTATTTAACGTATAAAATAACGGGATCGATGGGGAAAGCTTGTTTATCAATAATATACACGCCGTTTTCAACCTTGAACGAAAGCTCCTTCCTTTCGCCGTTTGGTAAAAGCATTTCAATCTTGGAAACTTCTTTGTCAAAGCAAAGTTCAATGTTTTCTAAAACATCTGAACTTACTTCAATAAACGCAACTAAAAGTTCGCCGGATTTCATTTTACCTGCGTAAACACAAACTTCCGCATCACCAGGATAATATGCGGGAAGAGCGTTAAACTCTTTTAATATTCCTATCATTTGTTGCTTTCTCGTGTAGTTTAAGAAGGCGTAACCTCCCGCATGAATATTGTGGCCTGCTTCAGGAGTTCCCGCAAAAGTTATTACAGTACCACCGAGAGAGTTCTTAAACTTAGTAACGCCCGGGAATAAAAATTCAATTTCTCCATCGCCTAACGTATTGTAAATATTAGATAAAACTTCTACTTTATCGTTAATAGGGATAAGTTGCTTTGCTTTAGGTTGAACACCCATATTAATACTTTCGCCAACCATATATTCGCCCATTAAGTTCTTGCCTTCCCACTTCTTAACGTCAACGCCGATATAATCTTTATAACCGCGTTCGATTAAATATTCAGCGCTGTCAGAAGAAAGGATAACGGGGCCGGATAAAATTTCTTTAATTTCTTCATCTAAATAAGACATAACCGCCTTGCCTTCCAAGCAAGTTACGCCACGATTTTTAGATGAATAGAAATAAGGGAATCCCATCGCTTCAAAGAACTTATATCCCCAAGCGCTTGTTTCTGCAGATATGTATCTATCCATATCGTCTGAAACGAACGTCTTACCGCCTTGCCACTCAATATCCTTAACGTCAAGGAGAAGTTGTTCGTAAAAACCGCAGTTTTTAGCAAGAATTTTTCTATACGCTTTACCGCTTTCGGGTTCGTATGGCGTACGAGTTATCCATTGTTTTGCGCCCGTACAGCCAACGAGTATTGAGTTTGTAAATTGATTGTGAAGGTGAACGGCGTCAGTACTGTATCTGTTTTGCGGGCAAGTATCAGTTTCGCCAAGAATAACGTCAACTTTACCCTTAAACTTTTCAATTTGCCTTGCCGCGCGAAGAGCGCTATAAGTAAAATATCTATTACCGTCAGCAGAATAACTACCGTTGTTTATTCTTAATATAACCTTGCCTTTACCTGCTAAAATTTTAGCAATTTCTAAATCGAAATTAGCAGTATAACCACCGCAACAATAAGCGCAAGGAATTTCGGGATTAACGTCGTCAAGCCCTTTCCTCATAATCTTTGCAGTTTCAACGAGTGATTCTTGTTGAGATTCAATGAGCGCGTTTACAAACTTTTTAGAGCGAGCATCGTCTTTATCAAGCATTTCAGCAAGTTCTTCACGAGTTACTTCTTCCCCAACTTTTTCAGAAATTATTTTCATGTGATTAGGGCAACCGCAAGCAAAGCCTGCTCTATGGAAAAGACGATAATCGTCATCAACCATAACGGCATCAGGACCGCACTCGGCAATAGTTTTGAAAACGTTATAAATATAATCTCTAAAACCAAGGTCAGTTGGGCAAACGGTATTATAAGTTTTACCATCTTTAAGTGAAGTGTATTGTTGGTAAGGGAACATTTGGCCAAGCGTCCAACCGTGGCCGAGAGTTGCTTGAACTAAAACACCACTCGGTACGCCCACTTTATCAAGTTTTTCCTTGAATACCATATATTTTTTGCATAATCTACCAACTTTGTCAACCGGTGGATTGCCTTCCGGAACTAACGTCATAGAAAAAAGCGGGCAAAACGCTACGCCGTTTTCATACTGAAATTTAATATCCTCAACAACTTCGTCAATCTTATCGGTAGGAACCTCAAGTTTCATAATCGAATAAATGTGTAAATTCTTGTTTTTCATAAAGTAATCTCCTTTACAAGTAGTATAGATATATATTACCATATAAAAAAATAAAGTCAATGTAAAATCAATCAAAAAATATGTATTTTTTATCAATATTATTTTTTAAGGTTGACAAGGTGTTTTATTGACTTTTTTAATCATTTGATTTATAATTAAAGTATGAGTAACGATATGAATATTGTATGCCTTGATTTAGAAGGCGTGTTAGTTCCTGAAATATGGATAGCATTTGCAAAAGAAACGAACATCCCTGAACTTGAAATCACCACCCGTGAAGAACCCGATTACGATAAACTTATGAAATATCGTATTAAAATTTTGAAAGAACACGGGCTTGGTCTTAAAGAGATTCAACAAACCATCGCTAAAATCAATCCTTTAGAAGGGGCTAAAGAATTTTTAGATAAGTTAAGAGAAATTACGCAAGTTGTAATCTTAAGCGATACTTTCTATCAATTTGCAACTCCGCTTATGAAAAA
The DNA here is from genome assembly GCA_045651665.1 of Christensenellaceae bacterium. GTDB lineage: Bacteria > Bacillota > Clostridia > Christensenellales > Borkfalkiaceae > HGM11412. The sequence goes on from JAZRSR010000008.1 coordinate 49,947, forward strand.
GCTTGGCAACCCAACTATTATGTGCAACACCTTAGAAGTAGCGGAAAGCGGTGAAATCGTAGGCATCAAAATGCGTTGTGACCACTCTAAACTCTCTACCGTTAAAGCCCTTCAATCCGTTGGGTTTGAAACTATTTGCGCAGGCGATAGTTACAACGATTTAGAGATGATACTAAACAGTAAAAAAGGCTTTTTATTCCGCTCTACTGAAAAGATTAAAAAGGATTATAATAATCTTTCGGCATTTGAAAGTTACGATGAACTTTTTGATGCAATCAGTAAATCTTTATAATTTTTACGCAAGACTTTTAGTCTTGCGTTTTATTATTTTTGATAGTATAATATATTTATGGCAAATTACAAAGAATTATCATCTGCAACTGAAAATTTAATACTTAGCGATATTGAAAACGGCACTAAACCAAACTTTTCATTTAGTGATAGTAGCGCCGTTAGAAGAATAGATAATCCGCACGATTACGGCAACGTTTGGCGCACTTCGTTTATAAGGGACGTTGATAAAATTATAAACTGCCCCTTTTACGGTAGATACGCAGATAAAACCCAAGTTTATTCCCTTTATAAAAACGACGATATAACTAAGAGAAGTTTACACGTTCAACTCGTTTCAAGAATAGCAAGAACTATTGGCAAAGCGCTCAATCTTAACCTTGACCTCATTGAAGCAATAGCGCTTGGCCACGACCTTGGGCATACCCCGTTTGGGCACGTGGGTGAAAGTTTTTTAGACGGCGTATATCGTGAAAAAACGGGTAGAAGATTTTTCCACAATATCCACTCGGTAAGAGTTCTTGATAAAATTTTTCCGCTAAATATTACCCTACAAACGCTTGACGGAATAGCCTCGCACAACGGAGAGATGGAACTTGAACGTTACGAGCCCGCCACTCTTAACTCCTTTGATGAGTTTGATAATATTATTGAAAGTTGTTATATAGACGGGGCTAACGTTTATAAAATGATACCTTCAACGCTTGAAGGCTGTATCGTTAGAATTTCAGATATAATTGCTTATTTAGGTAAAGATAGGCAAGACGCCACTAGAAGTAAACCACTTAATCTAACCGCTTTCCCCGACTACGGCATTGGCGTTATTAACTCCGAAATTATCAATAACCTAATTGTAAATATTATTGAAAATAGTTACGGTAAGCCGTATATTAAACTTGACAGCGCGCATTATAACGCCTTAAAGCAAGCCAAAAAGGATAATTACGATATAATTTATAACGACAAAGTTAATAAGGAAAGTGATAAGGTTATTAAACAAATGCTTTATAAACTTTACGATAAACTTTATCTTGATCTTGTAAATAACAACCTTTCCGCCCCAATATTTACTCATCATATAGACTATATAAATAAACCTTATTATAAGCGAGAAACTCCGTATTTAGAAACGGAATTTTACCAAATAGTAGTTGATTATATAGCGAGTATGACGGACGATTATTTTATTGAACTTTTTAACCATTTATTCCCAAAATCAAGCCTAAAAGTAGAATACGTAGGCTATTTTGAAAACCAATAAGTTTATGAAACATTTTTCAATTAGTTTTTATTTTTCAATATTGATTTTAACTAATTGAGATGTTATAATTAAGTAAATAAATATTAAAGGAGAAAAAATATGAGTTTTTTGAAAGGTAAAACCGCAATTATAACGGGCGGAGGTAAAGCAGAACCACTTAAAGACGGGTCCGCCGGCTCTATCGGTTACGGCATTGCCATTGCGTACGCTAAAGAAGGAGCAAATTTAGTTCTCACCGGTAGAAACGTTTCTAAACTTGAACAAGCAAAAGAAGAACTTGAAAGATTATACGGAATAAAAGTTTTAATTATGCAAGCAGATATTAACGAAAACGAAAACGGAGAAGAAGTTGCTAAAAAGGTAGTTGAAAAAACTATTGAAGAATTTGGTAGGATTGACGTTTTAATTAATAACGCTCAAGCATCTGCATCAGGCGTAACACTTGCTAATCACACCGTTGAACAATTCAATTTAGCAATTTATTCTGGGCTTTACTCTGCGTTCTTCTATATGAAGGCGTGCTATCCATATCTTAAGGAAACTAAAGGTACGGTTATAAACTTTGCATCAGGCGCAGGTTTATTTGGTAACTTTGGCCAATCGGCTTACGCTGCCGCAAAAGAAGGTATTCGTGGTCTTTCAAGAGTAGCGGCAACCGAGTGGGGAGCAGACGGTATTAACGTAAACGTAATTTGCCCGCTCGCTTGGACTTCTCAACTTGAAAAGTGGCAACAATATAATCCCGAAGCGTTTAAGGCAAACGTAAAAATGCCACCAATGGGGCACTATGGAAATAGTGAACTTGAAATCGGCAGAGTTTGCGTTCAAATCGCATCGCCTGACTTTAAGTATATGTCTGGCGAAACCTTAACGTTAGAAGGCGGTATGGGGCTTAGACCTTAAAAATTAAAATATCTACGGAACTTCCGTAGATATTTTTTTATGCTTTATATTCGTAAAGTTTATATAGTTTTTTTGAAATTTTGCCTGCGTACAATCTCTTAAACCATACCCTTTCAAAACCCTTTAATTCGTTTATTAACGAATTTGGAGTGAGAGATAATTCCCTTTCAAACTTTATTTCCGCTTTTTCTAAAATATTAGCATTTTCAATACCAAAAACCTTTGAAACACCCACTTCTTTAACGGGGTTTTTTAGTTTTGACATTTTTACTGCAAACGGAGTGTAACAATCAACTAAAACGGATATGCTTTTATAATAGTTTTTTAAGTTGTTGAGAGTATTTATAAGGTCGGCGTTTTCAACGTACATACTAACGCCTTCTAAAACCACTATCGCGCTATCGTTTTTAGGCAACTTTTCAATAAAATCTCCCCTTTTCAAATCGCCAACTATCATACGATAATTTTCATTTTCAGCATAGTGTTTTCTACGCTCCAAAATAACACTTTCAAAATCAACGTCATACCAAAAAGTATTAGAGTTAACTCTTAACGCCCTACCGTCTAAACCACAACCCACACAAATTACCGTTGCGTTTGGCGTTTTTGCTAAACGTTCTTTTACCCAATCGTCAAAAACTCTTGCGCGCATACCTAAAAAATAAGCAAGCCACTTTGATTTTGACTTTCTTTTTAACTTAAACTCTACTTTAGCCCAAATTTCTTCGGCATTTTTATCGTTTAGTATTATTCCCTTTTTGCTAACGAGCGATTTTCCGTAAAGGGGAATATACAAAGTTTTATTAACGCTATCCATATTTTAATTATACCACACTCAAAAATTTTTCTCAATAGAAAAGCAAGGCACACGCCTTGCTTTTATTCTTAATGATGATGTTTGATAAAGCCTATTGCCTTTGCAATTTCCATAACGAGTATTGGGAAGAGTGAAAGACCTACGCCAACGAGATATAACCACCAATCGATATACATCATACCGAACACCGCGTTTACGCCTGGGATAAAGATTACCACAGCGGTAAGCAACGTGCAGATGAGTAATGAAAGGTTCATAGTTCCGTTACTGAAGAAACCAACCTTAAAGAGTGAGTGAGAAGATCTCATATTAAGCGCTTGAACGAGTTGGCTAAGAGCAAGTATCATAAACGCCATAGTACTACCCGCTGCGTGATTGAGAGCGCCACTAGCGTCCTTCATAACAATCGCGCCGAGAACGTAACCAGCGAGCGTAGTTGCCGTTAATAAAACGCCGTTTAATATGATTTTTGCGCCTAAACCTTTAGCAAATAAACTTTCGTTCTTGGGATTTGGCTTTCTAAACATAATATCGCTTTCAACGGCTTCCATACCGAGAGCGATAGCAGGTAAAGAGTCAGTAACTAAGTTAATCCAAAGGAGTTGGATAGGAATAAACGGATTACCAAGCCCTGAAACGTAACCTAAAATAATAGTTGAAATAAATACTACTAAAACTTCGGCAAGGTTTGTTGAAAGTAAGAAACCAACAACTTTTCTAATGTTTTCAAAAATGCCTCTACCTTCTTTAACCGCTTCAACGATAGTTGCAAAGTTATCGTCAGTCAACGTCATATCGGAAGCGCCCTTAGCAACGTCAGTTCCCGTGATACCCATAGCGCAACCAATGTCCGCTGCCTTTAATGCAGGAGCATCGTTAACACCGTCACCCGTCATAGAAACGACTTCACCTTTCTTTTGCCAAGCTTTAACGATTCTAATCTTGTTTTCAGGAGAAACACGAGCGTAAACGGAAATATTTCTAACTTCTTTATCGAGTTGCTCGTCACTCATTTCGTCGAGTTCAGCGCCGGTAATAGCCTTGTCACCTTCAACGTAAATGCCAAGTTCTTTAGCGATAGCAGTTGCAGTTATTATATGGTCGCCCGTGATCATAACGGCTTTAATGCCTGCTTGACGGCAAGTTTCAACCGCAAGTTTACACTCTGGTCTTGGCGGGTCAATCATACCAACTAAACCGATAAACGTAAGGCCGTATTCAAGTTCTTCAAAAGTAGCTTTTTCAGGAACCTTGTCAAGTTCTTTATAGGCAATTGCTAAAACGCGGAGAGCGTTAGAACTCATTTCATCACACGCTTGCTTTGCCTTTTCAATATCGCCTTTAACAGCTCTTTTCGCAATAACGTCAAACGCGCCTTTAACGATAGCAATGGGTTTACCGTCGATTACGTTAACGGTAGTCATAAGTTTTCTATCAGAGTCAAAGGGAAGTTCGCCTACTCTTGGGCTATTGGCGTTAAGTTCGTCTTGGATACCGCCTGCTTTGTGCGATGCTAATACGATAGCTGTTTCAGTAGGATCGCCAAGGTGCTTTTCAACGCCACCGTCAAATACTACTTTACCATCTGAACAAAGTGAACCATAGCAAAGCATTTTGAAAGTTTCGCCTTCCGCGCTACCGTTAAAGTCAAGAATTTCGCCACCGTCAACGTAAGTTTTAACGAGCGTCATTCTATTTTGAGTGAGCGTACCAGTCTTATCTGAACAAATAACGGACGCGCTACCTAAAGTTTCAACCGCAGGAAGTCTTCTAATAATAGCGTTTCTTTTAACCATACGTTGAACGCCGATAGATAAAACGATAGTTACGACTGCTGGTAAACCTTCTGGAATAGCAGAAACCGCTAAAGATATAGCCGACATAAAGCCGTTGATAATATTATCAAACCCAAACCCGTCACGAATAAGTTGAATAAGGAACATTACGCCACAAATTACAAGGACTAATATACCTAAAACGCTACCGAGTTTAGCAAGTTTTTCTTGAAGCGGGGTTTTAGTTTCTTCTTCGTTTGCAAGTATGCCTGCAATTTTACCCATTTCGGTATCCATACCCGTTGCGGTAACTACTGCAAGAGCAGTACCGTAAGTGATAGAACAACCGGAGAATACCATATTAGTTCTATCGCCGATAGGCGCTTTTTCTTTAACTTCGGCGTCTGCAAACTTTTCAGAAGGAACAGATTCGCCCGTCAACGCAGATTCTTCACTCTTTAAGTTAACACTCTTTATAAGCCTTGCATCTGCCGGAACGAAATCGCCCGCTTCGAGTTTAATAATATCTCCGGGAACGAGTTCTGAAGACATTATAATCTTTTCAACCCCGTCACGAATAACTCTGGCGTGCGGAGCGGACATATTCTTAAGAGCGTCAAGCGCTTTTTCCGCCTTGTTTTCTTGAACTACGCCCATTATAGCGTTAATTAACACGATTGCCAAAATAAGGAAAGGCTCTATCATTTCGATTAAGTCAAAATGATTGTTTGCAATCGTATTGTAAATTGCAATACCGAGAGATACCGCAGCCGCAATTAATAAGATAATTATCATTGCGTCTTTGAACTGTTCAAAGAATCTTGCAAGTAACGTCTTTTTCTTCTTTTCTTGAAGTTTGTTTTCGCCGTACTTTTCAGTAAGAGCTTTAACTTGTTCGCTAGTTAAACCGCTAACTTCATTTGTGCCCAAGTCTTTAATAACTTTTTCTGGACTTTCACTGTGATAAACCACTTTCATTCTCCTTTTATTTTTATTAAAAAAATAGATATAGCTATAAGCTATACCTAAAAAACCTAACCAATAAAGAATCTCCCGTATAGCTTATTAAAGATATACGTAAGTCTCGTAAATTAAAACAAGCCAGACTTTATCAGCCATGTATGTTGACTTGTTCCGCTAAAAAACGGATACTACTCCCCTACGGAATATTGTTATTATATCATACTTTTTGAAAATAATCAATTAATTTTTAATTTTTGAAAAATTTTTCTTCAATAGGACTGTTATCTCTTAAAATTTCAACTTTTTTGCTATTTTCTCTTATTAATTGCATAACTTTTAATAAAATTTTAGCGTCGCAAAGCATAGTTTTTGCGTTTCCAATAAATCCGTCCACTATTCCGCGGTGATATCTAAACGCTTTCTCGTATTTAGGAAATCTCGTTGAAACGTCACCAATATCGCTCTCGTCAAAATAATAAAACGGCTTGGTTATGATACTTCCGTCTAACCGTTTAACTTTCATAGGGATTGGAGCGCTTGAAAACCTATTAACAACGCCAATAGTTTCTTCAACGCAATGAAGATAAGTGTTTTTCTCTTGCCCAACGCCTATTAGCAATACGTTATCTATTTTAGAATACGCACCGCTCTTGTCCGTGGGTTTTGAAACGTTTTCTTCCATATCCAAAAACTCTTGAACTTTTCGTTCGTTACCAAACAAAGTTACAGAGTGCGTTGGATTAGTAGTTCTTTTGCCCCTTTTGTCTTGAAGGGCAATTTTTGAAAACGTGCCAATGCAGGTATCTGGGCTAGCCATATCTAAAACTATATCCTTAAAAGTATTATGCCAAGTGTGAGTGGGAACTATCAAAACACCACCCTCACTTGTAAAATACTCGATAAAAGTATCGAGCAAATATTGAGCGTCAATTTCCCCAACCGCCCTTAAAGATATATGAACGATAACCGCCCTATCTCTCGGCGCGCCCATACTTTCAAGTTGTTTGATAATCGTTTCTTTATTAAGCATTATTTTATCTCTATTTGAATAGATTTCATAGCGTTAAGCGCATTTTCGTGGCTTTCTACCGTAACGCCTGCGCAACAACTGCTATCAACTTTGATTTTAACTTCAGGAAAAACGGCTTTCAATATCGTTGCGTTTGAAATAACGCAAATGTCCGTGCAAAGCCCGCAAAGTTCAATTTCTTCAATATCGTTAGAAAAACTTTTTATAACGAAAGGAAGTTCAACGCTACCAAAACTCGGTTTATCAACAATCGTTTTAGCATACGGTTTTAACTCGTTGCAAATTTCCCAACCAAAAGTATCTTTTACGCAATGCTCAACGGGTAAGTTTTTGCCTTCTTGGGTTGAAAGATAATTTTCAAAATGCGTATCCCTAGTAAAAATCACTTCGCCATCGTAAGTTTTAACCTTGTTTATAACTTGCGGAACGATTTTTTCAGCAAGTTTACTGCCAAGACTTCCCGTAATAAAATCATTTTGCATATCAACTACTATTAAATACTTCATAAACTTTTCCCTTTAAGTTATAAAATTATTTTTGCTTTTTTAGGTTTATTTTCATCGTAAATTACACTAACTTTACTATTCACGCTCGGCGGAACTTTGCTTGCGCCAACCCATTTTGATTTACAATAAGTTTTGCCGTCAACTTGATATAACACCTTTATAATATGCGGAAAAATCGCCCCGTCAAGCGGGTGCGTTCTAAAAGGTTTAGTGTTAATTTTTAACCACCATTGTTTTGCTACTTTTACAACTATTGCTTGCGTTTCTTTAATCATATTTTTATTTTAACACAAATTTGATAATTTTTCAACGTAAAAAAGCAAGGCTCTCGCCTTGCTTTTTAGCAAATTATGTTTGAATACATTAATTTAGAAGGTTCTCTAACTCTTTCGAAATTTCCATGATCCTTTTATTAAAAAAACCTTCAACCGCATCATCGTATTTTCTCTTTTCTTCTTTATATATAGCGTAAGTTTCGACTGCTTCTTTCTTTTTTTCTCCACTCAAACCTTCCAAATACTTTGCGTTGGGTATAGATTTTATAAGACCAACAGCACCTAAAATAAAACCTAACATCACAAGCGCATAATAACCTTCTTCACCTGATGATTTTACAAGTGCCATCGAAAATAAAAAAAGAATCGTTCCTATTGCAAATAAAATCATCCATTTGAAAAATTTTTCAGGCTCGGCAAGTTTAGGTAACTTGAACTCTTTAGGCTTTTCTCCAACCTTAATCTTATCAGTAACTACCCCGTCATATCTGTATTTATCTTTAATTACTTCATATTCACGATTAGAGATATCATTAAACTCTTTTTCAAGTTCACAAACTCTCTTATACCAAGGGGCGTCTTTATCCCTTGTAAAAGTAATTCTATTAAAGATTACAACATACCATCCGTCGCCTTCTTTTTGTTTTTCTTGACACCTTTGATTGCTAAGAACTTCCCAACCGAATAATTCATTTCTTTTAATTGCATATTCTTCCTCACCTGGACGTGTTTGTATTACTTTCGTTTCTTTCGGCATTTTTTTCTCCTTCGTTTTTAAGTGACTCTCACTATTTTACATTATTATACAAGAAGATTTCTTCTTAGTCAACTATTTTGAGAAGATTTCTTCTATAATAAAATTATGAAGATAGGTGAAAAGATAAAAGAACTAAGGTTAGAAAATAACCTTTCGCAAATGCAACTTGCAAAACTTATTGGCGTAAGCCAAAAGGCAATTGATTATTGGGAAAGGAGCGTTAACGAGCCTAAAGCAAGTTATATTATTTCGCTAGTAAAGGTTTTTGACGTTTCTTTTGATGAATTTTTTGACTGCATAGAATAATCCCGCCAACTTTATTGGCGGGATTTGTTATTTTTTTATATTATTTTTCGTTTTTGTAAATTTCTTTGAAATATTTGTAGGTATCTACTTTTAATTCACCGCAAGCGGCTTCGTCGCAAGCGATAATGCCGTCTTTGTGAAGTTGTAACGCGCTAATAGTCCAAGCGTGATCAACGCCACCTTCAACGCAATGGCGGAGCGCTCTTGCTTTATTATGACCGCTAATTAAAAGTAAAACTTGTTTAGAATCACAAACCGTGCCAACGCCAACGGAGAGTGCGGTTTTGGGAACTTTGTTAGGATCGTTATCAAAGAAACGAGAGTTTACGATTAAAGTATCTTCAGTTAACGCGCGAACACCCGTTCTTGAAGTTAAAGAAGTGAAAGGTTCGTTGAACGCAATATGACCGTCAACACCGCTACCACCTAAGAATAAATCAATACCGCCATAAGATGCGATTTTATCTTCATAGCGCTTGCACTCTGCTTCAAGATCTTCTGCCATACCGTTTAAGATATTGATATTTTCAGCGGGAATATCAATGTGGTTGAAGAAATTATCGTGCATAAAGTACCAATAACTTTGGTCGTGTTCTCTTGGAAGACCAACGTATTCGTCCATATTGAAAGTAACAACGTTCTTAAAGGTTACTTTGCCTGCCTTGTTCATTTCGGCTAACTTTTTGTAAACTCCGAGCGGAGAAGAACCGGTTGGAAGACCAAGAACGAAAGGACGGTTTTCTTTATGGCTGTTGATAGCGTTTGCAATATGCTCTGCAGCCCATTGGCTCATTGCATCATAATTATCTTTGATAATTAATTTCATATTTATTACTCCTTAATAGAATATTATTTTTAGTGCAGTTTTAGTATACAACTTATTAAAGTTTTTGTAAAGATATTTTGACAAAAGATAGTTCTATTCCGCATTAGTTTTTTTATTTAATTTCTTGAACCAATTAATTATATAATCGCATAGAGATCTAAAAGTGTTTATCGTATTTTGAAAGTCAAAAATCAAGCAGAGTATTAGCGGTATTAATATAAAGTAAACTATAACCCCCGGTATCATCCAGAAAAACGGCCAAAACTTTTCTTGCCCTGCGTATTCGCCAAAGGGAATTACTTTCATAAAGTTTGGCGTTAACCAAGAAAATATCACGGCTACGTCATCAGTCGGGCCCCAAATAAGAGAAGGGTTTCGCCAGTTAATATCAAACATATTATCGTTTCTAAGCGCAATAATTCCAAGTTCGCTTTGTAATACTTGGTTGCAAATTATAAACAAAAGTACAGCCATTACGCAAAATGGAACTTTATATATCCTTTTAACGTCAATTTGGTGCAAATTTAATTTTACCATAAGTAACGGTACTGCGATTATTATTATATGGCAAATATAAAATCTCCAAAGATCAAGCGTGAACACGCTTTTGTTAAGGGCTTCGGTGGGATATAATAGCGCTAAAAAGCCACTTATCACGCCGAGATAAAACATATAATCTTTAGCCGTTTTACTCTTTGAGAAAAAACAAAACGGAAAGAATAAAACGCTCGTTCCGCAAACGTTAACAAACCAAACTTCACGCATAGCAAAAGCAAAATCTTGAGAATACGGCGGAAAAGTAAGTTTTAGAAAATGAAGGGCGAGATTAAAAAACAAAATCGAGCCTAAAACTATTTTTTTAGTTCTATCCGTTTTATTTTTAAGCAAATAATAAAGCCCTATTATACTCCCCACACCAAATAAAATAAAAAATATATACCAAAAATTTACAAATTTAACCATAAAACTTTCCTTTGAAAATTATTTTGAGCAAAAATTATATATTTTAATTATACCCTTGTTTACAAATAAAGTCAATATTAAAAGCAAGGCACAATTGCGCCTTGCTTTTTATTTTACTATTTAGTAAAACCTTGACTTATTGCGCTAATATATTTATAATAAAAATATTGTATGAATAGGGTTAAATCTATTTTTAGCGAGGATTTTCAATTGAAAAAAATTTGTGTTTTAGGTTCTGGCGCTTGGGGAACGGTTATGGGAAATCTTCTCGCCGATAAAGGTTATGAGGTCATTATTTACGGCGTTGAAGAAATTCAAGTTAACGAGATTAACTCAACTCACACCAACAAGAGATTTCTAGGCGAAAATTTTATAATAAATAATAGCGTTAGCGCAAGTTTAGACTTTGACTACGCAGTTGACGGTGCTGACGTTATAATTATTGCCGTGCCTAGTTTCGCCGTTAAAGAAACTGCTGAAAAATTGAAAAATAAGGTTAAAAACGACGTTTTAATCGTAAATTTAGCAAAAGGGTTTGACAAGGAAACTAAACTTACCTTAGGCGAACTTATTAGAAGCGTTTTGCCTGAAAGTTTAAGGGGGAACGTAGTTTCCCTTTTAGGTCCTACTTTTGCTGAAGAAGTTGCCCAAAAGCAATACACGGCAATAACGGCAACGTCTAGAGATATCAAATATTCTACCTTAGCTCAAGAAGTATTTTCAAACGAGTATTTTAGAGTTTACACTAACGACGATTCTATCGGCGCAGAGTACTGCTCTTCCCTTAAAAACGTAATAGCGTTAGCGTCGGGAATTGCCGACGGGCTAGGCTTTAAAGTTAATACTAGAGCAATGCTTATAACAAGGGGCATGGCGGAAATAAAAAGATACGTAGAATTTCTTGGCGGAAAAGAACAAACGTGTTTCGGTTTAGCAGGTGTTGGAGATTTATTTTTAACTTGTTCTTCAAAAACTTCTAGAAATTATAGCGCTGGCTATAAAATCGGCGCGACGTCATACGCCGAATTTGAAAAGGAAAATCAAAAAACCGTAGAAGGAATTTTTGCAGTAGAAATCGCTTACGAGATAGCAAAGCAAAACGGAATTTATTCGCCTATAATAGAGGCAGTTTATAACGTCGTTAAAAAAGGCGCTAATCCTAAAACGGAAATCAAAAATCTTATGAACAACTCACTAAAAAGCGAAAGATAACAAAAAAGCAAGACACAAAACGTGTCTTGCTTTTTAATCTTTACATCTTAAATTAAAACCTTTTCAATA
>JAZRSR010000009.1:0-1416 GCA_045651665.1 Christensenellaceae bacterium
GACAAGGCAACTTCGTTCTTGCCGTTCTTAAGTTTGAACCCTTCTTCATTGCCGTATGATCTACCAGCGTAAGAAACACTTGCTTGAACGTCACCTAAATCGTTGGTTACGTTTTTACCAGTCTTACCATCAAGAAGTTTAAATCTCGTTCTAACTTCTACATTTTGCTTAAAGCTCGTGTTGATGATATCAACGTCAACGTCTTCCCACTCGCTACCATTTTTATATTGAAGGTAAGACTCAAGCTTGATTGCAGGCTCTACCAAAATGTTAACGCTAGTTGGCGCTGCATTAAACGTTAATGTTATCACGTCTTTACTGAAGTATCCGTTTGGATCGGATGGAACTAAAGTTGAAGAGCAGCCAGAAATTTTAACTTGTTTTGTCTTTCCCATTACTAATGCTTCTTCATCAATTAGCATTGTGGTTGCTATCTTATTTTTCAATTTCACGCTAGAACATGAAATATCGGATATCTTTAAATCACCTTCGCCTTGAGCTAGAACCGCCAAACTCGAAATTGAGAAGGCGCACTCACTAAGGTCTACCGTAACTTGATTACCATTAACCGCAACACCCGACTGCAACGTATATCTACCAGTTACTCGATTGCTAACTTCTTGCATTGCTTCTATAACGTCGGTTTGTGGATTGCTCCTACCTATTTCTTTAGCTGTGAACGATGGAGTATTTGTAATACCAGCGCTTGTGCCCATACCGAAGTAAAAAGTTTGAAGTCCTAAATAATCTTTAGTTGCCAACGTTAACAAGTCACTAGTCGTATCGTATTTTTTATCTACTCTATCGCTGTCACCTTTGAAATCAAACTTTTTATCAAACACAGTTGCATCATTAAATACACCGTCAGATAAAACTATCAACCAAAACTCTCTATCGTTTACAGTTTCAAGTTTATTCATTTTATTTTCAGTTAACCATTTAATTGCATTTTCAACTGCGTATGGAGGAGTCGTTCCCCAAGGATTAAAAGTTTGAACGTTGTTATGTGAGTGATTCAAAACTTCTTCTATTGCAGCTTGCCTATCTCCAGAAAGGTTAACTGGAACATACGGGGTACTGTATGGCTGATTTTTCGTTTTGTAATTTTCGTCATACTTGTTAAGCGGAAAAATTGACATTACGTCGTTAGAATCAAATATTGATATCAACCCTTGTAACGCATATTTAGCAAAAGGACTCCAAGCCGTTCGCTGTTCAACTGGGATGTCACTATCGTTACCCGTCATTGAACCCGAGTTATCGTAAACTACGGCGACGACTTTTTGAGTATAAGCCGAATCGGATTCATCCGCGTTAACGCTAGCTGGCGGTGATCGCAAGAACACACAACTAAGCACCATAAACAATGCTAGCGCAGACAAGAAAAACGTTTTAATTTTTTCTCTCATTTTTTCT
>JAZRSR010000010.1:0-1047 GCA_045651665.1 Christensenellaceae bacterium
GTTGCTAAACCCAGTGAAATGATTGCAGTAGAAATTCCTGCTGCTAAATTCGACCTGATCGGTGAAGAAATCACCGTTGGTTTGGTAATGTAATTAAGGAGGGTATAAAATGGCTGTTGAAACTAGAGTTATGAACTGCATTATGTGCCCTTTGGGCTGCGAAATGACCGTAACCATTGAAGATGGCAAAGTTACCAATGTTACCGGTAACACCTGCCCTCGCGGTCCTAAATATGCTGCTGACGAAGTAACTGCTCCCAAAAGAATGCTTACCACTACTGTAGCAGTAGAAGGTGGCTTGCTCCCCTTGCTGCCCGTAGTTTCTTCTACCGTTCTGCCGAAAGAAAAAGTTTTGGCTTGCGCTGCTTACTTGCGTGGCGTTAAAGTTCAAGCTCCTATCGCTGCAGGCGATGTAGTTGTAAAAGACATTCTCGGTTTGGGCGTTGACATCGTTGCTAGCCGTGGCATGTAATTTATAATGAAGAAACTATAAAATTTTCAAATGCGTTCCCATTTTTGGGGACGCATTTTTTATTAATTTGTAATAAAAATTTTTAAAAGTTTTTGGGATTTTTTGGAAAGAATTGCTGATTTTAGGGCGTTTTTGACAAGAAAAATGCTATTTTTTAGAAGAAATTTGAAAAAATTTTAGGGTGCTTTAAGCGACAAGTAAAGCAGTTTCGTTTGCCAACGCTTCCTTGTGTATCGTAAGATTTTTGTAAAAAACTTGAGAAAAAGGTGTTGACACCCCTTTGGTAAAGTGGTATTATATGCAAGTCGCTGATGACACGGCGACAAAACAGAACCTTGAAAACTGAACAAGAACCTAGAAAAAAGCGAATGTGCGGGTCAAGCATTTCTTCGGAAATGTACGACCTAAAAGTCAAAATAATTTCTTTTAATAACAAGAGCCAATCGGTTCTTCAATAAACTTTATTGGAGAGTTTGATCCTGGCTCAGGACGAACGCTGGCGGCATGCCTAACACATGCAAGTCGAACGGAGAACTCCTTCGGGGGTTCTTAGTGGCGAACGGGTGAGTAACGCG
>JAZRSR010000011.1:0-37617 GCA_045651665.1 Christensenellaceae bacterium
TTACCGTGTAAAATGCTTGACTTTATCAATTTAGCGTGCTAAACTGTAATAAAATAAAACAAGGTAGGTTTTTATTATGAGCGAAACCGAAATCAAAAGTTTAGAAAAATTATACGAGGCAGTTTTGAAGCTTGAAAGCAAGGAAGATTGTCGCAAATTTTTTGAAGATATTTGCACGATTAAAGAAATGCTTGATATGTCGCAAAGATTAGAAGTTGCAAAACTTTTGTCGTCTGGTAAAAATTACCAAGAAGTTTGCAAGCTAACTGGTGCAAGCACGGCTACTATCAGTAGAGTTTCAAGGTGCTTAAACTACGGCGCTGGCGGATATTCAATCGTTCTTGATAAAAAGGGGGATAAATAATATATGGATAAAATTTTAAGCGTTTTAACCCCTGAAGAAAGGGTAAATTTATCACTCCGCGCGATATATTCTAGTTACGGCTATAAAAAATATCGTATGAGTAAGTTTGAAGAGTACGACCTTTACGCTCAAAATAAAGACTTTTTGGTTAGTGAAAGCGTAATAACCTTTACCGATACTGACGGTAAACTTTTGGCGTTAAAGCCAGACGTTACCTTGTCAATAGTAAAAAACAGTAAAGACGTAAACGGCGTTATGAAAGTTTTTTACGATGAGAACGTTTATAGAATTTCAAAGGGAACGAAGTCGTATAAAGAAATAATGCAATCAGGTTTAGAGTGTATAGGCGAAGTTAACGAAAGTACGGTTATTGAAGTTTTATCGCTTGCAATCAAGAGTTTGAACGAGATATCTTGTAGTAACGTTTTAGTCCTTTCCCATCTTGATATTATTTCTGAAGTATTAGACTGCGCCTCGGTTTCCAGTCGTGAAAAGTTGCAGATTTGCAAACTTTTAGGGGATAAAAACCTTTTTGCAATAAAAGAGATTTTAACAAATCTTAACGTTTCAAGCGATAAAAAAGCGCTTGTTGAAAAACTCGTTACAGTTTACGGTGAGCCTAAAAAAGTTTTAACTCTACTTGACGAGTTCAAGGTTTCAAATAAAGCGGAACTTGCAGTTGAACAGCTCAAGCGCGTAGCAAAAGGTTTAGAAGATGAAAACGGAAAGGTTATAATAGACTTTTCAGTCGTAAACGATATGAATTATTATAACGGCATAGCGTTCAAAGGTTTCGTTGAAGGCGTACCTACGGGCGTTATTTCCGGTGGCGAATACGATAATCTTATGAAGAAGATGAATAAGCCTTATAAAGCAATCGGATTTGCAGTTTACCTTGACGATATTTGGAGGGTTGATAACTAATATGGATAAATACTTAAATATAGCCCTTCCAAAAGGAAGGCTTGGCGAAAAGGTATACGATACGTTTGAAAAAATCGGTTACGCTTGCCCTTCGATTAGAGAAAATAACAGAAAACTTATTTTTGAAAACGATGAACTTAAAATTAGATACTTTTGGGTAAAGCCAAGTGACGTTGCTATTTACGTTGAGCGTGGCGCTGCTGATATTGGCGTTGCGGGTAAAGATATATTAATGGAATATAAGCCTGAAATTTATGAACTTTGCGATCTTAAACTTGGTAAATGTTCTATGGCGGTAGCGGCTAAAAAAGGGTTTGTTGACGATAGAAATAAAACTTTAAGAGTTGCAACTAAGTTTGTTAATATTGCTAAAGAATACTATCAATCTCAAGGAAGAGATATTGACGTTATTAAGCTTAACGGTTCAATCGAGATAGCGCCAATTCTTAATCTTTCAGACGTTATAGTAGATATTGTGGAAACGGGAACTACCTTAAAAGAAAATGATTTAGAAGTAGTTGAAAAGTTTTTACCAATTAGCGCAAGGCTTATAGCAAATAAGTCAAGTTTCAAATTCAAAACACAAATAATTGAAGATATAGTAGCAAAAACTTCAAAAGCGGTGGATGATTTATGATTAAAATTTATAAAGATAATCTAAATACGAGAGATGAAATATTTTCATTAAAAGTTGCTGTGAAAGACGTTTCGTCTATCGTTAAAGATATTATTGAAAACGTTAAAACTCGTGGAGACAAGGCTGTTTTTGAGTATAATAAAAAGTTTGATAAAGCAGATTTGACTACTTTAAGGGTAAGCGAAAAAGAGATTGAAGACGCTTATAAATCAGTAGAAAAAGAATTTATTGAAGTTTTAGAATACGCAAGTAAAAACATAAGGGCTTTTCACGAAAAACAAGTAAGGCAAGGCTTTGAACTCTCTAATAAAGACGGGGTTATAACGGGGCAAAAAATAATTCCTATCGAAAGAGCGGGAATATACGTTCCGGGTGGTACTGCAAGTTACCCGTCAACCGTTTTAATGGATGCAATTCCCGCAGTAGTTGCAGGTTGCGAAAGGGTAGTTATGGTAACTCCGCCTAATCGTGATGGTAAAATTGATCCCGTAATACTCGCATCTGCTAAAATAGCGGGGGTAACTGAAATTTATAAAGTGGGTGGCGCTCAAGCGATCGCCGCGCTTGCGTACGGTACGGAAAGTATACCTAAGGTTGATAAAATCGTAGGGCCTGGAAACGCCTTCGTTGCCGAAGCAAAAAAACAAGTTTTCGGTATGGTTTCAATCGATATGATTGCAGGCCCGAGCGAAATATTGGTCGTAGCGGATAATAAGAATAGGCCTTGCGACGTTGCCGCCGATATGTTATCTCAAGCCGAGCACGATAAAATGGCAAGTGCGGTGCTTATTACCGATAGTTATGGCTTTGCAGTTCACGTTCGTGAAGAACTTGAAAGACAAATTCCCCTTTTAGATAGGAGTGAAATTGCAAGAGAATCAATTGATAATAACGGCAAGATTATCGTAGCAGACGATCTTAGAAGGGCGATTGAAATTGCAAACGAGATTGCGCCTGAACACTTGGAACTCTGCATTGATAATCCCTTTGAATACCTTAAACTTATAAAGCACGCTGGCTCGGTATTTTTAGGTAGAAACTGCCCGGAAGCGGTAGGCGATTATTTAGCGGGTACTAACCATACGCTCCCAACGAGTGGTACGGCAAGATTTAGTAGCGCGTTATCGGTTGATGATTTTATTAAGAAAACTCAATACATTTATTACGATAAAGACGCCCTTTCTAAAGTAAGTAAAAAAATAGACTACTTTGCAAGAAAAGAAGGCTTAACCGCGCACGCAAAGAGCGCAACTATTAGATTTGAAGAAAATGAGTAAATTTATTAACGAAAAAATATCAAAGCTTTCAGCGTACGTTCCAGGCGAACAACCTAAAGATATAAAGTATATTAAACTTAATACTAACGAATCTCCCTTTCCGCCGTCTAACCTTGCGGTAAAACTTGCTAAAAGGGAACTTAAAAAAGTAAAACTTTATCCCGATCCCGATTGTAGCGATTTGTTAAAAACGATTGCGGATTATTACGGTGTTAAAAAGGAACAAGTTATCGTTTCAAACGGTTCAGACGAGGTTTTGAATTTCGCCTTTATCGCTTATTGCGACGATAAAAACCCTGCAATATTCCCAGATATTACTTACGGCTTTTATAAAGTTTTTGCAGGGGTAAACGGCGTTCCTTATAAAGAAATTCCATTAAGGGAAGATTTTTCAATCGATATTAACGATTACAAGGACGAAAAAGGCGTAATAATTATTGCAAACCCCAACGCTCCAACGGGTATGAAACTTTCTCTTTCTAAAATTGAAGAACTTTTAGCGTCAAACAAGGATAGATTAGTGATCGTTGACGAGGCGTACGTTGATTTTGGTGGAGAAAGCGCAGTAAAACTTATTGACAAGTATGATAATTTACTCGTTACCCAAACCTTTTCAAAATCCCGTTCAATGGCAGGAGCAAGGCTTGGTTTCGGTATAGCGAGTGAGAAGATTATTAAAGACCTTAACACAGTTAAATATTCAACGAATCCTTATAACGTAAATAGGGTTACGGCGTGTTTAGGCATCGGCGCTATAAAGGACGATAAGTATTTCAAAAAGAACGTAATTAAGATTATTGAAAGTAGAGTTTACACTATGGTTGAACTTAAAAAACTTTGCTTTGATTTTACTCCGTCAAGCACGAATTTTATCTTTGCAAAGTCGGATAAAATTAGCGGAGAAGAACTCTATCTTAAACTTAAAGAAAAGGGAATTTTAATTCGCCACTTTAAGAGCGAAAGAATTTCAGATTATATAAGAATAACGATAGGTAGTCTTAATCAAATGAAAGCGTTTATTTCAGCAGTTAAAGAAATTTTAGGAGAACTTGTATGAGAATAGCAAATATTGATAGAAAAACCAAAGAAACGGATATTAAGTTAACCTTAAACCTTGATGGTACGGGTGTTTCTGAAGTAAATTCAGGTAGTGGTTTTTTCGACCATATGCTCACGTTATTTGCAAAGCATGGTAGATTTGATTTGACCGTAACTTGCGTTGGCGACGTGGAAGTTGACTATCATCACACCGTTGAAGATATTGGTATTGCCTTAGGTCAAGCGTTCAAAACCGCTCTTGGCGATAAAAGGGGTATAACGAGATACGGAGATACTATTCTTCCTATGGACGAAGCGCTTATTTTATCAGCTGTTGATATTTCTGGTAGAAGTTACCTTGGTTACGGCTTAACGCCAAAAGCAAAAAGAGTTGGAAATTTTGACGTTGAACTTATTGAGGAGTTTTTAATAGCGTTCACCGTTAACGCCGGTCTTAATCTCCACGTAAATCAACTTGCAGGAAAGAACGTTCATCATATTATTGAAGGGGCGTTTAAGTCAATTGCAAGAAGTTTGAAAAAAGCAGTAGAAATCGATGAGAAGTTGAACGGTGAAATTCCGTCTACCAAAGGTGTTTTATAATGGTAGTTATAGTTGACTACGGCGTGGGTAACCTTTATTCGCTAAAAAGTTCGTTCAAGGCAATCGGCGTTGACGTTATAACTAGCGGAGATAAAGAAGTTATTGAAAAAGCCGATAAAATAATTCTCCCAGGCGTAGGTGCGTTTGAAGACGCGAGCAAGAAACTCTTTGAGTCGGGGCTTTCTGAAGTAGTTGTTTCTATGGCAAACAAAGGCGTTCCGCTACTTGGAATTTGCCTTGGTATGCAAATGCTTTTCGATAGAAGTTTAGAGTACGGAGTTCACAAGGGTTTAGGGCTTATTAAAGGGGAAATTCGCCCTATAAGTGAAGTTATACCTAAAGACCTTAAAATTCCGCACATTGGTTGGAACGCTTTGTCGCTCAAACAACCTAAGAGCGAGATTTTTAAGTATTTAAGCGACGGGGATTGCGTTTATTTCGTGCACTCGTTTTACGGTGCGGATTGTGAAGATAACGTTATTGCAACAACCGAGTACGGCGCTAAGCTTACCGCTAGCGTTCAAAGGGGCAACGTCTACGGCTGTCAATTCCACCCTGAAAAGAGTGGCAAGGTTGGGCTCTCAATATTAAAAGCGTTTTGCGAGTTGGAGTAAATATGAAAATTTTTCCTGCAATAGATTTATACGATAAAAAAGCCGTTAGGCTTTATAAAGGCGATTACGCTCAAATGACTATTTATAGCGATAATCCTTTAGAGATTGCCCTTGATTTTCAAAAACAAGGTGCAAAATATATGCACGTAGTTGACTTGGAAGGGGCTAAAACGGGCGGAACGCCCAACGTTGAAGTTATTAAAAATATAGTAAAGTCAACTGATTTATTCGTTGAAGTTGGCGGTGGTATTCGTAGCCTTGAAGTTATTAAAACGTATATTGACGCGGGCGTGTCAAGGGTTATTCTTGGAACGTCGGCGGTAACTGATAGAGAGTTTTTGAAAACCGCAGTTCAAACTTATGGCGACAAGATTGCCGTTGGCGTTGATATTAAAGACGGGTTCGTTGCAATCAAAGGCTGGACGGAGAAATCTACTCTTAATGCGTTTGATTTTTGCAAAGAATTAGAAAGTTTGGGCGTTACTGCGGTTATATGCACCGATATTTCTAAAGACGGGGCTATGATGGGTGCAAACCACGCTTTATATAAAGAATTAAACGAAAAGTTTAATATCAATTTTATAGCATCGGGCGGAGTTTCTTCGATAGACGATATAATTAAGCTTAAAAATTTGGGTGTTTACGGTGCGATAGTAGGTAAAGCCTACTACACCAAAGCCATAAACCTTAGTGAAGCAATAGGAGTTGCAAATGATAACTAAAAGAATAATTCCCTGCCTTGACGTAAAGGATGGAAGGGTTGTTAAAGGTGTAAACTTTCAAGGTTTATTAGACGTTTCTTCCCCCGTTAGTTTAGGCAAATATTATAGTGATAACGGCGCTGATGAACTTGTGTTTTACGATATAACTGCAAGTAGCGATGGTAGGGCTCTCTTTACCGATATATTAAAAGAAGTTGCGTCAACCATTTTTATTCCGCTCACGGTTGGCGGTGGAATTAACACGCTTGATGATTTTGATAGGGTGCTTAAATGTGGAGCAGATAAGGTTAGCGTAAACTCTGGGGCAATAAAAAACCCAGACCTTATTTATCACGCGGCAAAACTTTACGGCGACCAATGTGTCGTTTTATCAGTTGATGCTAAACGCGTTGACGGAAAGTTTAGAGTATTTGCTAAAGGCGGAAGGGTTGATACCGGGCTTGATGCTATCGAGTGGATAAAGCGTGGAGTTGATAACGGCGCTGGCGAAATAGTTCTTAACTCAATCGATACCGACGGGGTTAAAAACGGTTTTGATTTAGAAATGCTTGAAGCGGTGTGTAACGTTGTAAACGTTCCTGTAATTGCTTCTGGTGGCGCGGGCTCAATAGAGCATTTTACCACGTTGTTTAAGACCTTGCCAAAGGTGGATGCGGGGCTTGCCGCATCAATTTTTCACTTTGGAGAAGTGAAGATTATAGGCCTTAAAGAAGAATTATCTAAAAACGGAATACCAATGCGCTTGGTGTAAAGGAGATATTATGTTAGAGATTGAAAAACTTAAATTTGACGAAAACGGACTTATTCCTGCAATTGTAGTAGATAGTATAACTAAAAAAGTTTTCACGCTTGCTTATATGAATAAGGAAAGTTTAGATATAACTATGGAGAAAAAACTCGCTTGTTTTTACAGCCGTTCAAGAAAACAATTATGGCTTAAAGGGGAAACGAGCGGTAACTATCAACACGTTGTTTCAATCACAGCCGATTGCGATTACGATGCGTTAACCGTGGTAGTTGAAAAGGACGGGCCTGCCTGTCATACCGGGGAAGATAGTTGTTTCTTTAACCCCGTTTTTGAAAGTGATGAACTTCACGAATTTTCACTTTCTTCACTCGTAAAACTTATTGAAGGTAGAAAAATCAACAAGACTGAAGGGTCTTACACCACCTACCTTTTTGAAAAGGGGCTTGATAAAATTTTGAAAAAAGTAGGCGAAGAGTGTACTGAAGTTATAATCGCCGCTAAGGATAACGACAAAAAGGAAACTATTTACGAAATAGCAGACCTTTGCTATCACGTTTTAGTTCTTATGATAGAGCAAGGAATTTCTCTTGAAGATATTCACAAAGAGTTAGCGTCACGCCACGTTATCGACAAAAAGGTAAAGCAGGAGAAAATGACTAAATGATAGTTTGTGATATGCACCTTCACACTATTTATTGCGACGGTAAAAATACGCCGGAAGAAATGGTTGTTTCGGCAATAGAAAAGGGAGTAAAAACGCTTGGTATTACTACGCATTGTTTTACTCCGTTTAAGACTTATGGGAATTTAAGTGAAGAAAATATTCAAAAATTTATCCTTGAAGTAAATTCCTTAAAAGCGCGCTACAAAGATAAGATTGAAATTTTATGTGGCGTTGAAGATGATTATCACGCTAATACCGACGTAACCAAATTTGATTACTTTTTAGGTAGTTCGCATTACTTTTACGAAAAGGGAAAGTATTACGCTATTGACGACACCAAAGAAGAATTAATTTTAGCAATTAACGAAGGTTTTGACGGCGATGCGTACGCAATGAGCGAAAGATATTTTGAACAAGTGGTTGATATTGCTAAAAAACCTAATTGTCGTTTCGTTGGGCATTTTGACTTGATAACGAAGTTCAATAAAAAAGATCCGTTATTTGATGAGAATAACGAAAGATACAAAACCGCTTGGAAGAAAGCCGTTCTTGAAATTAATAAAATAGGAATACCTTTTGAAGTAAATACGGGTGGAATTTCAAGGGGATATAAAGATACGCCGTATCCTTCGTATAAAATGGTTGAATTTATAAGGCAAAACGGTGGTACGCTTATACTTTCAAGCGATGCGCATAGCGCGTCGGGCATAGGCTTTGAATTTGAAAAATGGCAAAAAGAATATAATTTATGACTAGAACCGTTGATATGACGGTGGGAAGCCCTACCAAGCATATTTTGAAATTTGCTTTCCCACTAATCTTAGCAAACTTAGGGCAACAACTTTATATGATAGCAGACGCAAGTATCGTTGGTAGGGGCGTTGGAGTTAAGGCTCTTGCATCAGTTGGCGCAACCGATTGGTGTTATTGGCTAATTCTTTGGACGATTATAGGTTTAACTCAAGGTTTTTCAACGTTTGTTGCGAGATATTTTGGCGATAAAGATTATCATAACACTAACAAGGCGATTGCAACTTCAACCGTCTTGTCTTTAATTATAGGGGCAATATTAACCGTAATAGGAATTTTTATTGCCAAGCCTATACTTATCTTTCTTAAAACTCCGTTTGACGTTATCGACGGGGCGATAGTATATTTAACTATAATGCTCGGCGGTATGGTAATAGTTACCGCTTACAATTTAGCATCTGGCATACTTCGCGCGTTTGGTGACGGAAAATCTCCGCTTATTGCAATGCTTATTTCGGCAGTGCTAAATATTTTATTAGACTTATTGTTTGTTTTAGTGTTTAAGTGGGGGATAGCCGGCGCGGCGATAGCGTCGCTTATATCACAACTTATTTCGTTTTTATACTGCATAATAAAGATTTCAAAAATAGAGTTTGTTAAACTTGACAAATCCTTTTTCAAACCCGATTTTAAGATGATAAAAGAGTTTTTGAAATTTGGCATTCCTATTGCCCTTGAATACGTTGTTATAGGAATAGGCGGAATAGTTGTTCAATCGGCAATAAACGAAAAGGGAAGCACCTTTTTAGCGGGCTACACGGCAACGAATAAACTTTACGGTATGCTTGAGTGTAGCGCAATAGCGTTAGGGCTTGCATCGGCAACGTTTTTATCTCAAAACTACGGCGCTAAAGAATACGAAAGAGTTAAAAAAGGCGTATGGTCGTCTGTTAAGATTGCAACTATAATGGCTGTTGCCGTAATGGTAATAATGTTTATATTTAAGGAGTTCATATTAGAGCTGTTTTTAGATACAAACGAGCAAGGCGGAGAACAAGCGCTTGAAATTGCGCTAACTTACTTAACTATAATGCTCAGCTGTTTAATCGTTTTATACCTTATTCACGTATTTAGAAACGCTTTGCAATCTCTTAAAATTGCGTCTTGGCCGTTTATATCGGGCGTAGCCGAGTGTATATGTAGAATAGTTATGGCAAAGGCAATAATCTATTTAATGGGCGATATAGCATTATTCGTAGCAGAACCCGTTGCTTGGACTGGCGCTCTTTTATCCGTAGCAATACCATACTTTTTCTACCGAAAAAAATTACTTAATGAAAAAAACCGCGATTAATAATCGCGGTTTTTTAAGTGTTTATATTTTATAAATCTTTTGGTTGCATGCCGTTAAACCAGCAAGTAATGGGCTTTGATAAGCCTTCTAAAACGTAGCAAGTACCTTTGCCAAGCCTTACGATAGACGACGGACAGTCTTTAGAAATAGGTCCGTAAAGTTCTATTCTTGAAATCATTTTTTGCCAAGAAGAACCGTCTGCATTTAAGCAATCGTGAACTACGACTCTTTCTCTAGCCTTAACAACGTCACTAGGGCCGATAGTTGCGGCTCTTGGGGGAACTGCCCAAACGTCACCCGCTTTACCTACTTGAGAGAAAAGTGAGTTTTCACAAGTGGACATAGGATTTTGTGTAACTAAACCAGATTTTAAGGTGATAAATTCTTCTAAAGTGTCTGCCTTAAATTCTTTGGTGTCAGGGTCTATAAACGCGATATGACCAGGCCAACCGGTAGCAGAATAAATAACGTCCGCTCCGCCTTCGCCACAGTCTTCTATCATACGAGAGTATACGCCACGTTCCTTATTGTCGTTATTAAAGGTGTGCCATTGAGAAACGTCAGGGCGTAAGTCTTCACGGATACGGCCGTAGAAGTTGTTCATAAACGAGTAGCCAAGGCCGGGCGCGTAAGTGTTAGGGCATACGTTACCGTCTTCATCAGCGAATTCGTCCATCGCAAAAGCGTGTACGTTACGGCAACTAATACCAAACTTATTAATCATTTCAACGAGTGAAATGTAACGAACTGCCCAAGGGTTAGGCATAATCATCGTGAGTTTTTTATCTTGAATATCACTTTGTACGATGCGGTAGAACATATCCATAACCGCGCATAAACCGGGATTAAGAACGAGTTTTACTTGATAACCGTTTTCGTTAGTGTATTCCATTTCATCTCTAGTTAAATTTCTTAAACGTTCTAATTCTTCAAGGGTTAAGTGTTTGCCTGGAAGCCAAGACGCTGGCTTAAATTTGAAACCGTCGTAAATACTTGCCATTTTTTTATTCTCCTAAAATTTAATGTTATATAATTTACAAGCGTTACCGCTCATAATATTTTCTATATCTTCCTTTGAAAGAGTTAAATCTTTCGATGCTTGCTTGAAAGCAAGAAGTATCTCGTAGGTAAAGTTGGTAATATTTTTATCGTCCGTTTCTCTCATGTGGCTATCGCTACTTACGTCGCCGTAAAGAGAACGTGGAACTATATTTATATAATTGCCGTTTTCAACGATTCTACGCATTTTCATCTTGGCAATAGGAAGGTCAGTACCAAATAGCACTCGTTTAACGCCAACCGTTTCGATTGCTCCCCTAATAACGTCTGCATTAGTGTTTGCCGAGAAATCAAAAATCATATTTTTGGTTTGTTTAAGAAGTTCAAATGCGTTACCAACGTCTTCGTTTGCGTAGGCTCTACCAACGTGCGCTACGATAAGTTTAACGTTCGGGTACTTCTCTTCAATTTCGAGTATTGATTTAAGGTTATTCTCGTTTTTAAGCCTTTCTGATTTTGAAAGGTGCAAAACTACCTTCCAACCATATTTATTTGCAAGTTCCAGATGGTTTTTGGGTAAAAAATCAAAAACGTCGGCTTCAGCGGGAGCAACTCCTTGCTTGCAACCGCCAAGATAGGGTTTAAGCCCTTGATAATTACCACTTAAAACTTCACGCTCTAAAACTTCGGTAGGGATTTCGTATTTGGTCCAGTAAAGTGATGGAAAACCATACTTTTCAGATACCGACTTAACGTAAGCGTTATGCTCTTTGTATCTTACAACGGAATTACCAAATATTACGGGGATAACTTTTTTCCCTTCAAAAAGCCCGTCGTAAATAGCGAGCAAATCGTCAATCGGGCACTCACCCGCAACGCGATTAGTCCATTTTTTAGGAAATTTCGACCTGTCGTATTCGTCGTCTTCAACTCGCCAAATATGAGCGTGACTATCTACGATTTCGTCTGGTAAAAAATCGTAGAGCTCGTCAAAATATATCTTTTTATCGTAATCGTCTTTAATATAGCCTATCATAACTTAATTTTAATATAATACTTTATATTAAAAAATATCAATTTGTAATAATAATTTATTAAAATGTGACTTTTCATTGTTGCAATTTGTTATTTTATGATTTATAATATTGCTATGAGAGTTAAAATTGAGCGTTCAATTCACTTTGCTATGGGCAAGTATCAGGGAAAGAAAGTTTCGTTAGAAGAAATTTCCCCGATGTTTATAGGTTATCAATCGAACCCAACGGAAGGAAAGTCGGATAAGCACGTTAGGTTCTTTTACGTTTTGCACGTTATCGTTGGTGGTCAAGGCGAAGTAGTGGTGGAAAACGAGCGTTTTACCATAAAAAAGGGTGACGTTTTTATCGTTAAGCCTTACGTTCCTATAATTTACGATTTCAAAAAGGATAACGATTTAGAATACGCTTGGATAGGGTTTATGGGAAGTTACGGCAAAAAACTCGACGGGTTGCCGAGCGTAGTTGAACTTTTTGGCGATTATTTTAGTAGAATAAAAACTTTAGTTGACGAGAACGAAATAGTATACGCCGAGCCCGTTTCGGAAATACTTATCGATTTGATTGAAGAAATCACAAAAAATCAAAACAACGAACTTTTAGCTTCAGTTAAAGAATATATTGATAAAAATTATGGCAAAGAACTTTTAGTTGAAGATATTGCTAAAAAGTTTTCCTATAATCGCGCGTATTTAAGTAGGGCGTTTAAGAAACAATACGGTGTGAGTATTAAAGAATATTTGCTTAACAAACGGCTTGAAACGGCGCTAAATTTATTACTTTGTGGTGAGCGGGTAACCGACGTTTGCTATAAATCCGGCTTTTCAAACCCGTATAATTTTTCAAGGTATTTTAAGGAAAAATACGGCGTTCCGCCTAGTAGTTATCACGGCAAGCAAAAAGGCGAGTGAAAAATTCACTCGTCTTTTTTATTTAGCAAGTTCTTTAATTAAGTTTCTATAAACGGCGTCGGCAATTTGCATTTGCCCGTCGGCGTTAGGGTGAACGGCGTTAGTATCAACGCGTTCCATCGTTTGACTTCTACTATTTACCGGTCTTAAAGTGTTAGGATAATTGTATTCACAGTCAAATTGACCAGTTAAATGAATAAACTCAACTGAGTTTTTATAAGTTTCTTCTAAGCTTATTTCTTCATAGGCAACGTTGAGTTCGGTTGTATAAGTTACTATATCGTAAAGATCGTTAAACGGTGGCTCGGCGCCGTAGTTATTTCCCATTCCTCCGTTTACCGAAGGTATCGGCATAGCCATAATTTTGATTTTAACGTTAGGTAAATCTCTAATCAATAAGTCAAGAACTTTTTTAACTTCTCGTTTGATATCAGTTTGGCAATATTCACGCCTTGATTTATTCATAGCGCATTGACGCATAAGCCCGTTAGCGCCGAGAAGAATATATACTACGTCTATAGTTTTTTCACCTATTTTATCAAGATAAGTTTTAACGTTCAAGCTTTTACTTTCAGTATCTAAAAACGGGCTAGCGTTGCCGTTTGATGCGCTAAAAAATTCAATAGGATTAGTGTCTACCGCATTTTTATAGTGAGTAAGGAAACCAGGTTCTGGAAGCGGGCCGTTGTGCTCTTTATATCTATTGAGTTTAAGATAATCTACTTGCAAAGTTTCAATTTGCCAAATATATCCGTTTGAATCTTGCCAAAGCGAGTGTTGGTCTTTTTCAGTTTTATTGTTCGGGGCTTGAATCCAAATAGCGCCTACTTTATCGGAAACGTAACTATTCCAAGTCCAACCGCCGTAACCTTCAAAGGAAACGCCAAGTTTAGAGCAAGAACCAACGAACTTAACGCCATTAAAGCCGTTGCCTTCTGGAGTTCCGCCCGTTTGAGAAATTCTTCTATTAACTTCAGCAACCCAAGCACCGCCTTGCGTAAGCGAGTCACCCATACATAAAACGCTTATAGGTTTATTTGGCGCTTTAGCGGTAACTACGTTTAAGGTGGTTTCAGCACAGCCTAACAACTTTCTTTCAGCGTTGTAAACTGAAACCGTTAATTTGTGAGAGCCTTCTTCTTGCGGAGTGTATTCGTAGTATCTTGGGAAGGCTTTACCCTTTTCACAAGTAACCACTATCGAGTAGCAGTAGGGGTTAGGTGCTTCTATAACGCTTTTATAAAAAAGTTGAAAGGTATCGCCAACTACTAAATCGTATTTTTTTGCTAAAAATACTCTTACTTTACTATCCATAATAATTTCCTTAATGTTTACTAATTTCTTTAACTAAATTTCTATAAACTACGTCTGCAATTTGATAGCGGCCTTCAATAGTAGAGTGGAAGCCGTTAGTATCAAACCATTCTGTAACAGAGCTACGGCAGTTTACGGGTTTTTCAATATGTGGATAGTTGTATTCGGTATCGAACTGACCTGTAAGGTGGATAAATTCTACGAAATCTTTATATCCTTCTTCGCTTGCAAGTTCTTCGTAAGCCATATTGAGTTCCATAATGTAGTTGACTATATCGAAATAATCGTTCATTGGAGGTTCAGCGCCGTAGTTACTACCCATACCGCCCCTACAAGAAGGAAGTTGCGGTGCGAGAAGTTTTATTTTTACGTTCGGTAAATCTCTTTTGATTAAGTCAACAAAACGCCTTGCTTCTTCTTTAACGATTTGGCAATAATCGTGTCTAGTATTATTGAACGCAATTTGGCGCATAAGCCCGTTGCTACCTAAAAGAACGTAAACTAAGTCGATTTTATCTTCTCCTATCTTTTCAAGGTAATAATTAAAGTCTACGCTTTTAATTTCCTTTTTATAAAATGGGCTGCTTGCTCCGCTAGAAGGAGAGGAAAATTCAATAGGTTCGGTATCAACGGCGTTTTTATAATGGGTAAGGAAACCCGATTGTGGCATTTCGCTAGTGTGTTCCTTATAGCGGTTGAGTCCCAAATAATCAACTTGCAACGTTTCAATTTGCCAGATAGCGCCGTTAGCGTCTTTCCAAAGTGAATGTTGGTCTTTTTCCGTTTTATTGTTCGGGGCTTTTATCCAAACTGAGTTGCCGTCATTCTTAGTAAAACTATCCCAAGACCATCCGCCGTAACCTTCGTAGCCAACGTCGCCATTTTTGCAAGTTCCAACGAACTTAACGCCTTCAAAGCCGTGACCTTCCGGTGTTCCGCCCGTTTGAGAAATTCTTCTATTAACTTCAGCAACCCAAACGCCACCACGAGTGGTAGAAGAACCCACACATAAAACGTTTATAGGTTTATTTGGCGCTTTAGCGGTAACTACGTTTAAGGTGGTTTCAGCACAGCCTAACAACTTTCTTTCAGCGTTGTAAACTGCAACTGTTAATTTGTGAGAGCCTTCTTCTTGCGGAGTGTATTCGTAGTATCTTGGGAAGGCTTTACCCTTTTCACAAGTAACTACTATCGAGTAGCAGTAGGGGTTAGGCGCTTCAATGATGCCTTTGTAGAAAAGTTGAAAGGTATCGCCAACTACTAAATCATATTTTTTTGCTAAAAATACTCTTACTTTACTGTCCATATCGTTCTCCTAAAATAAGTTAAATTAATTATAGAGTTTATCTAATTAAATGTAAATAAACAAAAGGAAATAAATAGTATAATAAAACTAAACTGTTTTATTAAAAGATGTTACTTTCAGTAATTATTATATCAAGCGGAATATCCCACGGGTTAGTTTCGATTTTATCTACCACTTGAAATTCGTAGCAAACACCTATTTTAAGAGCGCTATTATTGGATAAAAACTTGTCGTAATAGCCTTTGCCAAAGCCAATTCTATTTTTGTTTTTATCACACGCTATCATAGGAACGATAACCGCGTCAACTCTATCTAAAGCCATATACTCTTTAGGTTCTAAAACTCCCAACTTGCTCACGGTTAATTCATTAGATAAAGGAAGAGCGGCAATCATTTTATCTGTAAAGGTTACAGGGTAGCAAATTGTTTTTCCTAAGGATAATAACCCGTCAATTATGCCTTGCGTTGCAACTTCGTTTCTAAAACTTTTATACACCATAAAAGTGTGTAAACTCTTAATATTATCAAGGTTTAGCACCTTTTTCGTAATGATTTGTGAAAGGGTGTTAACGCTTTCACTATCCATTTGATTTCTTAAATTTTTAATTTTCAGTCTTAAGGTATCTGTTTGCATAATCAATTAAAAGCGCATCGGCTTTTATAGAACTTTCTTCGTCGTTTTCTAAGCCGTGCCCAGAGTTTTTGAAGGTGATAAAGTGGTGCTCAACGCCTAAATTTGATAAAGTGTTATGTAAAATAACGGCGTTAGAATAAGGGACTATATCGTCGTTAGTTCCGTGAAAAATAAGAGTGGGAACGGAATCGGAGTTAGCGTAGGTTATAGGCGACGCGTTCTTTAATAAGTAGGAATAATCTAAAATATTAGTTCCGTATTGATAAATGCCGGAAACTTTGCATAGAAGTTCAACGACGGCGTCTTTATTAGATTTTTCTTCAAGATAGTTAACGTCGGTTAAATCGGTAGGGCCTGAATAACTTGCAACAAAGCAAGGTTTTATAGGCGCAGAGTCTTGGTGCTTATAAGCGTATAAAAGGGATAAATGCCCGCCTGCCGAACCACCGTAAAACCCAACTTTAGTAAGGTTAATTCCAAGTGAAGAACATTTTTCTTTTATAGAAATTAGCGAAGAGTTAATATCGTCTAAAATATCGTTAGCGGTAACGGAGTAACCGTCTGCGTAGCGATAATTAATCGCGCCGTAAACAATCCCGTTTTCAATCCAACGTTTTTCACAGCCAATAAGCCCGTCCTTATCGCCTGCAACCCATCCGCCACCGTGAATTTGAAGAACTAAACCAGCGTTACCGGTAAGGTTTTTAGGAACGAAAAGATCTAAAATATTTCTTTCGCCGTCGCCGTATTTTAAGTGCTGGTAAAACGTGTAATTTTCATATTCGTGAACGGTAAAATCCCGTTCTTCTTTACAGCTTGAAAGAGTAGAACAAAATACTATTGAAATTATTAAAATTAAAGTTAAAAATATTTTTTTCATTGTAAGATAAGAATATCACAAAAAAAAATTCTTGTAAACAAGTAAGTTAAATTTTAAGAGAAAAGCCGTAAATTTTTAGGTACGCTTTATAAAAGGAAGAGTGGTTCCCGTATTTTTAGCAAATAACGAAATATTTATAAAGCAAAAAAGAACGGCAAAGCCGTTCTTTTTTTAACTGAAAGTTCTAAATCATTTTGTGCGGGTCTAAAATTTCGTTTAATTTAGAACTATCTATAACGTTTTCTTCAATCAAAATATCGCGGATGTTTCTCTTTTCTTTAAGCGCGCGTTTAGCAAGGTCTGCCGAGTGAGTATAGCCGATGTACGGGCAAAGCGCGGTAACGATACCGATACTCTTTTCAACTTCGTCAACGCAAACGTCTTGGTTTACGGTAATACCGTCAATACAGTCGGTTTTGAATACTTTCAAGCCGTTTGTAAGCGTTTCAATAGATTCAAATAAGTTGTAAAATATAATTGGTTCAAACGCGTTGAGTTCAAGTTGACCTGCTTCAGATGCCATTGTAATAGTAACGTCGTTACCAAATATATTAAACGCTATTTGGCTGATAACTTCGGGGATAACGGGGTTGATTTTGCCTGGCATTATCGACGAGCCGTTTTGTTTAGCGGGAAGATTGATTTCTGAAAATCCCGTTCTTGGTCCAGAACTCATAAGCCTTAAGTCGTTTGCTATTTTTGACATCGTAGTCGCGCAGGATTTAATTATACCCGAAACGTAAACGAAACAGTCAAGGTTTTGAGTGGCGTCAACTAAATCGTCGGCTTGAGAAAACTCAATACCGCAAACTTTAGAAAGGGTTGGAACTACGTTTTTAATATAATCTTTATCGGCAGTAATACCCGTTCCTATTGCAGTTCCACCCATGTTGAGAATAGAGAGTTCCTTGATTGCTTGATTAAACCTTTCAATATCTCTTTTGAAAGGAGATGCGTACGCTCTAAACGCTTGGCCAAAACTTATGGGAACGGCGTCTTGCATTTCAGTTCTACCCATCTTAATAACGTTGTCGAACTCGATAGCTTTGTTCATTAAGGAATTATAAAAATCTTCGAGCGCAACGAGAGCCTTTTTCAAAAGTCTTATAACGGCTATTTTACCTGCGGAAGGGTAAGCGTCGTTAGTAGATTGAGCGCAGTTAACGTGGTCGTTTGGGTGAACGATTTTATAGTCGCCTTTAATACCGCCTAAATATTCGATTGCAATATTTGCAATAACTTCGTTAGCGTTCATATTAAACGAAGTGCCCGCTCCGCCTTGAATAGCGTCAACAATAAAATTGTCAAGATATTTACCGTTTAATATTTGGTCGCACGCGTAAACGATAGCGTCAGCTCTTTCTTTAGATAATGCCCCTGAATTACAGTTTGCAATGGCAGCTGCCTTTTTAACTTCTGCAATACTGTTTATAAATTCTGGGTGAACCTTTTTACCACTAATTTTGAAATTTTCTTTAGCTCTTAAAGATTGCACGCCGTAGTAAGCGTCTATTGGAACTTGCTTTTCGCCTATTGAATCACGTTCAAGTCTAAATTTTCCCATAGGATTTCCCCTTTTATAATAATTTTAGAAAGGATTTTGCTTTCTACTATTGATTATATAATAAACTTGTGATATAATCAAATACATAATAAATCATAATAATTATAACTTGTAAATTATGAGGTTGATATGTTTAAGAATAAAGAGTACGTTTTAGCGGTATATAAAGAACAAAGTTTTGTAAAAGCAGCGAAAAAACTATTTGTATCGCAACCGTCGCTTTCAAGCTCCATAAAGCGTATAGAGCAAAAAGTTGGTTCGCCGATATTTGATAGGTCTAATTCGCCTATTACTTTAACCGAAGTTGGCGAAAAGTATATTGAGTATGCTCTTTCAATTCAACAAAAAGAGCAAGCATTCGAATCGTACGTTTTAGATATTGAAAATTTTAATTCAGGAACGATTAAAATAGGAGGAAGTAGTTTCTTTTCATCCTTCGTTCTTCCTGAAATGATTGCAAATTTTAATAAATTGTATCCAAAGGTAAAATTCGTAGTTTATGAAGATAGCAGTAAAAACCTTATGACTAAGTTGTCGGCAGGTGAGATTGATTTAGTTATTGATAACTCGGTTGTTGATGATGAAAATATAGTGGCTGTTCCTTACGTTAAAGAAACCTTGCTTTTAACCGTTCCAAAAAACTTTGAAGTAAACGATAGGTTAAAAGATTATAGATTAACTGCTAAAGACGTAAAAGAAGGGGAGCGTTTAGAAAATGCCAAACCCGTTAATTTATCCGAATTTTCAAATTCGCGTTTCGTGCTCTTAAATTCTGAAAACGATTCGGGTAAGCGCGCTCAAAAAATATTAAAAAAACACTCCGTTGATTATAAAGTTTCTTTTCGTCTTAACCAACAATTGTCAGCGTATAACGTATGCTGTACGGGGCTTGGTATTGCGTTTGTTTCCGATACGCTTATAAAAAAGACCGATCCGTCAAGCGAAGTATATTGTTATAAGTTAGATGATGCTTTAGCATCACGCACGATTAATTTCTATTATAAAAAGAATAGATACTTATCAAAAATAACTAAAATATTCTTAACTGAAAACTCTAAATAAAAAAACTTGGGCAAATTTGCCCAAGTTTTTTAAGTAGAGTTAAAATGCGTTGTCAATATAAAAATTAAAAAGAGCAAGCTATTTTAAGCTTGCTCGTAAATTTTAGATTAACAACGTTAACGTCATAAGAACTATAAGGAAAGACGTGTTAACTGCAGTAAATAAACCCATATACATTTTAAGTTTTTTGGGTTGGTGTTTTAAGAATTCCTTTAACGTAATTAAACTTGCAAGTGATGAAATAATAATACCGAGTGATCCGATGTTTACTGCAATAAGCAAGTCGGGGTAATTCGTAGTAAATTTAGAAAGGAATATCGCCGTAGGAACGTTACTTATAAATTGACAAGAAACGATACCTGCAATCAAAGTGTTTTCAGTAACTATTGTTTCAATGAGTTCGCGAACGGCGTCAATTCTTGCAATGTTTCCAGAGAAAACGAAGAATACGCAGAAAGTTGAAAGGAGAGCATAGTCAACGTACTTAAATCTCTTAATATCAACTATTAAAATAGTTACTATAACGAGCGCAAGCGTAATTAAGTGTGGAACAACTCTGAAAATACTTAAGATAACGAATACGAATAAAATGCCGTATATTATAAGTTCTTTCTTTTTAATAACGATTTTGTCGTCGTTTATAAGTTGCAGT
Organism: Christensenellaceae bacterium; assembly: GCA_045651665.1. GTDB lineage: Bacteria > Bacillota > Clostridia > Christensenellales > Borkfalkiaceae > HGM11412. Next base: position 20,052 of record JAZRSR010000011.1, read on the forward strand.
TTATCGTTCTTTACGAATAAAACTGCTACGAATAAGCCTAACGCAACAACCAACGCTTGTGGGAGCAAGATGCTGAAAAACTCAGTAATGCCAATGTTAAAGAAAGAGTAAAGGTATAAGTTTTGCGGGTTACCGTACGGCGTAATCATACCACCCATGTTCGCTGCAACCGTTTGAAGAATAAAGGTGTACGCTAAATACTTATCGTTACCAGTAGTATGTAAAACCAAGAAGGTAAGGGGTAAGAAAGTTATAAGCGACATATCGTTAGCAACGATCATATCAAAAAGGAAAGTTCCGTAAACTAACGTGTAAATTACGGCTCTTCTCGTTTTGAAAAGGGCAATTAATTTTCTTGAAACAAATTCAAATACGCTTGTATTTTTAAGCCCTGCAACTACTGCTAGCATACAAAATAAAGCAATAAGAGTTTTGAATTCAAAATAATTTAGGTATTCCGCGTCAATGGGAACAAAAAACATTGTGATAATCGCAGCGACTATCGCAACTGATAAAACGACTTCTTTTTTAGCAAAAGCCCATATTTTACCAAAAACCTTTTTAACTACGCTCATGTCTGCCTCTTTTATAAAAATTAGGGTGTAAAACAAATGCCACTATACGAAATTATAGCACTTGTTCTTCTCTTTGTCAATTGCTTTATAAATTGTAAAGCATAAAAAAGGCTTGGGCGTATCGCTCCAAGCCAAAATTAATTAGGTGTTTTTCATAATAACTGAACCAATGCACTCGCTAACGTGTTCGCAAGCGTCGGCACATTCTTCAAAACTTTCGTAAATCTTACGCCAAGCAATGGTAAAATTAACGTCTTTAGAGTTTTGAGTAAGAGCGCGCATTGACTTTAAGTATAATCTATCGCAATCTTCTTCAACGTCGTTAAGAGCAACAATGAGTGGGCGGAGTTCTTTTGATTTTTTGAAGTTGTTAAATTCCTCCATAATCTTGCAAAGCATTTCGCAAGAAGTTACGACCTTTTGCGCAAACTCAATTGCGTTTTCATCAATTTCGCGAACGTCGTAAATATAAAACTTTTGTAAAACTTCTTCAATCAAGTCAACAACGTCGTCAACTTGGTGGCTTAACATATCTAAATCTTCTCTTTCAATAGGGGTAACGAAGGCTTTAGCAAGAGCATCTCTCATTTCGTGTTTTCTATCGTCTGCCGAGTTTTCAATTTCGTGCATTGCTTTAAGCATATCTTCAAGTTTTTCAGGGTTGTAATTTTCAAGGCAATCTACCAAATAAATAGCCGCTTGTTTAGCAAGTTCAGTACTACTTGCAAGGTTTTCAAAATAAAACTTATCGTTCTTAGCCATTTTTTATCTCCTTAGTTAGAATATGAATAAAAATAATTTCGTCATTAAAAATCCTACGAGTCCGCAACCGGGGAAGGTTAAAATCCAAGTAAGAACCATTTCTTTAACCACGCCGAAGTTGATAGCCGAAACTCTCTTTACCGCGCCAACGCCCATAATCGAAGTTGTTTTAGCGTGAGTGGTGGAAACGGGAAGACTGAATATAGAACAGAATAAAAGCGATAACGCACCTGCAATATCGGCAGAGAAACCTTGGTACTTTTCAAGTGTAACCATATCCATACCAACCGACTTTATAATCTTTTTACCGCCCATTGCAGTTCCTGCCGCCATAATTACGGAGCAGAGAATCATAAGCCATAGCGGAATATTTATATCCGACGGAAGCGCTTGCCCTTGCGACATAAATAAGCAAAGAAGAATAACGCCCATAAACTTTTGCCCGTCTTGCGCGCCGTGCATAAATGCCATTGACGCAGCGCCTACTATTTGTGCGCCCTTGAAGAAAGGTTCGGTTTTAGGCCTATTCATATTGTAACAAATTTTGGTAACGAGCTTGCATACTAACCAGCCAAGCCCGAAGCCTAAAGCAACGGAAATAAATATACCGTAGATAACTTTTACCCATTCAGCGCCGTTGACGCCTGCAAAACTGTTGTGGAGAGCAATAGCGCTACCTGTAAGGCCGGCAATTAAAGCGTGGCTTTCACTCGTAGGAATACCAAACGCCCAAGCAAGCGTAGCCCATAAAACAATTGCAAATAGAGCCGCGCTCAAAGCGATTATCGCTTCTTGCGAGTTGCTACCAAAGTCAACCATTTTAGTAATAGTTTCAGCAACGGTGGCGTTAAGCATAGTCATTAGGAAAACACCCAAGAAGTTAAACACCGCCGCCATAAGAATAGCGGATCTTGGTGATAAACATCTCGTAGCAACGCAAGTTGCAATGGCGTTAGGAGCATCCGTCCAGCCGTTTACCAATATAACGCCAAGCGTTAGCGTTACTGCGATAAACAACAACGGGTTAGCCGTCATTTGAGTCCAAAATTCAATAATCGTCATAAAGTAAATGTTCCTAAATTTGTTTTTAGTAATGCAATTATAACATAAAAATGTCGTTTTATCAAGAAAAATTAAACGGGATATATACTTTTTAACAAAAAGAGTTTCGCTTTCATAAAATAATAAAGAAAATATTTTATTGATAGGAGAAACGTATATGATTGAAAACGAATCTTTTAACGAGTGTGAAAAAGATTTTTCGCCCGTTATTAACGTTAAAAAAACGGCGTATTTTAACGATTGTTTTAGGAGAGAAATTTGGACTAGTAGGTATTTACAAATTACCGTTATGTCTATCCCGTGCGGTGGGGAAATAGGCTTGGAAATTCATAACGATATCGATCAAATTTTGGTTGTTGAATACGGTATAGCATCCGTATATACTGGCAAAGCGAAAAACGACGTAGAGTTTGCTGGTTATGGAAATACCGAGTGCGCTATCGTTATCCCTGCAGGCACTTATCATAACGTTATAAACGAGCAGGGTTATCCGTTAAAACTTCTTTCAATTTACGCCCCGCCTAAGCACCCGACAGGCACAATACATAAAACTAAATTGGATAGCGATTTAGAAGATTATTAAAAAATATTAAAAGGACACCAAACTTGGTGTCCTTTATCGTTGCGGAGCGTGTGAAACGTAAAACTACTTATTCCAAATCGCTTTTACCTAAATTGCAATCCTGACACAAAGTTTGTAAATTGTCAAGAACAGTTTCTCCACCATTTGCCCATGCTTTTATATGGTCTACATGTAACACAACATTTGGATTGGTTGCTGGAGAACGTCCACATTTACAACATTTAAAATTATCACGCTTCATAACTTTAAAACGCAATCTAAGATTAATATCTCTTCCAGTCTTATGTCTGTTTTCAGTGGCCGCATTTATTATTTCATTTGCTTCTAATTCATAGTTGATATGATTTGCAAATTCTATTAATGCATTTGTCCAAGTTCCAAACCTGCGCACATACGGTGTATATGATATTTTACTTCCTTTTTCTTTTGTTAAATCACGCCTAGATGGTTGTCTTCCTAAATTAATCCATACTGTTTCTAAATTTTCAAATAATTCTTCATCAGAATAATTATTTATATGATTAATAATTAAACTGCTCTCAATTAAGGCATTATTCCAAGAACCAAATAGCCTATAAATTGGGGAATCACTATAAACCCCACCTAGTTTTTTATAATCACTAAAAGACAAATTGCTTTTATTGTTTTTTTGTGAAATTCTTATAATATCAGCAATTACGTTTTCCTTTGTTATATTTTTATTAATAATATTTAATTCAATTTTCATATCTAAATGACCACTTTTGAAAGATAAAATATTTATTAATAATTATACTATATATTTCTAAAAATTTCAATCTCTTTAGATATTAGAACAGTATAAAAATGAACTAAAATTTATTATTTTGGCACTATGGCGTGCGCTTGTCTTGATACAAGTCGGCTCGTAAAATAAAAGAAAAAAGCCCTTACAAAAGGACTTTACATAAAGAAAATAACATAACCCGATTTGAGTTCGGATTTGTTTACTCTTGGCGGAGAGAGGGGGTAATTCCCCTAAAAGGGGAAATGTCGCAAGGCGACAAAAGGGTTGCGCCGTGCTAACGGTAGCCCAAAGGGCAAATGCACCGACCGAAGCCACGCAAAAAGGACGCCATAATTAGCGTCCTTTAGCGTGGCGGAGTGTGTGCTTCACTCATTGAACTTATATTAGAGTTTTAATATCTTCCGTAAATCACTTATTTTTACAGGTGTTGCAGAAAAAGTCTGTACTTGTTGCTTCGTCTTTTTTTCTACCTACGGAAGTGTTGTCAACCGTTCTTAAACGCAATTCTTTTATTGGGTTAGGCGCAACTTCAAAACGATAGTCTTTACCATAATGACTAATGTGAGTATCAATAACTATATGAGACGGAACGATTTCTATCGTTGGGTTTATAATCTTTTGGTACTCAAAAAAGTTTGCTTCTGCAGGAAGTTGGTTAACGTTAACGTAATCTTCTAAATTCCCCGTGAATTGAACGGTGCTTTCTAAAATATCCCTTACGTAGTCTACGTTTTCGTGTAGAGAAATAGGGTTAGGGAAGTTTCCGTCAGGTATAACTTCTTGCCAGTCTTTATTTTCGTATTCTTTAAGAAGTTCGCTTGCTTTATGTAAATGGCCGATTTCAATGTCAAGGTTTTCTTCCCAAAGTTGCTTAATATACGGGTCGGTTTCCGTGACGTAGCAAGACCAGTATAAATAACATTCGCAGTATTCGTGCCAAAGTAACATTTCTAACCAACTTGCATTAGAATCCATTAGCGATTCATATTGAGTTACGTGTTCTTCTTCAACAAGTGCTATTTCTTGGTACAATTTTCTTGATAATTCGTTGTTTGCAAGGTTAGTTATATTCATATAATAATTCATTGTTTGCTGTTCAGCGGCAGTTATTATCATTGTAGATAAAATAGTTTGCTTATCAGCTGTTTTAGAATTGATATTGCGTTTAACGTTATCTTTACTGAAACGATGATGAGAAATAGTTGGTCTACCAGGCATAATTTCGGTGTATCTGCCAACTAAATTTTCGGCGAGAATACCTTGTTCCATATGTAGTAGATTAGCGTAGCGATATAGATGGTCAAAATCTTCAAGAAGAGCAAAATCTAATGCCTTTTTAACATAACAATCGCACTCTCTTTTAGCAAGTTCCGCGGTTAAATCAACCGCTAATTGTTCGTAAGAGATAGTGTGTTCAAGTGCGCTTTCATTTGCGGGTTTTAATAGTGAAATTTTAAGTTGTTGTTGTTTTTCTACCGAGCGTGTTACGCTAATTTCCCTTCTTAAATCGTTGTTGCTGGTATGTCTTGCAAGTTGGTGCGAAAACCAGTTGGCCTCAAATTCCGTTCCGTTCATAAGAATAATTCGGGTTTTGGTATACGGGTTTACTTCATGTTTGTTATATGCTTTTGGATAAAGTTGTTTCCAATTTTGAAAACTACTTAAAATAGATAAAGGCTTTTCGATAAATGGATTCATAAAATACTCCTTGTTAAAACAAAATTTTACTTAATAATTATTTTATGAAATTTTTAAAAAAATGTTTACTTTCAACTTGTATCTCTCATGGGAAAAGGCGGGATTTTCCGCCAAATACAAAGCACACGATGTTTGGTGTGCTATAGTGTGGCGAAGAGAGGGGGTAATTTCCCTAAAAGGGGAAATGTCGCAAGGCGACAAAAGGGTTGCGCCGTGCTAACGGTAGCCCAAAGGGCAAATGCACCGACCGAAGCCACGCAAAAAGGACGCCACAATTAGCGTCCTTTAGCGTGGCGGAGTGTGTGCTTCACTCATTGAACTCTTAATTGAGTTTTAGTTTTCTAAACCTATTAAATAATCTGATGAACAACCAAAAAATTGACAAAGAATAATTATACTATCAATATTTGGTACTCTTAAATTCTTTTCCCAGCGATTAATACAGGCAGTGCTTATATTAAGTTTTTTAGATAACTCATATTGTGTAAGATTATTTTCTTCTCTTAATTCTTTTAATCTTTCTGCAAACTTATTCATATTAACTCCTTATTTTTAATAATTGTATACCAAATGGTAATAAATTACTTGACTTTTACCAATTGGTAAATATATAATATATATACCATATGGTAAATAGGGGGCAAATATGAACAACACGATTAATGTGGAAATTATTGAAAAGTTTATGTTAGAAAACAATATAAGTAAAACAAAATTTTGCAAGATGTGCAAAATTAGTATTAACACCTTGAATAAAATTATGGCTAATAATTTCAATTTTGAAATAATTGCACTTTTTACAATTGCAAGAATAATTAAAATTGAAGTTTATCAAATGTTTAATTAGGGGGATTTGCTCCGCTTATAAATAATAGATAAAATCCACAATGCCACCAAAGGTGGTTATAATGTGAGTGCAACGAATTATCATGCAACTTAAGTTGCTATCATGCAAACGGCTGTTTGTTATCATTCAAATTCGATAATGCAAAAAGGATAACTCGCTACGCTCAAATGATAGTTGCTATCGCAACATGATAATCAAATTTTTGCAAATTTGACATAAAAAAAGAAGTACGAAAATCATACTTCTTTTTTTGGCGGAGAGAACAGGATTTGGCTCTTTGCGAGGCCACCCCAGTAAACAGTCCAGTGGACTGTTTAGTTTGCTTAAAAACTATACGCGTTTATAGGCTTTGAGTTAGCAAACCGTTTTGCAAACCGCAAAACGCTTCCCCTTTCAAATCCCGTTCTAATTACACTTTCAATCAAATAAAAAACCACCGAAAAGGTGGTTATAATGTGAGTGCAACGAATTATCATGCAACTTAAGTTGCTATCATGCAAACGGCTGTTTGTTATCATTCAAATTCGATAATGCAAAAAGGATAACTCGCTACGCTTAAATGATAGTTGCTATCGCAACATGATAATCAAATTTTTGCAAATTTGACATAAAAAAAGAAGTACGAAAATCGTACTTCTTTTTTTGGCGGAGTGTGTGCTTCACTCATTGAACTCTTAATTGAGTTTTAATACTAACACAAATGATAATAGACTGGTTATCCTTTAACTTTCTTTTTTCCCTGTCCAATAGTTTCTTCTTTTTTTACAGTATCTTGATTTGGCATTTCAACATTTGGTTGTTCTTTTGGAATAATCATTTCATACCTAGAAATGTTTTTCTCTCCAATTCTATTGCGTTCTAATTGAACAACGTGAATTATGTAATCTACAGGATGTACATTAGTTAATCCACTATTTTCTTGCATAATAGAATAAGTTTCGCCGGTTTGTCTACTAATTAGAGCATCTTGATATGGAATATAACTATGCAATATCCCAATTAATGCAGATTGATGTTGTGGCTTTGAGCCAATTACCGCTGTTAATTCAGGCCTTAAAATCACAGGACCACCTGAATTACCAGGGAAAGATTGTGCATCAACTAAAAAATTAACCTCCGGATTTCCTTCAATATAAAGGTCTGATATTCTTGATATGCATCCTAATCTACATATGGGATTTTTTTGAGACGTGTCACCCAAGTTGAGAGGATATCCTAAAGAATATACTAAATCGCCTTCAAAAACGCCTCTTTGTTTCATTTCTGCAATGGTGAAGGCTTGTTCATCCAATGGGAAGAAGTGGTATTTCGCGTTCATATTGTTTAAAAAAGAAGCGTTAATACTTAGAGCTATAATATCCACTTTGGGATTTACATGTTCAGAATAAAATAACCTTTGTCCATCGGTAAGATTCACAGGAAAATCATAAGATGCCGTTCCTCCATTCTGATTAAATCCAATAAAAATTTGGTTTTGATTTCTTACAACATGCTTATTTGTAATTAAATATAAGCCATATTTTTTTGAACCTTCATCATTTTCCATTAAATCACCGACTAAAAAACCCGTCCCAATACATTTTTTAGTAGTATTGTTTACTAAAACACTTATTGTTACGACAGATTCAATATAAAAATTTGGTATTAGTGCCATAATATCTCCTTTATAGATTTATTTTCTTAATATTTTTTTCAAATGCTGAAATTTCTTATCTATTTGGTTTGCAACATTGACGCAACCTTTTAACGAGTTTATCTCGTGTTCGTCAATATTTTTGCTTTTATATTTTAATATTTTGTTATGCGTTTTGTTTAGCAATTTATTAGGGGTGCAAATTTCTCCATTTTTATTTATAACAACACCTGTAATTTTTTTGCTTTGATTAGCGTTGTAATATTTAACCTTTCTTTTTGAAACGAAATGCCCATATTTTTCTGCTATCCTTATTATCGCGTTCCTATCGCTATATAGAATAGGGCTTCTTGAAGACATCGTTACGTCGTCAGCATACACAGTGAAGATATAGCCTCTTTGTTCACAAAAACAATTTAACTCTTCAAACATTGGTCGATTCGCTAAAAAAGACAATAACATACTAGTTGGCGCACCTGTTGACAAGTGTGCAATTTGCTTAATTTTATACTCTTCTAAAAAGTTAACAATTTCGTTATGATGCTTATCGGAACTGTAATTGCGTAAATCTACTGTTGTGCAATCAGTAAGTATTGTAGCTACGTCTGACGATGTATTAAGGTCTTTCTTAAAAAAGTTATAAACCTTGTTTCTGCTTGTATTGGGAAAGAACTTTGATATATCAATTTTAAATGTGTAATATTTACCCGAATGTTGCTTAGCGTTATCAATAAACGAAACGCCTTTTATACCTGAAAACAAATATTCAGGATAATCAAGTTTCTTTAACATCCCTAAAATTTTCGTTTGAACAAAATTTAACTTTTTGGAGGATACCTCAATTAAACGCTTTTTATTTGCTTTATTATCAATGTATGGGTGATAATTTTTTGCAATATTTTTGCCATGAAAAAAGCTCGAATCATCGATTTCGAGCCATTCACGTAAAGTTTTTTTGGATTTTAGTCCATATAATCTACATAATTTATAAGTCAACGGCTACCTCACGCCAATAATATTTAGAATGCATTTTGGTATTACACTCTCGGCAAGAACATAGTTTTTATTTTGCTAACAATTTTTCCTATGATTTTGCCTACTTTGTCAAATAGTTCACCTAACGCACTTTTTTTCTCAATCGCTTTATTAGATTGAGAGCCATTTTCAACAATGGTGCTACCATTGCCTACGATTACGTTACCGCTAATGTTTAAATTAACCGTAACGTTGACAACAACCTTGTTGCTATCAGTTGTTTTGTTAGCAGTTGACATTTTTTCACCTCCTCGTTATTAGTAGTCTCCAAAACGGAGCCTCTCGCTTAATTCACTCTAATAACAATTCAGTTGTCAATGCTAAGGCTTGAACTATAATACCAAAAGTCTACCAGATAAACCTCTCGCTTTAGCGTTATTGAAGTTTATCGGGATATAGGGAATGAAGCATATAAAGACTAGCATACCCCATTTAAAATACATCAAGAGATGTCCATCTGCATAGCAGACCTTGCGAGAGAGCAACCTGCCTATGCGTTAGTGTCTATATTTTATCATAAACTATTAGCACTGTCAAGAGTAGAGTGCTAATTTTGAAAAGTTTTTAAATAAATTTAAAGGCGAGAATTTTCTCGCCCTTTATCATTGTTATTTGATTTTTAAGAAGGCTTTTTCTAAGGCTTCGAATAAATATCTTAATGTTACTATTTTATGAAATTCAGTATTAGAAAACAATAAAACAGTATTAAAATAAGTTTTTATTATATGTTACATTCCGAATACATATAAAAGTGTTCATTGATTATTTATTTTAGACCAATAAATTCGGTCGTACATTACAGCATCCAAAAATTCTCCTCTATAATAATCAGAAAACTCTTTACCTGTTATTTGATGGGATTGATTATCTTCTTTGTCAGTAAAGAAAATTCCTTGTTGCCAAAATTCTCCATCTTCCGTTTCAAAATTGAATGCTAAACAAGAAGATATAGGATTATACAAAACAAAATCTTTATGAAAATTTATTCTTACTTTAATTCTATCTCCAGGTCTATTATTGTTTTTTTGAGGCGTAACTATATGTTCGCATCCATTATATTGTTGTAGTATCTGATATGTGTAGTCTGTTTTTATATCAATTATACTTCCAGCCTTATCTTGCGTATTAAGAATGTAGTAAAAGGCAATATTGGTTGCGCCTATGTTTTCAAATTCGATTACATAACTTACCCATTCGTTGCGTTTGCTGTAGATATCTTTATATTTGCATATAGGTTTTTTATTTCCACGTTTTCCTTTAACGTTAGGCACACCATTTAGTTTATATAGTGGCGTAAAATTGCTCGTATCACAATCAAGCTCATCATATGGTAAAAACAATAAATCAAAATCTAGCAATTCATCTTTAACGTAACCAGGTTGTTCAAAATTATTATGTATTTCCGTTACTTTAAATTGTGGACGATTTTTGATTTTTTCTTTTTGTCTTAGTCTTTTTTCTTCTGCTCTACGCTCATCTTCTCGTTTATTAGCTTTAGAATTATAAAAGATTGAACTTAGTAGACTTAGAATGGCTATAACCAAACTTATTATTGATATAATTGTAGTAATTTCGTTTGACACTCTTTTCTCCTTGATTTTTTCAGTATTTGACAACATTATAGCAAATGTGTAAAAAAATATCAAGAAAATAGGCTCTTGCATCTTTACATTTTTTATAAAAAGTGTTATAATAGTTTCAATATTAAGGAGAGTCGTATTATGAGCTTTGCAGAAAAGGTAAAACTTGTTCGTACTGAACTAAAATTATCACAAGAAGATTTAGCGAGAGAACTCGGTGTTAGCTTTGCTACAATCAATAGATGGGAAAACGGAAGTTATAACCCAAGCCGTTTAGCAAAGAAAGCTTTTGAAGATTTTTGCTTAAATAAAAAAGTAAAATTTGAGGTGACAGTATGAGAATTATTCAAGATTTCACCGAAAAAGAACTAAGAGAAGTACTTAATGATTTTTATTCATATTTTAAGACAGGTTTTGATTTTGAAGAGTTCTTAAAGCCTTTTTTAGAAGCAATAGGTTTATCTGAAGTATTTGTAACTAAAAAAACGGGAGATGATGGAGTAGATTTAACAGCTGTCAAAGAAGGTCTATCTGAAATTAATAACGTAGATAGCGTAAAATATAGAGTCCAAGCTAAGAGATATTCTCCAGCATCCACTATATCACCTGAAAAAATAGATGCTCTTCGAGGCAATCTTAGTTTTAATGAAAAAGGACTTTTCATTACAACTGCAAAAGTTTCAGATAAGGCAAAAGAACAAGCCGTTACTAAAGACCCATATAAACCTGTTTATGTTATTGACGGAATAGACCTTGTAAGAATTTGCATTGATAGACAAATTGGCTTTGCATACAAACCAGTTTTTAGTAAAAGCGCTTTAGATGAATTTACTCAAACTAATACTAATATTCCACAGCAATCAACAATTAATAATGAGCCCATAATCGTAGATTACGTAAATAAAACCATTACAACAAATGATATTCGCGCACATATAGTATCTGTACCTAGAGCTATTGTAGATAAAATTGGCAATAATACAGTTAAAAAATCCATGAAAGTTATTGTTAATAATTCTAATGAATATGACGTCACTTTCTGTCCAGGAAGAAACTACATATCTTCTGTAACAAAACTTTTAAAAGATTATGGTTTAAGACAAGAAGATGGTGTTATCGTAGAAAAAACTGCAAGTTGGTCAATTGATGCAAATCAAATTATCCACATATCTATAAAGTAAACGAGAGGAAAAATATGAATCCAATTATTAAATGGCCAGGTGGCAAATCTAGAGAAATAGATAAAATACAGCCGTTAATTCCAGAATATGACAGATATGTTGAACCATTTTTTGGCGGTGGCGCATTATTCTTCCATTTACAACCTAAAAAAGCGGCAATAAATGACATTTCCGAGTCCTTAATTCAATACTATAATCTTATTAAAGCTCAGGATAAGACGTTGTATAATCTTTTGATGTGCTACAATAATAGCTTTAATAATATTGTAAATGTTTGTTCAACGGAAAGCTCTTTTTTAACTGACACTTTCTTTAAATTGAAAGATGGTGAAATATCTAAGGAAGAATTAGCTACTACACTACAAGCATTAATATCTAGCTTGTCGGTGAAAATTAACTCTGGTTTTACAGAAAAGTTGTTGATGGATGAAATCGCTTTTGAGAAAACTTTACATCGCATGGTTGAGGATAAGTTTATCAGAACGGTTGCAAATTATAATAAAACACCTTTTTCAAGCGAAGATTTGATTGAAAACTTACTTACTGGTTTTACAAGTGGTTATTATATGTATTTTAGACAAATTTTTAACGACTTGAATTTAGGAAAGATTAATAACCAATCAGTTCAATATAAAGCTGCTAACTTTTATTTCATAAGAGAATATTGCTATGGCTCTATGTTTAGATACAACTCAAAGGGAGAATTTAATATTCCTTATGGAGGAATGTCTTACAATAGAAAAAACATGCAATCTAAAATAGATGCAATGTTTAACAGGGAAATTGAAACATTATTTTCAGATACTGAAATACATTGTTCAGACTTCGAAAATTTCTTTGATAATGTTAATTTAACTTCTAAAGACTTTATGTTTTTAGACCCACCTTACGATACAGATTTCTCTGACTACGAAGGTAAGGATTTTACTAAATTTGACCAAGAGAGATTAGCTTACAACCTAAGAAAAACAGCAGCGAAATTCCTTCTTGTAATAAAAAACACGGACTTTATTCATAAACTTTACGAAAAAGATTTTAATATCGTAAGTTTTGATAAACAATATACGTACAACATGCGTAGTAGAAACGATAGAGATGTAGAACATCTTATAATAACAAATCTCCCAGTATAATCTGGGAGATTTTGCTTTTTATTTTAAATACCATTGTCTATCACGTTGTCCAACCGTATAAACTAATGAAGCGATAGTATCGTGACTTTTGATATTTCTAACTTTCTGAGAGAATTTATCATCATCTCTATTATCTAGAATTTCAAGGTCTTCGCCATCGGGACGCATTCTTCGACGAGCTTCAGCAATAAGCCCGGATGTGCGAATGCCAGGATTATCTCTAATGATATCCAAAACAACAACTGCTATTTGATTTTCACTATAACAACTCATAATTTACCTCCTTTTATTTTTTCATCTATTTCAGTTATCCTTTTATTTGAGGCTTCAAAATATTCCTTTTCTATTTCAATGCCTATATATCTTCTTCCATTTTTTAATGCAGCAACACCGGCTGAGCCAACACCCATAAATGGGTCAAAAACAACGTCACCCTCGTTTGATGCGATTTTTATTAAATGTTCAAGCAAAGCAATAGGTTTTTGTGCGGGATGTTTAGGATTAGTTAAACGTTCTGGTCGCATACATATAGGACTTTGGAAAAAATTGTGCATTTTATTTTGTTTAGTAAAATTCCATTTATGTCCTTTATTCCACATGCATGCAATCATTTCACAACTATTTAAAAATCCGTTCTTGTAAATCTTAGGTGCTGGATTAGTTTTGTGCCACACGAAGAATTGAAATGTATCAAACTCTTTATCAAAGGCAGCGTGCCATTTGCCGATAAGATTATAACTTGTAAAAATGAATATATTGCCGTCAGGTTTTAATATTCTTTTAAAGTCTTTTACTAACTCAAAAGGGTCTATTTCTTTTAAGTCCCATTCTCCCAAATCGTTATTTAGCGCACTTCTACCAGGTAAATTGATATTGCCCGTTGAATACTGTGCTATGTTGTAAGGAGGGTCTGTTAAAATCAAATCAATACTATGGTCGGGTATCTTGCTTAAATAATTAATGCAGTCGCCATTGACAAGCGTATAATTCTTGGATTTTATCTTTTCAACTCTTATCATTTTAATTTTGGGTACAATTCCTAATCATTTCGCGTATTTTAGCGTTCAAGTCTATTTCTTCCAAAGCTTCTTTGTATATTTGCTCGAAATCTTCAAATGAAATACCAGGGGGAAGAATTTTCTCCCAAAATTTTTTACCTATTAAGAACATTTCCGGATAAGCTAAATGTTTTTTAACAGCGCCACTCCAATTGTTCCCCTCGCCATCTTTATTGTATAAGGTGGCAAAATATGCCTTTGCGTTTGGAATATTTAATCCAACGTAAATAGTTAAAAGTTTTTCTACGTTTGATGGAGCATTAGAACTATCTAAATCGCCACCAGCCTTAAGTTCAAGAATATTCCAATCTTGACCGTCAAAGAAAGCTAAATCAACAGGTTTTCTATGTACAGTTTCAGACATATATCTTTCAGCAAGAGGTAAAAGATTTTCTCTAATACTATTTTGATTAACACCACTTTCACGACGATTTCTTCCAGCGCCGCTTGCAGTATTTGTAGCTCTAAAAGCAGAAATTTGCCCTCTGAGATTCCCGTCGTCAGTATTTACGTTAGTAACAATAATTTGTCCGGCAATAGAATTTTCGTTAATATTGTGTTGTATGCCGTGTGGATTTACGATTGTAGGAACATTTTCATCTCCAAAACGTAAACGAGCAATACGTTTAGCGCAAGCCTCTATTGCAAAACCACTTTTAGATTCAAAGCTACTAACAAACACCATGTTTGCAGTCATTTCCTCATCAAGTTGGCTTAAAAGAAAATTATATCTCTTTCTTATAAAGTTATATCTAAAGTCACTTTCTATATTTCTAACAACTTTAGAAAATTCGTCAAAAACTATACTCTTAATTCTTTCTCTCATAGTGTAACCTCTATAATTTTATCAAAAGTTAAAAAATTCTTTAAGTGTTACTTTAAGTGCAGTAGCAAGCTTTTCAATATTAACAATCGAGATGTTTCTTCTACCACACTCTACGCTAGTTATGTAAGTTCTATCTAATTCTGCTAAGTCGGCAAGTTCTTCTTGGCTTATGCCTAGTTTGTTGCGTAGTTCTTTTACTCTTTTACCAACTAAAATCTTTACGTCCATTTTTATACTCCTAAATTCTTATAAATATATTTTAACAAAAAGTGACTTTTTTCACAACGGACTTTAAGTCACATAGGCTTATTTGCTTGACTCTTATATAATAAAATTATATAATTATAGTAGCGACAAGCTAAAAGTGGGTTTCCCACTTGTTTAAGAGTCGAAATTGCAATTTGGTGCAATTTCCTTAACCTGCTTAGGCGTTGAAATCCGCACCATTTTTTCGGGAAAAACACACCTCTAAAAATCTTCTAAAAAAGTTTATAAATATGACACACATTGTCATCTTTACTTTGGTATAATAGGACTATGGATAAATTAGCATATCATTATAATAAGAAAAAACTACCCGCTAAAACAGAGGGTAAATATTTATACTATTATCCTTGCGATGATATTGAAAACGCCACCGTGCAAATGGGTGGGCGTGGTTTTGTCACGATTGAAGTAAGCGAGAAAGAATGGGAAGCGTTAATTGAGTTAGATAGGATTGAGTATAATAACGAGCATAAATACGTTCGCCATACTACTGAGCTTCTCGATGAAGAAGATGAAACTTTAACCGCCAAGCAACTAGAAAACTTCCACGTTAAAGATACCCCTATTGATACAAAGGTGGCAAACTATTACTACAAAAAAGACCTATATAACCAACTGACCGAGGATGAAGAAAAAGTTCTTAAAATGCTTGAGAACGGCGCTACTCAAAAAAATATAGCTAAAGCATTAAACGTTACACAAGGCTACGTTTCAATGATTAAAGCCAAAGCACAATACAACTACGATTATGCAGAACAAACTACAGCTATAAAAACTAATTGTCCCGAATACCTTTGGAAGTGTTGGAACTTGTTTACTAAAAAGTTGGAAATGCCGATGTTCTTAGACGTAGAAATGGAATATGTATTAAGACATCTCCATCCCAACGATATAGCTCACTTCCTTTATTGGTATTATAGTTTAGGCGAGTTCGTCCGTTTTTCTATTAAATACTACCTATATAACGAGGAAGCGCTTGAAAAAGAAAAATCGGAGTATCTATCAAAGGCAAGCGACCAAGAACTTGCTTGGTATTTACAAAATTATGCCGATGCGGTTCCTTTGGTGCAAATCGTATATATTCGTTTAATCACCGAAGTTGAAAACCGAAGAAGTCGAGGACAAAACGGCTCAAATAAAGGAATTGAAGGTTTATATACTGCCGTTGAAAAACTTGCACAAAAAGCAAACATATCTCCCGAAGAATATTACGAAAAGCGCATTTATCCTATCATAGTTAATATTCGTACTAGAAGAATAAAGCAGTTTTACCGCTTCTTTACAGGCAAAACACTAAAAAAATTAAATTATTTTTAAAAATTTTTCAATTTTACTAATATTTTCCCTCTTCTCGTGGCTTATAAGTGGAGGGAGCAATTCTGAACGATGACCTAATGAACAGGTTGTCGTTCTTTTTTGTTCCTTAAAAAACAAAAAGGAGGTGAAAAATGACTAATTGGAATTACGAATATTATGAAACCCCTATAAGGGACAAGCACGCTACTATTTCCGTTTTAACGTTTAAGAAAGATGAGTTGTCTGAACAAGACGATTATCTTAAAAAAGTTGAACAAACTTATGAAACAAAGTGGTTAAAACCTATTGCTTCTAATTTTGAACAAGAATGGAAGAGAATTAAAACCGAACACAACGCAAGATTCTATAATCGTAGTAAGAACATCACGTTAGAATGTTTGCAGTTCGGTGGCAACCACGAGTTTTGGGATGATTTCCCCGATGAATACGAGATATTAGCGTATTTCAAAAAATGCTATGCTTTTGCAATCGAAACTATTGGCTACAAGCAAACTGATACGAACATCATTTGCGCCATTATCGTTACCGAAAAGAACCGAAGAAACCTTTTCGTATATTACTTGCCACTAACGAACAGCTGGCAACGAAAGGTTTGCGGTGATGAATTTTCTCAATGTGGTAGTAGATTGCAACTGCGAGATGAGGACGGCGAGCCTATTTATCGCACGATACATAGCGACGTAAAACCATTGCTATGCCACTCTGAATTTTGGAAACAGCGTGGTGGTTTAACGTCTTATTCCGACCTACAAGAAAGATTTTATAACGAAATATCTTATAGGTACGGCGCTGAACGTGGCGAAAGCTTGTCAAGGTTGAAGTACACGTCTAAAGAACAGATTAAACGCTTTAATCGTCAAGAAGGCGATAACTACGACGTTATGCCTATAACTTCAGACATTTGGATTTAACTGATGCCAAGCGTCTATTTATTTTATCAGTACATAACCAAAAAAATTAAGGAGGAAAATTGTGGTTTATGGTTAAAGATTTACTAACAAACACAACGCATCTACTGAGATGTAGTTTATTGGTGTTCTGCCATCAGGAAAGAGGACATTGTATCCGCACAAATAAAAAATTAAGGAGATTTGAAAAGACATTATTTAGACGAATTTAACAAGGTGGAAATTGACCTTTCCACCAACGAAGTGGCAACTTCGCCACTTGAATTAGATGATGAAACACTAACAGCAAGCGCTTCGGTGCTTGCAAATATGTTGTTAGACTTTGTACGAGATAA
>JAZRSR010000012.1:0-71003 GCA_045651665.1 Christensenellaceae bacterium
AGCGCTTGGTTTTCTAAACGGCGGAGTGAGATATACGTTTCAGTCAAAAAGTTTCCGCTACCGCAAGCAGGGTCTAAAAAGTTAAGGGTAGATAATTTATTGATAAACTCTTCAAGACGTTGTTTGCGAGCTTTATCTACCTTTAATTCTTTAATTTGGTCAAGTTCTTCTTTGAGTTCGTTTAAGAAAAGCGGGTCTATAACTTTATGGATATTTTCAATAGACGTATAGTGCATACCGCCACTGCGACGAGTTTCGGGGTTTAACGTGCTTTCAAACACTGCGCCGAAAATGGTAGGGCTAATTTCGCTCCAATTAAAATCTTCGCTTGCATTTTTAAGAAGCAAGTTTACAATTTTTTCGTTGAAATTAGGAATTTCAATATCTTCATCCGCAAATAAACCACCGTTTACGTAAGGGAAAGACGCCAAATCTTCGTCTAAATACGGGTCGCGGTCTCCTATTTTTGTGTCAAGAACTTTGAAAAGGTCAATGATTGCACGACGAACGTCTTTTACAGCAAAACTTTTTAAGTAGTTATGGAATTTTAAGTGGTCACCGAAAAGTCCGCTATCTTCTGCATATAGGCAGAAAACAAGGCGAACGCAAAGCATATTAAGGCTTTTAAGGGTATTTTCGTCGTCAGGGTTTTTATACTGTTTCAAAATTTCGTCGTAAAGCACGCCAACGAGTTCGCCCGCCTTAATAGAGATTTCCATTTCTTTACGGATAAGTTCGCTACCTGTATCGGTAAGGAATTGAAGTCTATAATATTCTTTGGGTAAGTCTTTCAAGTAGATAGTTTCAGGCTCGCCCGTAGGTTTTTCCATATCGTAAATTAAAAATTCTTGGAAGTTGCAAGTGATTATCCAACGGGGACGTTCTGAATAAGGAAGCTCGGACGAATAGCGTTTTGCTTGTTGGAAAGGCGTAAGGAAAGTGCCGTCTGATTGTTTAATGCCTTTTCTTAAATCTTTGCCTGCGCTCTTTTGTTCAATAAGAACGTGCGTGGACGGAATCGTGCCGTCAATAAAGCTCGTGTTATCGAGTTTTACTTGATTTTCAAATTGAATAAACTGTGCAGGGTGTTCAACACCCAACACTTCGCCAAGTAGCGAGAGCCAAAACTTTTGACTTTCGCCTTTTTCATAACCTTTATCTTTCCAATATTCGGCAAACTCTTTCGCCGCTATTTTCTTTTCGTTTTCAGTCATTGCTTTTTCTCCCAAAAATTCTTCTAATCCAACCCCATTTGTTTGGCTTATCATTATTGACACTTATAGTAGGACTAACTTCCACCTCTGTTTTTGTTTCTTTTTGTATGTAGTTGTCTCTTCCTATATTTGAATTCTTCAGCGTTACTTTTTTTGATTGTATAGAATATTCATTAAAGACAACGTGAATTTTTTCACTTAATTCTTCTTGTTCTTTTTTATTTATTTTATCTATACCAACGTCCAAATCATCTAAATTTCCAAATTTCTTGTCTAATTCCAACAAAAGCTTAAGAGCAACTTGTTTTATTGACGTTAATATTTCCGCAAATCGATTAGGCGCAACCCTTTGTTGTATACTAAAACACTGAACTCCTCTACATAAAAAATCATCATAAGTATTTTTTTCAACTTCACCTGCTAAATAAGAGCGGTCTATCCCTAATAATTTATCAGTATTTGCCTTGCTTTCAATCTCTGAAATAGAATCTCTAATATGACTAATTGAAAGCTTTTCTACTGTTTCAGGATTAAGCCATGTGAGAGATAATGGCTGATTAGTAACTTGAAAGCCTCCATTTATTCCTGTATAAACAAATTCCGCGCTTTTGAAAATTCTGTAGTCAGGCAATTTATCCTCTTGTTTATATCCTGAAATTTCTTTATTTGCCCAATCCAAAATATCTTGATTTCCTAAATCGGATGCTAAAACGTATAATCGATTTAAGACAACAGTTAAGGAAACCTCGTCATTTACTAAGTCTTTAATAATCTTGCTTTTAGCCATATCTTTCTCCTGTATTTTAAACTATTTTCTTTCTCTTAACCTTCTAAAAAAAGTTGCTTTGCTGATTTTTAATATCATAGAAGCTTGGTCCGCCGATATCTTGCCATGCATATACTCGTTTGCAATTTTATCAAAGAGCAATGGGTCTATTTTGATTTGTTCACGACCTTTGTAAATATTTTGCTCTTTTGCTCTTGCTATCCCACGCAGTCTAAGCATTTTTTTTCGTTCATATTCACGAATATACATTGGCATTAAAAGTCGGTAGTAATGATAGCGCGACTCATCATCTATTACAATATCGTTTGCATACAAATTATCGCCAAAACAAATTATATCAAGCAATTTTTTGTTTATACTATCCGACCTTCTTACCAAGTCATACATAGAAACAACGTTGTAATTTACAAAATCTTTTCCATCATACGGCTTAACAAAAAATCTATCACCCGAATATCTCTTATTTGTATTAATAAGCCATTCTAGTCGATTTAATGCTTGCATTCCGCTTTCTTCCATCAACTCCCATAAATCTTCCCGACGTTCACTTGGCGTTCTTTCAGAAATGAAAACAGGGACTGTATTTTTTCGTTCGTATACAGCTCTCTTTAGACTCAAATCAAGTCCCGGTATACCTTGAAATAAATTGTCTGGGAGCATATCAATAACATTATAATAAGGACGGAAAATATAATTAAACGCTCCATCTTCCCATTCTTCGTATTCAATTTTAGCAATTTTATAAATGAACTTATAATCGTCCTCAAGACAAATAAAGCCCCTTGTTGTTAGCTTTCTCATTTTATTTCTCCGTTAATTTTTTGTAAGCGGGGAGTAATATCTTTTCAAATCTTTGCCTTAATATATATTTGTAGAAACTTTTTTGAATATCTGTTATAAAGCATGTTTCATCTATTAACTCGTTTATTTTTTCTTGAGAATATCTTTCGCAAATTTTTATAACTGAATCGTTGCACTCTTTAAACTCTAAAGAGTTTATTACCTCAAAATAAGAACTCTTTTTGCCGTTTAACTGAACTTGTGACGTAGGATATCCATATATTCTTAAATTTGTTTTCTCTTCAGATTCCATAATACTTTGCATTTCTTCTTCGTCTTTAAGTTTAGGATAAAGACACGAGCCGTTATCAAAAACAGGTGCAAGCGTATACTTATTATTCTTTTTTAAGAAACCCCAATTACCACCGTGTCTATCGAAATTTCCTATTAAAGCATCTACTACGTAAATATCCCAAAACATACTTATTGTTTCTTCAACACTCGTAAGTTTTACGTTATCTCTGAGCATTTGCATAATATCTTGATAAGAATATTGGTACGTTTCTTTGTCTTGTTCAAGAGAACTTTCCCCTACGTCATTAAAAGGAACGAATTGCGTTTCACCACTAACGAAATTTTTACACGCTACAACCTGCTCGTCTTCATACATCCCAAGATACGTATCTTGTGCTTCAAATCCAAGCAATTCAAAAATATGAGAACCAAGATACTCCGATATATGATTATTCCTTTTTACGCCAAAATTATCGTGTTTTTGAAATTTAATCATATATTCAAAGCCTTCAACGTTTACGCCAAATTTACGCTCTGTCCCACCATAATAAGTATTTGTTTTTTCATATTTTGAAAAGTCTATCATATTAACTCCTTCAGTATCAATAGGGTTATAATTCTTTTTTGACACAATAACTATACCACACATAATATTCATTGTCAAGCATTTATGACATCAGTGTCAATAGGGTTATAATTCTTTTTTGACACATTTAGTCTTTAAATAAATTATAATTTTCGCAAAATTTCTTATTTTTTATATAATATCATACAATATATGACATAAACTGTCATATTTACTATGTTATACTGAAAGAAAAAGGACGTGAAAGCAAAATGACTCAACCATTTTCCAAAATGCGAGAATATCTTAGTGAAGAACACATATATACAAAAAAACCAAGTCTAAAGAACAAAAAATAGATGTTTTCCACCATTTTAAGGCTCTTTCTTACACTTATAAACCGATATTAAAAATGAGTGGTTTTGTATCTTTGCGTAAAACACAATTTTAGTTTTAGAAAAAAAGGCAATTTTGGGGCTTTTAAAAACTCCAAAATTGCCGATATTTACTAATAAAAAACGACCAATTAAACCGACGAGGTTCAATTGATAGTCTAGTGGTTGCGGGGGTGGGCATTTCTTCTTTCCTTTTTGCAACGCAATTACCAAAAACTAAAACTTATGGTTGCAAAAAGTCTTCGGTCACCGCTAAAAATATGCGGAGCAACGCATATTTTTTTAACGCTACTTCAAATCCCACCCAATTATCTTTTCAATGCAAAAAGAAAAACACCCATCTACAGATGAGTGTTTTCTTTTTGGTTGCGGGGGCGCCAACTTAATTGAACTATTTTCTTATAAATGGTCAATCGGCGTAATTTTGAGTTTGTAAACCATAAACATAAAAGGCGAGAAAATTCTCGCCTTTTAAACTACTAAAATTAGATATTGTCGAACATAGAGCCTTATTCGTTTGACGTTGTTCTAACGTTATATAAATCTGGATTCTTCTCATTATCCCACAAAATAACGTTGGGAGCTAATTTTCTTAAACAAAATTTATAATAAACTTTCTTCATCGCGGGACGTAAAAGTTTTGTGCAATTAAATAAATATTTTTCCCAATCTTGCCATTTGTCTGCATTTTTATAGTTGTTGATTTTGCCTATTTTATAATGATCAACAGAATCGTCTTTTAAAGTTCTTTCAATGAGTTTCAAACTCTCACTCGGCTCAATAGTTGGCTCAAAACTTGCAAAAGTTTTTATTCCGTTATCATGCAAGGTTTTTAATGTGAAAAGCCTATCTTCAGGAAGAGATGCATATGGCTCCCATTCTCTACTTTTATCATTATCTAAAAAAGTGAGAGTCGTGCCAACGGTTATTCTATCTCCAAATGACTTAAAAACGTCTAAATCCCTAAGCATTTTGCTTCCACCTTTAGATAGAACGGCAACGGGAACCTTATATTCATTTAAAAGTTTTAAAACTTCTCTTGTCGTTTCGCTATTATCAGCGTTATCGCAATAGACGTCACCTACAAAAGACAATAAAACCTGCTCTGTATAGACGTTCTTTTTAAGGTCTTTTTCTAAAAGCTTTAAAATATCCTTTCTCGGCTCGGGTTTGCCAAAATAATTATCTTCCGTGCGTTGAAGAGTATGCGGAGCATAACAATATTTGCATCTATGGCTACACCCTATGTAAATATTCAAGGCATATGGGCTATATTCCCTTGCCATTCCAGTAGGCTTATAAATAACACTCATGTTGTTATTTTATCATAAAACTATAATGTTTTCAATTGAATAATTTAATTTTTAACAAAATATCCATAGTGTTTTAAAAAATTATCTCTAATTGAATAATAATAAACTTCTTCTATTCCATATTTTGCAAGAAACTCATAAAAGAACTCGATGGCTCTTGCATTAAAAAGAGACGGCGCTTTATCATAAAAATCCTTGAAGTTAAACTCTTCTTTTGCAACGTTTTGAATTTTAGTAAATTCGTTGGTTATTGCAGTGTAAATAATTATTGTTCCTTTTTTAACGTCTTTTCTCGTCAATAATTTTTTATACAAATCAAACGCTATTCCATACTATCACAGTCTATAACGTTATATTCGGAAAAGTCTAAAGAATCAAAAGCCTTTCTTGTGTCAACGTTTAAGTTTTTTCCTTTATTTGTGGCGATATCTATCCCAAAATATTTATCCGTTTTAATATTGTTCCACAAAACGTTTCGCCCAGCAAATAAATCCATTACTTTTATAGTTTTTAATTTTTCAATAGCCTTTTTTCTAATAAAAATTTTATTGGGAATAGATTTGTTATCCGTCTTAGTTGGTTGTTGACTCAATTTCCACTCCTTCAATCTTTTTTAACTTTTCAATATAATAATTAATTACATTGTTTTGATTTATATCACAACTAATTAAGTAATGCACTTTTTTTATTTGTTTTAAAATTCTTTTTTGAACTCTAACAATCGTTTCTAAATATTTCCCAACGTCAAGCCCAAAATCCTTAAAATTAAACTCTTGTAATTTTTTTAATTGGTCATATAATATTCCATCGTCAAAACCTGTTTCTAAATTGGTCGAATTGTGTGCAATTACATAAGCGCTTCGTTCCTTTTCAGATAAGTGGTCTAATCTAACACAAGGCAGTTTATTGATTTTTAAAAGTTTTGCCGCTTCTATTCGTCCGTTCCCCTCAAGAACAACGTTATCTTCCCCCGCAATTCCAATAGGGTCGTTAAATCCAAATTCAATTATAGAGTTTGCTATATGCTTAATTTGTTCCTTTGTGTGGATTTTTGAGTTGTCATCAAAATGTTTTAATTTTTCTATTTCTATATATTCGATTTTTAAGTCATCCATATTTACATCCATTTCGGTTTTCTTGCTTTTGGCGTTAATCTCAAATCTGTTAAAATCCTTTCTAATTGTTTGTTACTATCTTGTAATATTTTGTAGTGTTCGTTTTCTTTAACGACTATTTTTGGAGTTTTTCCATCGTTACAAATTCCCGTTACTATTCTAACGTATTTTTCAGGATTTGCTTGCCATTCTTTCCATGCATTATCTCTCATAGTTTTTAACTGCACGTATTGAATTAAAAGCTCTTTATCGGCAATTGTCTTTTTGTAACTCGTTCTTTTCTGTAATATTTCTACTATTTCATCCCAAACAATTTTCTCTTGATCAGATAAATATCCCGGAGCAATTAACCAACTTTCTTCTCTTTCTTCCATGCTTTCCTCCTCTATAATGTTATATTTTATTTGGTTAAAAAATTTTATTTCCAAGCTTTTTTATAATATAACACAGTTTTTCCGTTTGCCAACATGTTTATGACAACAAAAAAGCCGTCTAACTTTTGCCACGTTTTAGTGGTTCAAATTAGACGACTAATGGTTGCGGGATATTCCCCTACTAGGGGAAATGTCACTTGTGACAAAAGGGTTGCCGTCCTCCGCTAGGAGATGGAATTTGCCCGACTAGTGTCGGCACGGGCTATAAAAATACGACCTTCGGGTTATCGCTTACGCGCCAGCTTGTGGTAACCCGAAAAAATTTATCGGGCTTACGCTTTTCCTCTATTTTTTCGACCACTGCGCGAGTTTTTGCTCGCTTCATCGTCCACAGGACGCGCTCGTAAAAACTCCCCAACGAGCACCGCTCGCCGTGCTCATAACCCAAGGAGTAGTGAAAATCACACCCCTAAACCAATAAAAACAAAAACGGATAGGAGTTTACCTATCCGTTTTTGTTTTGGTTGCGGGAGTGGGATTTGAACCTCACGACCTTCGGGTTATGAGCCCGACGAGCTACCAAACTGCTCCATCCCGCGATATCTTGTGTATTTAATATACTTAATTTATTGCTTTTTGTCAACTGTTTTTGCTCCTTTAATAAAATATTATTTGCGTAATCTCGTATCTTTTGTCGTTTTTATGTTGATGCGTATTTGTTTAACTTTTTCTATCCAATAAAAAAGAGTGGTTGCCCACTCTTTTTGTTTTTATACGTTGTAAGTTGTTTTTAAGTAGTTAGATAATACTTTTGCAATTTGTAAATGACCTGCATCGTTCGGGTGAATACCATCACCAAAATAAACGTTTACCGTATTATCCGTTTCACTATGATAATAAATACCGCTCTTTAAGTTCATATCAAAAACTTCTACGCCGTAATAATCACAAGTTTCAATAATTGCATTACAAATTTGGCGGAGCGTCATTCCGTGAACGTTCTCTTTAGATTGATCCCAAACTCTCTTTGTTGAAATTGAGTTGTTCCAAGAAGTTATTGTCGGAGTGCAGATAATAAAACGAGTGTTCTTAAACTTAGCCTTTGCCTTGTATTCAAGAATCTTTTCGCAGAAATATCTTGCAGAACCGTATATAGTTGCTTTGTCAGTTGAACCAAACTCGCCAAGCGAATAGTAAGCAACACCGTCTTTAACCGCTGCATTACTAAAGTCGTTTACACCTGCCATAATAACCGCAACGTCAACTGCCGTGCCATCCGCTTTTGTAAGGTAAGTTTCATATTTGAAACGATCGTAAACCGCTCCCTTCAAACTATTCAAACAAAAAGTAGTACTGCTTATACCGTTATTTTTACATTCTTCTAAACCTAAAATTTCACTAACCTTGTTTACGTAACAGTTTTCAGAATAAGCGTAATTG
Organism: Christensenellaceae bacterium; assembly: GCA_045651665.1. Taxonomy (GTDB): domain Bacteria; phylum Bacillota; class Clostridia; order Christensenellales; family Borkfalkiaceae; genus HGM11412. Next base: position 8,278 of record JAZRSR010000012.1, read on the forward strand.
AGCGCTACGCCGTAAGTTATACTATCGCCGAAAAATGCCATTGACTTATATTGGTTTTCAACGTAAGCATAAAGATTAGTGTCTTTACTAAAGTTTGCGGTTTCTAAATTTACTAAGTTTCCTTCTGCATCTTTCCAACCTAAGAACTTAGCCGTTGTAGTTTCCGGAACAAAAGTACAAGTTTCTGCTACCTTACCTTGATAAGTTGCACTCGTTTTAAGTAAAGTATCGCCAATATAATATTTTATTTCAATTGCATCCCATTTAGCGTAAAGCTTTAAGTCGCTTTCAATTGGCGTTGTTACGGTAACTTGACCATCGTTAGGACCAAAACCAGTATGCCAGCCTAAAAATTCTTTATCAGTATAATTGGAACGGGTAAAGAAGATACGTATGAGTGTTGTTTTACACTTTGTACGTTAAGCGCGCCTTGTGGCATTTGACCGCCAAGCGTATCGAAAGTAATAGTAAAGGTTTGGCTCTTGCCGTATGAAGAAACGTTAGTGTCAACCCCGTCAACAACCCAGTTTCCGTTTGCGTTAATGGTAATTACGGGAGTATCACCCTTATCACCCTTGTCGCCTTTATCACCTTTATCGCCTTTGTCACCCTTATCGCCTTTATCACCTTTGTCGCCTTTATCGCCCTTGACAGAACCGTCAATTTCAACTTTATTTTTAAGCGACGTAATAAAATCTTCAAGAGTACCTTCGTATCCGTGTTCTACTATTGACGCATAAACGTCTTCAATAGTAAATTCTTCAACACTTTGCGTGCAGGCAGTAAAACTCATCATTAAAACTGCCGTTAAAACACAAATGACTTTTTTGAAAGTTTTCATTTTTTTGCTCCTTTTTAGTAAAACGTTCTATACTTTGTTGGTATAACACAAAACACGAGCCTTGTAAATAGTCAAATATAAAATTTACACATTACAAAATGGTTGAAAGTATAGCTATTTTATGTTATTATGTTAAAAAAGGAGTTATTATATGAAAATTGCTATTATTACCGGCGCTTCGTCGGGCATGGGTAAAGAATTCGTAACTCAAGCGGATAAAAGATATAATTTAGATGAAATTTGGGTCATCGCTCGCCGTGAAGATAGGCTAATTGCCCTTCAGGAAGAAGTTACTGCTAAAATCGTTCCACTTGCCCTTGATTTAACTAATTTAGAAAGTGTTGAAATCCTTTCTAAAAAATTAGAAAGCGAAAAGCCGGACGTTAAGTTATTAGTTAACGCAAGCGGTTTTGGCAAGATGGCAAAATTTACCGAGTCTGACCTTGTTTCTAACGCAGGTATGTGCGACCTTAATCTTAAAGCTCTCATTTTAATAACTCAAACCGTTCTTCCATACGTAAAGGAAGGCGGAAAGATTATTCAAGTTGGCTCAATGAGTTCGTTTGAGCCCGTTCCCCACCTTTCAGTTTACGCTGCGACTAAAGCAGGGGTTTTAAGTTTCTCACGCGCGCTTGCTCACGAACTTAAAAAGACTAAAATTAAGGTTTTATGCGTTTGCCCGTATTGGGTTAAAACAGAATTTTTTGGGCGTGCAGGCGAAAAAGAACAACTCAAAAAATTTGATATTTTATACCAATCTGATTTCGTTGTTAAGGTTGCGTATAAAACTATTGACAAAACGAAGAAAAATTACGTCGTTCCAGGAAAATACGCTAAACTCTTAAGAGTTATGGCAAAATTTTTCAGCCACGATTTTATGATGAACGTTATGGACAAAATGTTCAAGTATGAAAAAACTAATTGACAAAACTTTACTTAGCCACGGCGAAACGATAGCCGTTGCAATTTCAGGTGGAAAGGATAGCGTATGCCTTTTGCATATTTTGTTGAGCCTAAAAAACGAGTTAAACCTTACCGTTAAAGCCGTGCACGTTGACCACTCTATTCGCGGTAAAGAAAGCGAGCGAGATGCAAGTTTCGTTAAAAAACTTTGCGAAAATTTATCCGTTCCACTTAAAGTTTTTAAGGTTGACGCCGTTCGCTTTTCAGAAGAAAACCACCTTTCGTTAGAGCAAGGCGCAAGGCTTTTAAGATACCAGATTTTTGATAATCTTTTAAGCGAAAACTACGCCGATAAAATTGCAACTGCACATCATAAAAACGACTGTTTTGAAACTTTACTTTTCAATATTTTTAGGGGTTCAGGGCTTTCAGGCGCTAGCGCAATAAAAAGCACGAACGGAAAAATTATTCGCCCTTTACTTTCGGTAACAAGAGAGAAAATTAGCGAATATATCGAAGAAAATAACCTTTCATTTGTTGATGACAGTACGAATTTAGATTCGGCTTTTACAAGGAATTTTATAAGAAACGAACTTACTCCAAAAATTTTAGAACGCTTTCCAGATGCGATAAATTCAAGTTTTAGATTTTCAAAAATTGCAAGCGAAGAAGACGAGTTTTTAACTGAACTTACAAAAACTTGCCTTGAAAAAAAGGGGGAAGATTTCTACCTTAAACTCTCTACTCCTACAGTTCTTTTTAGGCGCGCTTCGATTATGGCGCTTAAGGATTTGGGGCTTGAAAAAGATTACGAATATCAACACGTTTTAAGTATTGAAAACCTTAAAAACTCTCAAAGCGGGGCAGTTATAACCTTACCCAAAAACATAACTGCAACAAGGGAATACGATTACGTTATTTTCTCTAAAAACTCCCCCGTTTCTATTAGTGAAGAACTTCCCTTTTCGGTAAACGCCTTTGAGTTTAACGGCAAAAAAATTATTATAACCGACGGTGATTTAGATAAACCCTACCTTTTGTTTGATAAAGATAAAATTCCGTCTGGCGCGGTTATACGAACTCGCCGTGACGGGGACGTTTTTACTAAATTCGGCGGTGGCACCAAGAAGCTTAAAGAATATTTTATAGACAAAAAAATACCTTTATCTCAACGAGATAGTATTCCCATTGTAGCAAAGGGAAACGTTGTTTATTTGATAATAGGCGTTGAAATTTCCGACCTAGTTCGGGTTGATAACGACACCAAAACTAAACTAAAGGTAAAATTCGATTAGGAGATTTTTATGAAATTTTTAACAGGGGTTAATTACTGGGCAAGCAACGCCGGGCTTTATACTTGGCGTAATTTTGATGAACAAGTAATTGATAAAGATTTTGAATTTTTATCTTCCTTTGGAATAGATACTATCCGCGTTTTTCCCTCGTGGGACGTATTTCAACCGATAGAAGACGTTTGCGTTGCAACGGCTTTCACCTATCGAGTAAACGACGTACCCGTTGAGTATACCGAATTTCCTGATAGCGGACTTTCTCTATCGGCAATTTCTAACTTTAAGACGCTATTAGACTTAGCAAAGAAACACAACTTGAAAGTTATCGTTGCTCTCATTACGGGCTGGATGAGCGGTAGAAAATTTATGCCTAGAGCAATCTCGCACCTTAACCCTATTACAGACGCAAAGGCGGTAAATTTTGAGTGCAGATTTATTAAAGATTTTATAAACGAAACTAAAGGTTACGAGCAAATTATTGCTTGGGAACTCGGCAACGAGTGTAACGCAATGAGCCTTGAAAGTGACGAGAACTTAAACGAACTTTGGCTCTCGGCAGTTTCATCAACGATTAAAAAAGCCGACCCTACTCGACCGCTTTACGCAGGCATGCACGGATTAACGGCTAACGGCAAGTGGAAACTTCAAACGCTTGGATATTATACTGACGTTCAAACCACTCACCCATACCCTCTTTTCACGCCGTACTGCTCTAAAGATGAGTTAACGGCTATGCGTTCAGTTTTACACGCTAGCGCAGAAAGTTCGTACTACGCGTCCATTTCTAAAAAGCCTTGCTTGGTTGAAGAAGCAGGTTCTTTAGGACCTATGATTGTAAACGAAGAAAAAGAAGCGGAACATTTAGAAAAAGCGTACGCAACGAGTTTTGCATCGGGAACCACGGGATTTTTATGGTGGTGCGCATTTGATCAAGACAAGTTTGATTTTCCGCCTTACGACGTTATTGCCTTAGAACAAAACTTAGGAATAGCAAAGGATAATAAAACTCCTAAACTTGCTCTCCTTAAGATGAAGGAACTTTCACAATTTACAAAAGCGGTGGGAGATTTAGATAAACCCAACGTTGACGCTACCGTTATTTTAACAAACTCGCAAGACGAGTGGAAAACGGCTTACGGCGCTTACGTTTTAGGCGTTCAAGCAGGCTTAACCGTTGACTTTATTTATGAAAACCAACCGCTACCTGATAGAGATAACTATATTCTTCCTTGCATTAGTGAGATTAACGGAATACCCAAGCGCCTACTCGACGCTCTTATTGAAAAGGTTGATAACGGCGCAAATTTATTGATTACTTATAACGGTGGCTATATAGGAAAATTTGAAAATGTCACGGGGCTTGAAGTTTTAGGTAGAAATGAAATGCCAACCGTTAAAAAATTTGACGGCGGTGAGATTTTATCTAACTATAATCTTGAACTTAAACCCACCACCGCAAAGGTTGAAATTTACGCGGAAGACGGAAGCGTTCTTCTTTCAAAAAATCAATTTGGAAAAGGTAACGTTTACTTCTTAAACGCTCCGCTCGAATACGCTTATACAGGCTCTTTTAACCCAGAAAACACTAATCTTTACACTTTCTATAAACAAACAATTAAAACAAAAAACACTCTTGATTTTAACGACGCTAAACTTGCAGTTTATCGCTACGGCAAAACTAAAGCAATGTTAATAAACTTTTCTAATAAATCAGAGTTTACGCTTTCTAACGTAAAGATTAAAAAGGTTATTAACGGAACGTTTAACAGCGGAGTTTTAACTCTTACAAAACCTTACGCTTATATTGAATACGAAGACTAACAAAAAAGGAACTCAATCGAGTTCCTTTTTTTCTTCTTCAAATTTCTTTTTTAGTTTTTTCATAGCGGGGATTATTGCAATTAAGTAAAGCGCAATAGTCAATACCCAAGATACCGGGAAAGTTGAATATATAAGCGTAAAGTTTTTAGTTAACTCATATATGATTTTAAGATACACTATCCTGAAAATACAGCCTGCAAATACCGCGATAAACATAGCAGTTAAACTTTTTCCTATCGCCCTTAACGAATAACTTAAAGCGTTCATCGTTCCGCAAAGGAATAAGAAAAGCCCTATACCTAAAAATCTTTGATAAGCGTAATCTAAAACGACTTGGTCGTTAGTTATTAAACCGATAACTGGTTTTAATATAATTAGCGCGCCTAAACCAAACACCAAGCCCATAGTAAAGTTTATTACCGTGCCTACGATTATAGCGTTTTTCATTCTCGAATAGTTTTTAGCGCCAACGTTTTGACCAACTATAGTTATAAGCGCCGTTGCAACACCCGTCATAGCAGTATTTACGTAGTTTTCAACCTGGCTTGAATAGGACGCGCCCGCCATTGCAAACTCGCCGAACAAATTAACCGTAGATTGTATAAATACGTTTGCTATTGCAAAAAGCGAACTTTGGATTCCTGATGGAATACCTATTCTAAACACATCAAGAAGTTCTTTCTTGAAAAATTTAGCGTACTTAAACTCAAAACGAGCAACGCCTTTTGCTCTCATTAATTGAACGATACACAATACGGCGGCAACGCCTTGAGAAATTACCGTTGCAATAGCAACGCCCTCAACGTCCATTTTAGCAACGGCTATAAACAATACGTTAAACGCTACGTTGAGCACACCGCCTAATACGAGATAGATAAGCGGACTTTTACTATCGCCCACCGCCCTTAATATTGCCGAATAGAAGTTATATAACATTACGAGTGGCATACCCGTAAAATATATTTGAACGTACTTGGTTGCCATAGGGAGAACAACTTCGTCACAATTCATTAAAATAAGCATAGGTCTAGCTAAAAACACCCCAACAAGTATAAGAACGCCACCTATAATCAAACTGAGCGGTAAACTCATACCGATTATTTTTTTTACGCCTTGTTCATCGCCAGAGCCTAATTTTTTAGAAACGACTACGTTTGCCCCTATCGACATACCAACGAACATATTGGTAAAAAGGGTTACGAGCGCACTCGTTGAACCAACGGCGGCAACCGCTCTATCGCTAACCAATAAACCTAAAACGGCAACGTCAGCCGTATTAAACACTAATTGTAATACGTTAGTGAGTATTATGGGAATAGAAAAGAGAATAATTTGACTGAACAAATTACCTTTGGTAAAATCTCTTTCAATTTTACCGCGAGCCCCCCTTACTATTACTTTGTGCGTATGTTCGTGGTGTGCCATTACTATTACTCCTTATCAAACGCTAATTTTTTTATCATAGGAGTAAGCACTATAAAACCTACTGCGGCAGTTACAATCCACGATACAGGGTAAGAAAGGTAAATGAGCGTTATGTTTGGGCTGATAGCGTTTACAATGCCTACCCAAATAACTCTTAATATACACGCGCCTATGAGAGAGATTATCATGCCCGTAAAACTCTTGCCAAGCCCACGCATAGCATAAGTGGCTATTTCCATAATTCCGCATAAGAAATACGGTAAACCTATTAAAAGCATACGAATAAGCGCTATGTCTACAACTTCTTTGTTTTCCGCTAACAATCCTACTAACGGTTTGCAAACTAACACAGCCGAAACACCTAAAATTATACCTACAACAGTAGTTATAATGATACCGTAAACAATCGTCTTTTTAATTCTTTCTTTATTTTTTGCGCCGTAGTTTTGGCTAATAAAGGTCATAATAGCAACCGATACGGCGTTCATAGACGTGTAAACGTACGCTTCGATTTGTTGAGCGTAAGAAACGCCTGCCATAACAACGTTACCAAACTGATTGATTGAAGATTGAATAGTTACGTTTGAAAAAGAGAACAACGCGCTTTGAAGCCCAGACGGAACGCCTATTCTTAAAACTTCCAAAAGGTCTTTTTTATAAAAGCGAATATACTTTATTCTAAGTTGAACAGCGCCTTTAGCCCTTATAAGTTGAATTAAGCAAAGCATTGCGGAAATGCCTTGAGCAACTACCGTTGCAATAGCAACGCCTTCAACCGTCATTTTCAAAACGACTACGAAAAATACGTTTAAGCAAACGTTCACAACACCGCCTATCATAAGATAGATAAGTGGGCGCTTGCTATCGCCTGCTGCACGCATAATTGCCGCCATGAAATTGTAAAGCATTACGAGCGGAACACCTAAAAAGTAAACTTGAAGATAAGTGGTTGAAAGGTCAATAACGTTTTCATCCGACTTCATAAGCGTTAAAAAGAATCTTGAACCGAACCAACCGACAAAAACTAAAATTATACCGAAAATAAGGCTTAAAAGTATGCTCATACCGATAACGCGTTTTGAGCCTTCTTCATCGTGATTGCCAAGATGGCGTGAAACAAGCACGTTTACACCAATTGCTAAACCTATAAAGAATCCCGTTAAAAGATTGACAAGCGAACTCGTTGAACCAACGGCGGCAACGGCGTTATCACCAACAAGCGCACCCAAAACGGCAATATCTGCGGTATTGAAAACGAGTTGCAAAACGTTTGTAAGCAAAAGCGGTAAGAAGAACAATAACATTTGCTTAAAAAGAGGGCCTTTAGTAAAGTCCTTTTCTATTTTACCTTGTTTCATTAATCCGCGAATCTTGATTCGCCTAGTTAAACTATTCATAACTCCCTCTTTAGTTTCGTTGTCAGTAATAGAATACCACCTAAAAAACTTAAACGCAACTTTTTAACCCTTAAAAATAAATTTATTTATAAATAAATTTGGATATGCAAAAAACGACGGAAAATTCCGTCGTTTTTATTAATCTTTATAGATTGGGAATTTTTCACAAAGGGCGATAACTTCTTTAGTGATTTGTTCTTTCTTTTCTTCAAAATTGAAAGTAACGTCGTAGATAAACCCTGCGATTTTTTCCATTTCTTCAACGCCGAACCCACGAGAAGTAACGGCAGGAGTACCGATTCTTACACCGCTTGTTACAAACGGACTTTGCGGGTCGTTAGGAATTGAGTTTTTGTTAAGAGTAATGTGAACTTCGTCAAGTCTTCTTTCAAGTTCTTTACCAGTAATACCCGTTTCAATAAGGTCAACGAGCATAAGGTGATTGTCCGTACCGCCAGAAACGAGTTTGAAACCCTTTTTAACGAGCGCATCGGCAAGCGCCTTAGCGTTCTTTGCAACGTTTATTTGATATTCCTTGAATTCCGGCTTTAACGCTTCGCCAAGAGCAACTGCTTTTGCAGCGATAATATGCATAAGCGGACCACCTTGAGTTCCTGGGAAAACCGCCTTATCAATGGCTTTTGCGTATTGTTCCTTACATAAAATCATACCACCGCGGGGACCGCGTAACGTCTTGTGCGTAGTTGTTGTAACAACGTCTGCATACGGAACGGGGTTTTCGTGTACGCCAGCAGCAACGAGCCCTGCAATGTGCGCCATATCTACCATTAAGTAAGCGCCAACTTCATCGGCAATTTCTCTAAACTTCTTAAAGTCGATTGCGCGAGCGTAAGCGCTTGCGCCTGCTAAAATAAGTTTGGGTTTGTGAGTGATAGCAAGTTCTCTAATTTTATCGTAATCAAGAACTTGTTTGTCAAGGCTCACTTCGTAAGGAACTATGTTAAAATATTTACCTGAAATATTTACGGGTGAACCGTGAGATAAGTGGCCACCGTTAGCAAGCGATAAAGAAAGAACGGTATCGCCTGGGTTTAGAAGCGCAAAGAATACCGCTAAGTTTGCGTTCGCACCACTATGGGGTTGAACGTTAGCGTGTTCTGCGCCGAATAATTTTTTAGCGCGTTCTCTTGCAATTTCTTCAACTTCATCAACGTACACACAACCGCCGTAATATCTCTTTCCGGGATAACCTTCGGCGTACTTGTTAGTAAGAACTGTGCCTGCGGCAAGTAAAACTGCTTCACTTACGATATTTTCAGAAGCGATAAGTTCAATGTTTTGTTGTTGACGTTTAAGTTCTCTATCAATAGAAGCGAAAACTTCATTGTCTAATTGTTTAAGTTTATCAAAAAACATAATTTTATTTCCTTGTGGTTTTATTTGTTTATTCAATTCAAAGTTGAGTTGAAAACGATATTTTAAGGCGTTAGTTTGGATATTAGGCGAAGCTCGTAAAGGCGGGGCGATTACGATAGACCTTGCTCGGTCATCGTAAGTGCAACGACTTTACAGAAACGACGCATAATGCCCGAAATAACGACTTATTTGTTTATTCAATTCAAAGTTTGTTCAATGCTCTACTTTAAGACGTTAGAAACAAGCTAGGCAAGGCGTTTGTAGTTTTCGGAAGGGAGCGACCTTATTGGTCGCAGGAATTTCGCAAAACTACAAAGAACAAAGCATAGCGCCGTTTATAACGGATTAAAGGAGGGTGATCATAAGTTGACAAGCAAGTACAACAAGTACAAGCGCAATAGGATAAGTTGATGCGTAAGCAGACGCTACGTCTTCAGTCTTTGAAACGTGAATTAAAGTTCCAAGAGCGGGAGTAGAAGTCATACCGCCCGTGATTGAACCAAGACCGTTTAAGAGAGGAAGTTTCATAAGGTACTTTGAAATAAAGAAGCCTGCAAGCATAGGAACGATAGTCATAACAGCGCCACCAATAAAGCCCCATGCAACGATTGCTCCACCAAACGCTCTGATTTGTTCAACAAGAGCAACGCCACCTTCAAAACCTGCGCCAAGCAAGAAGAGCGCTAAACCAAATTCACGAAGAACTTTCTTTGTTTGTTCAGTAACTTCTAATGAAAGTTTGCCAATATGCCCAAGATGACCGAATACTAAACACATAATAAGTACGCCACCCGTAGTTCCAAGTGAGAAACAAGGGCCGTTATAGCCTGCGCCCGAAAGAGGAATAGTGATAGAACCTAAAAGCAAACCGCAAATAACGGCTAAACCAAAAGGCATAAAACCAAACGGTTCGCACTTGAAGTATTTTGAATAATCTCTTGCGTGTTCTACAGCGCCGATTTTTAAGAGTTCTCTTTCTTTTTCCATATCCGTTTTTAAGAATTTAGGCATAAGTTGAACGAATAATACAACGCCTACAACACCGAACGGATACGCTAAAGCGTGGCCTAACGTGATAATTGATTTTAATGCAGGATCAGACGCATCAACCGCAGCAGAGAAACCTGGGGTTGAAGTGAGAGCGCCTGAAAGTACGCCAGACCAAAATTCAGGGCCGTATTCGGGAGTTAAGAGAGTGCAAATAACGGCAACTGCAGTTCCCGATAAAATGATAACGATACCTAAAACGATATAAGTTTTGAAGTTTCTTGCTAAATCCTTAAAGAAGTTAGGACCAGCAATAAAACCAACCGAGCCTACGAATAAAATAAGACCGATGTTTTGAAGCGGGCTAGAAAGATATTTTACAACGGTATGCGAAGTATCTTTAATAAAGAAAGCGTTAAGAAGCGGTACGTTTTCGGGAACGATAGTACATAAGAAACCAAAGAGTATTGCAACTAAGAAAACGCCTGCAGTACCTAAAGTTACACCTTTAATATCAATACCACCGAGTAAGTAACCAAGCGCTATAATTAAGAACGCTGTTACGAAAAGAACGAAAGTAGTTGAAAAGTTGAATACGTTAACAGCACCCTCTTTTATAACTACGCCACCTGCTGATTTGGGGTTGATAATTGCATTAACCGCACACCAAGCAACGAGTGCTACTAAAGCGACTATCGCAATGCCAATCCAAAGCCATTTAAGGCTCTTTTTGTTTTGATTTTCCATAATAAATTATTCTCCAAGTAATATTACATTAGTTTAGCGTTTGGCGAAACTCGCCAAACGCTAAAATTATTGATTACATATCTCCTCTTTTATAAGAAGGAAGAAGTTGTGGAGATACTTTACCAGTATTTACGCCTGCTTCTTTAAGTTCTTTGTTAAAGTCGTTAACGTGAGATAAGGTAAGTTTGCCAACTTTTACAGACTTGCACTTTTCACTTGCGTACTTACCAGCGTTTCTACCGAATACGATAATATCAAGGAGTGAGTTACCCATAAGTCTGTTTCTACCGTGGATACCCCCTACCGCTTCGCCTGCTACGTATAAGTTTTCAACGAGCGTAGTTTGACCATCAGCGTCAATGTCGATACCGCCGTTTTGATAGTGAAGCGTAGGATAAATAAGGATAGGTTCTTTTCTAATATCAATGCCGTATTTACCAAACATTCTCATCATTGCGGGGATTCTCTTTTCGATAGTGCCTTCGCCACCGATAATTTCAATCATCGGAGTATCAAGCCATACGCCTTCGCCGTCGGTAGTCTTAACGCCGTTACCACGACCTTTACATTCTCTAATGATAGTAGATGCAGTAACGTCACGAGTTTCAAGCGAATATACGAACGCTTCACCGTCTTTATTAACGAGTTGCGCGCCGAGTGAACGAACTTTTTCAGTAACGAGCGCACCGTAAATTTGAGTGGGTTCAGCAGCGCCAGTCGGGTGATATTGTAAAGTATCAGCGTATAAGAGTTTTGCGCCTGCGCGGTAAGCAAGAACTAAACCGTCAGCCGTTGCGCCGTAGTGGTTAGAAGTTGGGAATCCTTGATAGTGAAGTCTTCCTGCGCCACCGGTTGCGATAATAACGGTTTTTGCTTTAGCAACTAAGATTTCGCCAGTTTCCATATTTTGAAGAACTGCGCCTGCTGCCTTACCTTCATTATCTTTGATAATTTCAATCGCTGCGGTAAAGTCAACTACGGGAATACCTCTGTTTAATACTTCATCACGAAGAGTTCTCATGATTTCAGCGCCAGAATAGTCTTTACAAGCGTGCATTCTCTTTCTTGAAGTACCGCCACCGTGAGTGGTAACCATCTCGCCGTCAGCAGTCTTATCGAACATTACGCCGAGATCAGAAAGCCAACGGATAGCGTCGGGCGCTTCCTTAACGAGTTTTTCTAAAAGGCAAGGCTTAGCAGCGAAGTGACCGCCACCGAACGCGTCAAGATAGTGTTGAGCAGGGCTATCGTTAGGCTTATCAGCCGCTTGAATACCGCCTTCTGCCATCATTGAGTTAGCATCGCCTATTCTAAGTTTTGTAACGATCATAACGTTTGCGCCGTTAGCGTGAGCGGTAATTGCGGCAGAAGAACCTGCGCCACCGCCACCAATAACTAAAACGTCAACGTCAAAATCGGGGTTTTTAAGGTCGATTTTCTTAGGTTCAAGTCTTGACTTGCCTTGTAAAAGGTCTGCAAGTTCGTGAAGAACCTTTTCGCCTTTATTGGGGCCTACTTTTAATGTTTCGTAAGCGCCTTCGATATAGTCGGGGTGGAATTGTTTAAGAACTGCTTCTTTTTCTTCAGCAGTCAATCTAGCGTGAAGATTAGCAAGTCTTTCGCTTCTTGACGCTTCTACTTTTTTCATTGAATCAAGTTGTTCTTGAGTATATTGATACATCTTTTTCCCCTCCTTACTTTTCGATATCTCTCGTATTGTAGAGCGCTTTTTGCTCATCGAGAGGCTTATTCATAATGTCTGCCATGCTATCGTCGTGCTTGCCTTCGTTGATTTCTTGAACTCTTTCAAGAAGGTGAGCGCACTCAGGAGCAATATATTTACCGTAAAGACGGCGAGCAAGAATTGCAACTTGCGGATGAGAAATGCCGGCAGGGCATCTTGAAGAACAAAGACCACACATAATACAGTCGAAAGATTCTTCAGCGCACTTAGCGTATTCACCGCGTTGAGCGTATGCTATGTATTGCATAGTTTTAAGTTCTTGCGGGCAAGCTTTAGTACAAGCGTTACAACCGATACAACTATAAATTTCAGGATAGAGTTGCATCATAATTTGTTCAGTAGGTTTAACCTTTTGAATATCGTAAACTTGCTTTACGAGAGGGAAGAAAGGAAGAGTTGCTACGTACATACCTTCTTCAACTTGTTGTTGACAAGCAAGGCAAGTTTTGAGTTCGGTTTTACCCTTAATTCTATATAAAGTTGCGCACGCGCCACAGAAACCGTTACGGCAACCGCAACCGCGAACAAGCTCGTAACCAGCGTATTCCATAGCCTTCATAATAGTAAGGCTTTGGGGTACTTCGTATTTTTTACCAAAAAAGTAAACGTTTACCATTTTTTCCATAATAGTTTTCTCCATTTATTAGTATTCCGAAGGAAGTTCTTCGAGTTGGTCCATACGGAATACAGGACCGTCTTTACAAATGTATTGATTGCCTACGTTACAACGACCGCATTTACCAATACCGCATTTCATTCTAAATTCAAGCGTAGTAAATACTTGAGTTTTTTCAAATCCAAGTTCTAAAAGGCCTTGAAGCGTGAACTTAATCATTATCGGCGGACCGCAAGGTACTGCCGTTCTATCCGTTGGGATATTAACTTCTTTAACGTACGCAGGTACGAAACCAACGTGGCCGTCCCAACCGTCTTGCGGGCGGTCGATAGTAAGATATACGTTAAAGTCTTTTTCGTTTACCCACTCTTCTTGAATTTCCTTAAAGTCAACCAAGTCGTCCATTGAACGAGAACCGTATACGATATCAACCGTGCCGTAATCTGCTCTATGCGCTCTAACGTAGTTGATTACCGAACGAAGTGGAGCAAGACCGATACCACCTGCGATAAAGAGTAAGTTTTTACCCTTGAAATCTTTAGTTACGGGGAATCCGTTACCATAAGGTCCGCGAATAGTGATTTGTTGGCCTACTTCAGCTTGGTGAAGCCAAGAAGTTACGCAACCGCATTTCTTTATAGAAAATTCCATAAATTCCGTGTTCGTTGGAGAAGAAGTTATAGAGAACATCGCTTCGCCTACGCCGGGGATAGAAAGCATAGCGCATTGACCGGGCATATGTTCAAACGCCTTCTTGCCATCGGGAGTAACTACTCTAAAAGTCTTTACGTCGGGGGTATCTCTTCTAATATCGGTTATGACGCCGATTACGGGAATAAGCGCTTCGTTAGTCATTGATTTTACCTCCGATTTTCTTAATTACTTTTACGATATTGAGTGATTGCGGGCATTTTTTAACGCATCTTCCGCAACCTACGCAACCGTATTCTCCATCGTTATTAGACGGGAAGTAGCAAAGTTTGTGCATAAATCTTTGACGGTAGCGTTGCATTTGATTTTTTCTAGGATTTTCCGCCGCCATCTTTGTAAAGTCGGAATACATACAAGAATCCCAACATCTAAATCTCTTTACGCCTGCGTTAGTTTCGAAATCTCTAATATCAAAACATTGGCAAGTAGGACATACGAAAGTACAAGTTCCACAACCTAAACAAGCTTTAGAGAGTTCTTCCCATTCAGGTCTATCAAAAAGTTTCATAAGGTTTTCGCCCTTGAAATCTGAAAGGTCGAGATTTACAAAGGGAAGGGCGTCTATCTTCTTAACGATTTCAGCCTTTTCTTCTTCCACCTTTTTACTATCAGCGTTTTCAAGGCAAGCAAGTTTAGAAAGCAATTCACTACCCTTTTCAGTAAGCGCGTCAAAGAACATTTCTTCATTTGCGATGGTTGCTTGAATATCACCCTTGGGGTTTGACGCATCTACGCCGAACACCTTACAGAAACAAGAACTTTCAGGATTGTTACAAGCAAGAGTAATTACGGTAACCGCATCTCTTTTTGCCTTATACATAGTGTCAACGGGTTCAGCAAGGAAAACTTTATCTAAAACTTCAAAACTCTTAAAATCACAACCGCGAACACCAAAGAGTACGAAAGGTACCGCTTGCTTTCTTGCGTCTTTGATTTCAATGTTTTTACCAGAAGTCTTAAACTCCATCATATCTTCAGATTGAGGGAAGAATAAATCTTTTGCTGATTTTACGGTTTGGAGAGATTTAATATCAACGTCCACTCCGTCTTCAAACTTTTTGAAGTTTGTTGCGCCTGCAACTTTAACCGGAAGATAAAGTTCTTGAGCGCTCGCTATTTCCTTATATAATAAGTCTAAATTTTTAATTGCTATCTTTTTCATCAGTTATTACCTCCGAAAACTTCGCTTGGCTCTGCATCGCCTTTTGTAAAGTTAGTGAGCGGACCTTTAGACTCGGTGTCTTCACCTGCTTGATATTCGCCATAAAGCCTATTGATATCGCTAATAAACTTTCTGTTAAGAAGATGAAGGGGAATATGTTGCGGGCAAACTCTTGAACATTCGCCACAGTCGGTACATCTACCTGCAACGTGGAACGCTCTAATAATGTGGAACATCTTTTCTTCAAAGCTATCGCTATTTGCTTTGCTTGCTATACCCGAATTATCGTTATCGAAAACGCATTTAGTACAAGTACAAGCAGGGCAAACGTTTCTACAAGCGTTGCAACGAATACAGTTTGAAAGTTGATCTTTCCAGAACGCGTATCTTTCATCTGCAGTCATTGCCTCTAACTTCTTAACCATTTCAAAACGGTCGATAGAAGGAGTTCTCTTTTCGTTAATTGAAATCACTTCGTCATAAGAAAGGAGTTTCTTTTCGCAAACTGAACATTTACCTAATACTATTTCGTCTTTAGTAAACTTATTGTCTTTACCGTTTGCCTTAATAATAACGTCCTCAACCGTTTCAACAACGCCGTCAACAATTTCAATGCCGTTGTCTTTAAGTTTAGAATTATCAACTTTACCTTGACACTCAACGCCTACCGTGTAAACGTTTTCTTTATTAATTCTGTGTTCTTTGATAAGCTGATTAAAACTGTAACTATCGCAAGGTTTTAAGAAAACTAAAATCTTGCCTTCTTTCTTAGTTTCAGCAACCAAGTATTTAGAAAGGTTTGCTCCGCAAAAAGCATTGTAAACAAAATCTTTAAGAGCGTCTTCTGAAACGAATACGCAAGGTTCAACGTCGAAACCTAATTCGCCTTTCTTCCAGCCGAGAACTCTATTTACTTCACCAGAAGATAAAAGTGCTTTTGCTTTTTCAATCATCATAGATTCTATTCTTTGCATCTTAAATCCTCCAAGCGTTTATTTTCTCCAAGAGAAGCAACCTTGCTAGCAAAGTCGTTCATAACGGCAGAGAATTTTGCGCCTTCCGCCGCCGAAACCCACTCAACGCGAGTTCTTTCTCTTTCAATACCAAGATAGTCGAGCATACTGAATAATAAACTCATTCTTCTTCTTGTGTAATAGTTACCAGTAGTATAGTGGCAATCTCCCGGGTGGCAACCGCATAAAATTACACCGTCCGCTCCCCTTTGGAAAGCCTTTAATACAAACATTGGGTTTACTCTACAAGAGCAAGGTACTCTTATAATTTTTACTTCGGCAGGGTAAGAAAGCCTTGAAGAACCTGCTAAATCCGCGCCTGCGTAACTACACCAGTTACAGCAAAATGCAACGATTAAAGGTTTTTTCGTTTGATTTATCTCTTGCATATCGCGTCTACCTCCGCCATAATTTGCTTGTTGCTAAATCCCTTAAGATCCATTGCGCCGGACGGACAAGCAACCGTACAAGCACCACAGCCTTGACATACTGCTTCGTTAACTTGAGCAACTCTTCTCGTTTCGGTTTTACCACCGCCGAGTCTAAATTCTTTATCAACGTAAGTGATTGCGCCGTAAGGACAAACGTTCGCGCAAACCGAACAGCCCGTACAAAGCATTTCATCAGAGTGAGAAACGCAAGCGTTACACTTAAGTTTATCTTTGCTAAGAAGACCAACTACTTTTGCAGCGCAAGCGCTCGCTTGAGATCCCGTTTCAGGAATATCTTTCGGCCCTTGGCACACGCCTGATAAGAAGATGCCCGCCGTCGGGCTTTCTACCGGACGAAGTTTTGCGTGCGCTTCGGTAAGGAAGTTGTTGGTATCAATGCTTGCAGTAACCATAGTTGCAATATTTCTAACCGACGGGTTAGGTTCAATTGCCGCAGCAAGTACTACTAAATCTGAAGGAATTACTACTTGTTCATCGTTTATAAGGTCAGAGCCTTGAACCATAAGTTTGCCGTTTTCTTCGTAAACCTTGCCAACCATACCCTTGATATAGTCAACGCCGTATTGTTCAACTGCTCTTCTAAAGAACTCGTCGTAGTTCTTACCCGGAGTTCTCACGTCTATATAGAATACGTGAACTTCGGTGTTAGGATATTTTTCACGAATAAGCATTGCGTGTTTAGCAGTATACATACAGCAAATCTTACTGCAGTACGGCTTTCCGCAACCTGACGTATCTCTTGAACCAACGCATTGAATAAAGGTGATAACCTTAGGTTCTTTATGGTCGGAAGGACGAACTAAGTGACCGTCCGTAGGACCTGCGGCGTTCATAAGTCTTTCAAGTTCAAGTGAAGTTACAACGTCGGGATAGCTTGAATATCCAAATTCGTTAAAGTTTTCAAGAGAAATAGGTTTATAACCGGTAGCAACTACGATTGCGCCGTATTCTCTTTCGATAATTTCGTCTTTTTGAGTATAGTCGATTGCGTTTACTTGACAGTTCATAGCGCAAAGACCACACTTACCGTTTTTAAGTTTTAAGCATTGTTCGGGGTCGATAATAGCAACGTTAGGAATTGCTTGAGCGAACGGAATATAAATAGCGGGGCGTTTGTTAAGTCCCATATTAAAGTCGTTAAGACCTTTCTTTGAAGGACATTTTTGCATACATACGCCACAACCCGTACACTTCTTTTCATCAACGAATCTTGCTTTTCTTCTAATTGCAACTTTGAAGTTACCAACGAAACCTTTTACCGATTCGATTTCACTAAAAGTCATAATGTCGATTTTTTCGTTTTGAGCGCAATCAACCATCTTCGGCGTTAAAATACAAGCCGCACAGTCGAGCGTGGGGAACGTTTTATCGAGTTTAGCCATGTTACCGCCGATAGTTGGAGAAGTTTCAACGATATCAACTTCGTAACCTGCTTCGGCAATGTCTAACGCTGATTGAATACCAGCAATACCACCGCCGATAACGAGCGCTCTTTTAATTACCGCGCTTTCGCCAGCGGTAAGCGGAGCGTTAAGTTTAAGTTTAGCGATAGCGCTTCTACCTAAAACGATAGCCTTTTCAGTCGCTTCATCAATATCCTTATGTATCCAAGAACATTGTTCCCTTATGTTTGCAATTTCAACCATATAGGGGTTAAGACCTGCGCTTTCACAAGTTTTTCTGAAAGTTGCTTCGTGCATTCTTGGAGAACAAGAACATACTACTACGCCGTTTAACCCGTGTTCTTTGATTGCGTTACGAATAAGCGCTTGGCCGTTTTCCGAACACATATATTGATAAGTTTCAGAAATAACTACGCCAGGCTCTAACCTTAAAACGTCGGCAACTTTCTTTACGTCAACCGTCGCTGCGATATTGCTACCGCACCAACATACAAATACACCAATCTTTTGCATCGTTTACTCCCTTGATTACTTGTTTAATTTTCTGAACATACTTACGAGAAGTTGTTGTGGGATAGTTTCGTCAATCATTTGAGGAACGGTTTCAGCAGCAATCTTATTTCCGCCCTGTTCTCTGATAACTTCTTGGCGAACGGCTTCTATAACGTTCGCGGGGGCTACGCCACGCGGACATCTTTCTACGCAAGCAAAACAACTTAAGCAAGTGTAGAGAGATTTACTGTTCAAAAGTTTGTCAATTTCGCCTTTTTCTATATAAGTTACGAACTGATGTGGCTTAATATCCATATCGGCATACGCAGGGCATCTACCCGAACATTTACCGCATTTCATACATTTTCTAACGTCCGTTCCACTTCTTTCTTTTATAAGTTTAACTTGTTCTAACTTTTCCATATCTTACTCCTTTACGCCAAGCGCTTCGGCAAGAAGTTCCGTAAAATAATATACGGGAACGTCACTACCGCCGTTTTCAGTAAGGTTATACATACAAAGCGGGCACGCGGTAACTACCTTTTCAGCGCCAGCGTTCTTTGCAGAACCCATTACCTTACTGCTCTTTTTAACGGCAATTTCTTTATTAGTTGCGGAAACGTACGCGCCACAGCACTCGTTTCTAAACGCATACTTAACGGGCGTTGCGCCGATTGCAGTTATAAAGTCTTCGATAATGGTTGGATTTTCAGGATTATCAAACGCTAAAGTAGCGGAAGGACGAAGAAGCAAGCATCCGTAATAAGCGCCTATCTTTTGACCTTTAAGTGGGTTAACAACCGCTTCTTTAAGTTTATCAAAACCAACGTAATCTCTTAAAAGTTCAAGATAATGAACAACGTCCGTTTCGCCGGCGTACGCTTCAGAAAGCGCAAGATAATTATTTGCCTTTAAGCGAATATTATCGTCGTTTTTCATATCGTCGTTAACTCTTTTCAAAACGTGGTGGCAAGCAGAGCAAAGAGTGAGAAGTTTTCCGCCTTCTTCCTTTGCGCTTGCTAAAGTTCTAACGGCGGAAAGTTTAGTGGCAACTTCATCACGAGCAACGGGGTAAACCGCACCGCAACATTGCCACTCTTTGATTTCTTCAAAGTCAACGCCTAATTTTTCAAGGCACTTTCTTCCGTATAAGTCTAAATCTTTTGCTTTAGTTTTAAGGGTACAACCCGGATAATAACAAAATTTCATAATTACACCATTTGTTCAGGCTTGAACACTTTGTCAAATTCTTCAGCGCTTAAGAAACCGAGCGATACGCACGCTTCTTTTAAGCTGATGTTTTCTTTATGCGCGAGCTTTGCTGTTTTAGCGGCGTTTTCATATCCGATATAAGGATTGAGCGCGGTTACGAGCATTAAAGAATTGTATAAGTTAAACTTCATCTTTTCTTTATTTGCCTTTATTCCAGACGCGCAGTTTAAGTTGAACGAACGCATACCGTCTGCAAGCAATTTTGCCGATTGTAAGAAATTATATATGATAACAGGCATGAACACGTTAAGTTCAAAGTTGCCTTGAGAAGACGCAAAGCCAACGGCAGCGTCGTTACCCATTACTTGAACGGCTACCATCGTAAGCGATTCGCATTGAGTCGGGTTAACTTTACCAGGCATTATTGAAGAACCCGGTTCGTTTTCAGGAATAAAGATTTCGCCAAGACCACAACGAGGACCACTTGATAACCATCTAACGTCGTTTGCAATCTTCATAAGGTCGCAAGCGAGCGCTTTTAACGCGCCGTGAGCAAACACGAGTTCGTCTTTAGCCGTGAGCGCGTGGAATTTATTTTCAGCAGTCTTGAAAGTTTTACCCGTTAAACGAGAAACTTCTTCCGCAACCGCAGTATCAAAACCCTTGGGAGCGTTAAGACCCGTACCAACGGCAGTACCGCCGAGCGCAAGTTCTTTAAGACCGGGGAGAGAAAGTTCAAGCATGCCTTTAGTTTTTTCAAGCATATTTCTCCAACCGCTAATTTCTTGAGAGAAACTTACGGGAACTGCGTCTTGAAGGTGAGTTCTACCACTCTTAACGATTCCTTCGTTTTCCTTTTCTAAACGCTTGAACACTTCTATTAAAGCGTCTATTTCAGGGAATAACTTATCTTCGATTGCGATAACCGCCGCAATGTGCATTGCAGTTGGGAAAGTATCGTTACTAGATTGGCTCTTATTAATATCGTCGTTCGGGTGAAGAAGTTTTTTACCTGCGATTTCATTACCGCGGTTTGCAATAACTTCGTTAGCGTTCATATTTGATTGAGTGCCTGAACCCGTTTGCCAAACTACGAGCGGAAAATGGCCGTTAAGTTCGCCTGAAATAACTTCATCACACGCTTTAGAGATAGCGTTTAATTTTTCATCGTCAATTTTACCTAAACGGTGGTTGGCGTAAGCAGCAGCTTTTTTGAGTATACCGAACGCGTGAGTAATTTCTCTCGGCATAACTTCTCCGCCAATTTTGAAGTTTTGATAACTTCTTTGAGTTTGAGCAGCCCAGTACCTATCGGCAGGAACTTGCATTTCTCCCATTGTATCTTTTTCAATACGGTATTCCATAGTTTCTCCTATTGCTTAATTTAGTAAGCAGTTATATTTTTCGCTTTGCGAAAAGATATATTTGTCTTTGACAAGATATATTTTGCTGTCGCAAAGTTATATTTTTTGCCTTTGGCAAAAAGTTGTGGATTTTATTTTTTATATTAAAAATTTTAACTGAAAGCTTATTCAATGCTCGTATTTTAAGCCGTTAGAAACAAGCAAGACAAGGCTCGCAAAGTGTTTGAGATGAGATAGACCTCTTTGGTCATCGAAGTTCAAACACGAAGCAGTAACGCAGTATTGCACCGTTTATACGCCAAGCCTATTCAATGCTCGTATTTTAAGCCGTTAGAAACAAGCAAGACAAGGCTCGCAAAGTGTTTGAGATGAGATAGACCTCTTTGGTCATCGAAGTTCAAACACGAAGCAGTAACGCAGTATTGCGAAGTTTATAACGGATTAAAAGAGGTTAATTTGATTAATTACAGCTTTCATAGCCTCGCCAGACGCTACGAGCTTCTTAACTTCTTCTTCAGTTAAAGTAGGAGTTAACGTAGTTTTAATACCGTCAATGCCTAAAACTGCGGGAATACTAATACATACGTCGTTAATTCCGTATTCGCCTTTCATTAAAACGGAT
Source organism: Christensenellaceae bacterium (assembly GCA_045651665.1). Classification (GTDB taxonomy): domain Bacteria; phylum Bacillota; class Clostridia; order Christensenellales; family Borkfalkiaceae; genus HGM11412. Next base: position 29,859 of record JAZRSR010000012.1, read on the forward strand.
ACGCAAACTACGGTATCAACACCTGAATATAAGCACTTGCAAATATAGGCTACCGCTGCCGCAACGCCGTTGTAGGTTGCGCCCTTTCTTGAAATAATAATACCGCCAGACTTTCTAATGTATTCTGCAACTTCTTCTTTATCGTAAGGTTCAATCTTTATAGAAGGATCGGTAACAACGTCAGCATACTCGTCAATATTAACGCCTGCGATTTTCACCTTTGACCAAGGAACGAAAGAAGTATCGCCGTGTTCACCTAAAACGTCAGCGTCTACTTGGAAAGGAGATACTTTGTAAATTTCAGAAAGCCTTGTTCTCAAACGCGCGGTATCAAGGCTAGTACCCGAACCGATAATTCTGTTTGAAGGAATATTCGTAATCTTGTGGAAAGTGTAAGTTAAAACGTCAACGGGGTTAGCAACTATAACGTATAACGCATCAGGGCAAACCGCAGAAATTTGCGGAGCAATGCTCTTTAAGATGTTTACGTTAATTTGAGCAAGGTCAATTCTCGTTTGACCAGGCTTTCTTGCAACGCCTGACGTAATAATTACAATATCAGAACCTTTAGCGTCTTCATAAGTGCCTGCTTTTACGATTGCAGGGTTAAGGAACGGGGTTGCTTGATAAATATCCATCGCCTCGCCAAGAGCCTTTTCATTGTTAACGTCGATAAACACGATTTCAGAAGCCGTGCCTTGCGCTACGAGAAGATAACCTATTGATGAACCTACCGCACCTGCGCCAATGATTGTAATTTTTCTCTTCATATTCTTTTCTCCATTTATTTATTTGTTAAAATTTTAACAATGTTTTCTAAAATCAAAAGCGGTTTTAGGGCGCAAACTACCCCTTTCCGCCAAACTTGATATTATTATATCACATATTTTTTATAACGCATAGCGTTTTACACCGTTTTTGACTACTTTTTTCAAATTATTTTGCTTGTTTATTGCAAATTTTTATGCACGTGTGCAAAATCTTATGTTTTTTATAACATTGTTTGACTATTTTTTGAAATTAAATTATAATTTATAATATGAAAAAACCAAGACCTTACAACAAAATAAACCCTTTCGTTTACGGCGTTGCTAAAATTTGCGCGAAAGTTTATAGTAAATTCGTGCTCAATCTCAACCTAATAAAGAGCGAATATTTACCAAACGACGGGCGAAAAAAGGTGGTTATTTGCAACCATGAATCGTTCTACGATTTTATGGGAATTTTAGCGTATCTCAAGGGTTCTGCGCATATAGTAATGAGCAAAACTATGCTTAGGACTATGCCTATTAAAAATTTGATAATAAAAGCCGGCGTTATTGAAAAGAATCAATTTCAAACGACGATCGTTGACATGCGCAAAATGAAAGCGGTGCTCGACGATGGTAAGACTTTGGTTTTATTCCCTGCGGGAATTATGCCGGAAGGCGGAGCGTCAACCCCTATTCCAGACGCTACGGCTAAAACGCTTAAGTGGTTTGATGCTGACGTTTACGTTGCAAAATTTAGGGGAACTTACCTTTGTAAACCCAAGTGGTCAAAGGTTATGAGAAAAGGTCGTTCTTCGGTTGAAATTTACAAACTTGCAAGCCGTGAAGAACTTATGGAATTAAGCGTGGAACACGCTGGGCAACTTATAACTTCTCACCTTTATTTCGATGCGTACAAAAACAACCTTATCGACCAAGTTCGCTATAAGCGTGGGGATAACCTTGAAGGCATTGAAAACGTTTTATATAAATGCCCGTTCTGCAATGAAGAATACTCTATAAAAGTTAAAAATTCAAACGAGCTCGTTTGCTCTTCTTGTGGATACTCAGTAAAGAGTAACGAAATGGGTATTTTGAGTTCAAACGGAGCAAAACCGCTTGTGTTTAGCCTGGTTAGTGACTGGCATAGATTTATCGAAAAAAGCGTTTACGAAAAAGTAAAATCAACGCCAAACTTTAGCATTTCAACCGGGGCGGATATTTATAAAATTTACGATAAAAAGCGTAAATTTGAACTTGTTGGCAGGGCGATAGTAACTCTTGATAAAGATAAGTTTACTTTAGACGGCAATATTTATCACAGGGCTTTTTATAAAGAAATTTCGGCAATTACCACGCCTATTCTTCCGTCTACTCCGGGTAAATGTTTTGAAATTCAAGACGAGAACGACACTTATAGAATTTGCCCCGATTCTCCTGAAAAAACTATCGAGTGGCTACTTACTTTGAAAGCTATTTATAAGATTTCAAAAGGTAAATGAGATATGGAAAATTTAGTTTTAAGAAAGGTTGAAAGTAACGATAAAAAACAATTTTCAACTTACCTTGAAGAACTTGTGAAAACAAGCGGAGCGCTCAAAGGCGTTGAGTTTTTAGACGGGCTTGACTTTGATAATCTGCTTGAATACTATAAGGAAAAGGAGCAAATTCCCTTTACCAACTACTTTCAAAAGGAAACGCCTTTTTATCAATACGTTTTGGTGGAAAAAGATACGAATAGTATCGTTGGCGCAGTAAATATTCGCCCCTTTCTAAGCGAAAGGCTCGATAAAGATTTTGAAGGCAATATAGGTTATTCGATAAGTTCTAATTGCCGTGGAAAAGGCTATGGAAAACTTGCCCTTTCACTTGCGATTAAGGAGTTTAGAAAGTTAAACCCCAACGATAAAATAGTGATTTGTTGCTATAAAGAAAATATAGCGTCGAGAAAAATCATTGAATTTCACGGCGGAAAACTTATAGAAGAGATAAAGGGAGTTTTAACCCCACAAAAATATATAATAGATTAAAAAAAGCACGCAGTTAGCGTGCTTTTTAATTATATTTTTTTAACGAAGTTTTTCACAATTGTTAAAAGCGTCAAAAGCGAGTTAGACGAGGCGTTTGCGTTTTGAGGAAGGGAGCGACCTTGTTGGTCGTAGAAATTTCACAAAACGCAAAGAACAAAGCATAACGAAGTTTTTCACGCTTTTGGGGAGATTTCGTAACCTTCTTTGGTATTTTTAACAATAAACCCAAGTTCGCCAATTTCCGCTCTTAAAGCATCGGCAACGGGCCAATTCTTTTCCGCTCTTGCCTTTTGCATAAGTTCAGCTTTTTCAATAATTTCGGCAGGGATGTCTTGTTCCTTTTTCTCTTCAATTTTATCAAGGCTTAAACCAAACACCCTATCAAAATCAAGCGCTAAATCGTAAATGTCTTTTGACGCAGGCTCTTTAAGCATAGTAAAGAGAACGCCAAGCGCTGACGGAACGTTAAGATCGTCTGAAACGTCTTCAGCAAATTCTTTTTTGTATTTTTCAAGAACGCTTGCATCCGTTTTAGCGTCGGAATTTTTGTGTTTTAATAATGACGCGCAAAGCCTTTCGTAAGAAACTTTAGCCCCGTCCATACCCTCAAAAGTAAAGTTGAGTTTTTTGCGGTAGTGAGCGTTTAAGCAGAAAAATCTAAATATCATCGGCGAATAACCTTTTTCAATGAGTTGGTCGATAGTATAGGTGTTGCCGAGAGATTTGCTCATTTTACCGCCGTCCACTTGCATAAAGTCGCCGTGAATCCAGAATCTTGCAGGGTTTTTACCCGTTAAACCTTCACTTTGAGCAATTTCATTTTCGTGGTGAATGGGGATATGGTCAACGCCACCCGTGTGAATATCGAACACGTCGCCAAGGTGAATTCTTGACATCGTTGAACACTCAATATGCCAACCGGGATATCCTTGCCCCCAAGGGCTAGGCCATTGCATAATGTGTTCTTTGGGCGCTTTTTTCCAAATAGCAAAGTCGTAAGGATTGCGCTTACCGTCGTTTACTTCAATACGGGCGCCTGCTTTAAGGTCTTCAAGCGTGTTTCCAGATAATTGACCGTAATCTTTGAACTTTGAAATATCGTAATAAATACCGTCGTCAGTTTCATAGCCGTAGCCGTTTTCAACAAGCCCTTCAACGTATTCAATCATTTCGCCTATATAATCGGTTGCTTTACATACGATTTCGGGAACGCCGATATTAAGCCTACCAAAGTCCTTCATAAAAATATCGGTATAATATTTAGCAATTTGCCACGGGTCTTTCTTTTGCTCGCGAGCAGTTTTTGCCATTTTATCTTCACCGTTATCACCGTCGTCGGTAAGGTGGCCAACGTCAGTTATATTCATAACGCCCTTAACGTCAAAACCTTCGTAACGGAGAACTCTCCTGAGTAAATCCATAAAAACGTATGTGCGCAAATTACCTATGTGCGCGTAGTTATATACGGTAGGACCGCAAGAATACATTCTTACGGTATTTGAATTATCTAAAGTGGTAAAATCTTCTTTTTTTCTTGTTAAAGTATTGTAAAGTTTCATTATTTTTCTATCCTTTTTTCAAGTTCTTCAATTTTTTGTTTTAATAAGTTGATTTCTTCTAAAACAGGGTCGCGCTTGTCTTGTTCCAAGTCTTGCTCCACCCTAACCCCGTTCATTTTAATAACTTTCCCGGGTATTCCAACTACGGTTGAGTATGGCGGAACGTCTTGGAGTACAACGCTACTTGCGCCAATTTTACAATATTCGCCAACGGTAATACCGCCAAGCACTTTAGCGCCTGCGGAAATAACGGAGCCTTTTTTAATAGTTGGGTGGCGTTTTTTACCTTTATCCTTACCCGTACCGCCAAGCGTTACGCCTTGGTAAATAACAACGCCTTCTTCAACCACCGCCGTTTCGCCTATAACTACACCAGCGCCGTGATCGATAAACACGCCGGGGAAGATAGTTGCAGCGGGGTGAATTTCAATCCCCGTTTTTTTCTTTGCGCTTTGAGAAATAACTCGCGCTAAAAACTTTAAGCCGTGGCGGTAAAAAAAGTTTGCTCGCCTATACATTATAAGCGCTTTTATTCCCGAATATGTAAAACGCACTTCAAAGCGCGTTCTCGCCGCGGGGTCGTTTTTCATAGCGGCGTCAATGTCTAACTTTAATTTTTTATTCATACTAACCTTATTTTTAAGTTATATTTTTTAACTCTGTTAAAAAGATATATTTGCCTATGGCAAGTTATATTTGGCTATGCCAAGTTATATTTTTTGACTTTGTCAAAAAGTTGTGGAATTTATTTTTTATATAATAAAATTTATCCGCAACTTTCGCGTTAGCGAAAATATATCTATCCGTCAGGATAATCTATCTTTTGCTTTAGCAAAAATATATCTTTGCGATAGCAAAATATAACTAATCTTGCAAAGCAAGATTACTAATAGACCTTGCTCGGTCATCGAAGTTCAAAGCCCAAAGTTTATTCAACGCTCTATTTTTAGACCTTAGAAGCGAGTTAGACGAGGCACAAGATTTTTTAACGCCAAGTTAGACCTTGTCGGTCAACGAGGTGGTAAAAAGTCGCAGTAACAAAGTATAACGACGCTTATAAGGGATAAAAAAACGCCTTAAGCAATCGCTTAAGGACGTGCAACTATAACGTGGTTCCACCTTAATTACTTCTCATAAACGCATAACGGCGTTACCCGTGGATGATTAGTCCCCCTTAACTGCAAAACGCACTTTCACTTTTTTACGGCGTGGGCTTTCACCTAACCCCACTCTCTTTAGCCTTAGAATAAGTTACTCTTTATTGCAACGGTTTAATTTATAGATTTATTTTAACACACCCCGCTAAAAAACGCAATTATTTTAACGCATTTATTTTTTTGTGGCTAAATTACGCTTGCAAAAATCGTTTTAGTGGTATATACTATTAAAAACAAAACTTATTAGGTGGAAATATGATAGATATTAAACTTATTATTGAAAACCCCGAACTCGTTAAAGCATCTCTTAAGAAAAAGGGATACGACGTTGACTTTAGTGAAGTTATCGCTCTTGATGAGAAAAGGCGTTCTTTGCTTAAAGAAATTGAAGCGTTAAAAGCTGAAAGAAACAGGGTTTCGGCAGAAATTCCCAAACTTAAAAAACAAGGTCTTCCCGTAGAAAATATTTTCGCAGAAATGCGCGCTATCGGCGATAAAATTACCGCAGGCGATGCTGAAATTAACGAAGTTGCAGATAAAATTTTCAACTTTGTTGCTTGCCTTCCCAATATGCCGGATGACGACTTGGTTGCAGGCGAAAAGGAAGCAAACGAAGTCGTTAAAGTTTACGGCAAACTCCCTGAATTTAACTTTCCCGTTCAAAACCACGTTGACCTTTGCGTAAAGAACGGCCTTATCGATTACGAAAGAGGCGTTAAACTTGCAGGTAACGGTTTCTGGGCGTACCGTGGTGACGGCGCTAGGCTTGAATGGGCTCTCCTTAACTTCTTTATCTCTGAACATTTAAGCGACGGTTACGAATTTATTTTACCCCCGCATCAACTTTCTTATAACTGTGGTTTCGGCGCAGGTCAATTCCCCAAATTCTCTGATGAAGTTTATTGGCTTGACGTTGACGAAGATAGAAAGAAGAATAGATTTATGCTCCCAACTGCTGAAACTGCGCTCGTTAACCTTTACGCAGGCGAAATAGTTGACGAAGCAAAACTTCCGTTCAAACTCTTTGCCTACACTCCTTGTTATCGTAAAGAGGCAGGCTCTGCTCGTTCAGAAGAGCGCGGTATGATAAGAGGTCACCAATTTAATAAAGTTGAAATGGTGCAATACACTACTCCCGAACAAAGCGACGCCGCGTTTGAAGAACTCGTTAACAAGGCTTGTTCACTTATGGATAAATTAGGGCTTCACTTTAGGCTTTCTAAACTTGCCGCTGGTGACTGTTCTGCATCAATGGCAAGAACTTACGACGTTGAAGTTTGGATTCCATCAATGGGAATATTTAAGGAAGTATCTTCAGTTTCTAACGCGAGAGATTATCAAGCGAGAAGAAACAACACGAGATATAGAAACAAAGAAACTGGCAAACCTTGTTTCGTTCACACGCTTAACGGTTCAGGTTTAGCAACGTCAAGAGTTTTCCCCGCACTCGTTGAACAATATCAAAACGCTGACGGATCAATCACCGTTCCCGAAGTATTAAGACCGTTCATGGGCGGACAAGAAGTAATTAAACTTTAATTTACAAATTAAAACCCCCGACGATAACGTCGGGGGTTAGTTTTTAGTTTAGTTAAAAAATTCGTTCTTTGCGTTTTTATTTTATGGGTTGAGTTCAACTTTGTGCAATTTCAAAACAAACGGTTACTATAAATCACCATTGATTAACTCTTCAACGCTAACGTTAAATATTTCGCTAAGCTTTCGGATCATTCCAATATTAGGCTCAGTTCTACCCTGCTCCCAGTTTGCATAACAACTTTCAACAACGTTAAGTTTTATAGCAATTTCTTTTTGAGTTAAAAAGCACTCTTTTCTTGCCGATCTTAAGTTTTTACAAAATTTTGCATCCATACATTAATTATTTTATGCAAAACTAGACAAAATGTCTTGACGCTAGACAATTTATCTAGTATACTTTAGATAACTTTTTATTTGGAGGAAACCTTTGTGAAACACACGGACTATTTCGTTCTTGAAAAAAATTTAGATAAAGATGAGTTTATTAAAAACGCGCTTATTCACCTTTCTTTATCTTCAGACGCTCTTGGGAGCAATTTTTTAGATAAAAGCAAATTTGTTGAGGTAAAAGAGAGTTTTAAGGAATTTTCTTTAGTAACATTTGACTCTGAAGTGGCGTTTACCTGTCTTTATGGTAATAAAGATGTCGTTAAAGACTACGTTGACTGGGAAGTTTTTCCACACAAGGGTAGAATGAACGTAACGAATAATACTTGTTGGTTTATTGACGGAAAGTATCAAAAGATAGTCTTCCTTGAAAATGATGATATGGAAGACGTGTACGATTGCACTAATTGGATTCAACCAAGTGAAGTTAAGCAAATGAGAAAACTTGGCGTTATACAAGACGGCGTTGACGTTAATGAAAAAATTATTCATGGTGCTAACGCAGTAAAACCTTCCTTAAGTGATCATGGTTTAACCAAAGGCACAGATATCCCCGGCGATGAATACAAAAATCTGGTTATAGATGAATTCTCTAATCAAGTTACTGAAGTTACAACCTTCAAAGCTCCGTACTACGAGTTAGTTTTACAAATGAATAAAACTAAATATTCTGTTGGCGCAATTGCTATAAAAGACTTACACTATTGTACTATAAATATACCAAAAGAATTGACCTTGGACGAAGACGAAGAAAACGACGACTATGATGAAAGAATAGAATTTGCCATTAATCCTTACACTAAACGAGAAGAGGATTTCAAAAAGGAAATTCAACCGAGCGAAGAAATCTTAAAGTTCCGTAAAATTAGAAAGCCTGCGCTTATAGTTGGATTAGGTCTTGGCTTTGTTCTTCTCGCCGTTGGCGGTAACGGTTTGGCTGCGTTAACAGTTATAGGGCTTATATTATTCGTAGGTACTGGTGTTGGAGCATACTTACTAAGTAAAAAGTTTAATGCTGAGGAAGAAAACAGAATTAAAGCGGAAGTAGATAAATTACTTGCAGAACAAAAGATAAATTTTGACAACTGGGAAAAAGAACATTCTAAAAAAGCTAACAATAAGAAAGATTCTTTAATGTCTACCTTGGCAAAATTTACAAAAGCAAAATTCTCTAAAACGGAACTCAATAAAATCCACGATAGATTATACGATCTTTACTAATAAAAAACTAACCCCCGACGATAACGTCGGGGGTTAGTTTTTAGTTTAGTTAAAAAATTCGTTCTTTTTACCTAATTGCTGTTTAAGTTCAGCGTAGGTAACTTGTTCTTTAATTGTTTTTAACGCTTTAACAAAATTTGAAATATTTGCACTTGCAACGCTTAATTTTGCAGTTGGAAGAGAAGGAGTGGTCGTAAAGGTGTTTTTATTCATTTCCACAACTTCGCTCGCAAAACTTGAAGCGCTATTCGTTTGTACGAACAACATAGGAATTTCCGTTTCTACAACCTTATATTCTGCGTTTTCTCCGCTACCCGTCTTCACTACATAATAAACGGTTTTCATTTCAATATCAAATCTTCTTGACGTTTTAATTGTAAGTTTCGTGTTATATTTAGGCTCGAATTTATTACTTGAGTTATTAACGTATACGTCATGGCTATTTTTGCTTGGAAGAATTTCACTATTCTTTATTAGTTTTACACTATTAATTCCTGTAACGTCGCTAAGTTTTATCCAATAAGTATCGTATTCTATAAGTTTATTCGTTTCTACGACTTCTGCTGAAACAAATTCGCCCGTCTTTGCAGAGTAAACTTCTTCATAGCCCTCAATAAGTAAGTCGTCGCTTTCTCTCTTCGCGCTTGCAACGATTGCGTAATTTTCATTAAAAGACAAAACTGCGCTCGTTTTTAACGCAACTGATTCCGCTCCCGTATATTCGTAAAAATATCCCGTTACGTTATCATCATCTCTTACAAACTCAACTTGTTTCATCGCCAAAACGCCTTTTACGGTAAGAGCTACGTTGAATTTAAGATAATCGTCACGCATTTCATAATTCAAAATCGAATTTTCAGAAATCTGAATTCTACCTTTGTTAACGTTATTTTCAGAATCTGCGTAAAGCTCCAACGCAAACGCGCTGTTGCCTACGAGCATAGTGCTTTGATTGTTATCAACTATAATTTTTATATTAAAGCCCGCAACCGTGCCCGTCCACTCACCGTAATTATCGGAGTTGTCGTTGATAAAGTTTTGGTAAGCCGATGCTATAGTTTCGCCAACAGCAAAAACTACGTCAAACTTACCTAAAAGAGATTCCATTTCTTTAACGCCATCCCATAAAACGTACATTTGCTTGCCTATAAACTTATTGTTCATCGACGATACGTTTACGTTCTTTGTATAATCTAAAACGGGGCTCGTTGCGCTCGCAAGATTTTCTTTTGCAAAAACTTCTGGCAAGAAAGACCAAGGATCGGGCCTCTGCATTATAGTATCAATAACTTCTTTTGCGCTAGCAACAATTTGTGTTCCGCTCGTTATGGTTAAAGTTGCAGATAGAGTTTTATCAATATAGTTAGGGTTTTTTAACGTTGCCGTTGCATTGTAAACGCCAGCAGAAGTTGCCTTGTTGTTTGAATAAACTATTTGAGTGTTTTCTGGAATAGTGCCTTCTACCGTAATAGATTTTTCTGTTCCCGTAGAAACAAAGGTTTTACTTTCAAACTTAATATTAGACGGATAATTTATCTTTTTGATAGTCAGTTTTGCAGAATCAACGTAAGTATTGTATCCTTCGGCACTAATGCTTACTGAAATATTATATTCCCCTGCATTTACGAACGGACCACCATTATTATAAGTTACCGTTGCTTGCGCGGGCGCTCCCGTTACGGTAATCGTATGTTCGTTTCCGTCATAATCTATTGTCAAATCATTAAACGTTATACCGGTAAACGATTCTTTTGAAGGATTGCTTGGTTGTTCTGGGTTGCTTGGTTGTTCTGAACCTGCGGGGGGAACGACTGAAGAATTGTCACTAGAACCACCGCATGCAATCAATCCGCAAAAAGCGAAAACCGTAAGTAATAGCACTAATAATTTTTTGATTGTTTTCATAATTCTCTCCTTTTGACTATAAATTAAAAAGTGCGCCGACAAAAGTCAACGCACAAAAACGCAAACTCTTATCGTCGCTAAACAAACTTACGGAAAATTTTGAATACCAAATTACCATAAACAGTAGAATTTGCATTTTATCAAATTAATACCTGTTTACAGTATTAGCAAAAAAAGAGTATATAGTCCTGTTAACTTAACATACTCAAAATTTTCCCTATTTAGTTTGTTTAGCAATACGATTATACCACAATTAAAACTTTATTGCAACAAAATAAAAAAACGAGTTCATTTTATAAAAACTCGCTTTCTTAATTATTATAAGCTTTTAGATTTATAAATTAGGCGCATAAGACTTTCGCTCATATTGATGTTTTCGCAAACTATGTTTGCGCCGAAATAAAGGTCGGTGGGAGCAAAGTTCCAAATAGATTTTACTCCGCACGCTATTACGCGTTTTGCCATTTGCTCGGCGTATTCTTTTTGAACGGAAATTATCGCTATATCAACGTGGTTTTTAGATAGGTAATCTTCAAGTTCAATTGCATTGTAAACCTCAACGCCTAAAACACCTGATAAATGTTCCGTTTCCACGTCGAACACCGCTTTAACGAAAACGTTTTCATCGGCAAAGCCTTTGTAGCTTATAAGCGCTTGACCTATTCTACCACCGCCGATAACTATTGCGTTATGGCATTTGTTTATGCCTAAAATTTCTTGCATTGCGTTTTTAAGATACTCAACGTCGTAACCAACGCCCGTTTGACCAAAACCGCCAAAATGAGAAAGGTCTTGGCGCACTTGCGACGCCGTTATGTTTAATGCATTTGAAATAGTCTTTGAAGAAACTCTATCAATTTGGCTATTGCAAAGGTCTTTTAAGTAACGGTAATATTTAGGAAGTCTTTCAATAACCCTATCCGATATTTTGTTGTTGTCCATTTTTGCCACCTATTTACTTGCTCAAATTTATAAATAATGATAAAATATCTCTATGGTACAAATTTCAGCAAAACTTATTAAAAATCACAAAACGATTAAAAGCGTAACTTATAAAAACGTTTGCGAATATTATAGTTCTGACTTTTACTTTCATTTAAGCGAAACTTGCAGAAAACTCGATATTGCAACCCCCGTTATAATCAATTATCACAGAGAGAGTTACGAAAAATTTAACTTTGTTAAGTTTAAGCCAGCCGATTTTATCGATAGCGTTACTTTCGACGAATTGTTAATTGAAAATATCGACGTATAATTTTCTAAATACCACCCATATTAGATTTAGGGGGTAATTATGAAAATAACAAGTATCGTTTCTTTTGTACTCGTGATAATCGGCGCGCTCGTTTGGCTTACCGTTGGCTTATTCGGTTTTAACCCGGTGTCAGCGTTACTCGGCGCAGGCGTTATTCCCAGAATAATCTACGTATTAGTAGGTTTAGCCGGTCTTTGGGTGCTCTTTTTCACGCTTATGTACAAACCTTTTACAAAAGTTAAAAATTAAGGTCGTTTACGACCTTTTTTTTATGCGCGTTATCGCTAAATATAAAGGTGTGCCAACAAGGTAAACGGATAACGCTTGACCTATTAAAATTTGAAGGGCGCTTATAATATACACCCCCAAACTTTCAGTTGTCGCTAAAAATGTAAAAGGGATAACTATTGCGTTTATAACTACGGGAAAAATTCCCCCAACAAGTATTTTAAGAGGAACTTTTTTAATCTTTTTACCTATAAAATAGGTAAGGATAGCCGAAACTACCGTTGCTAAAGTTCCAAAAACAACATCTAACGCGCCGTTTCCAAAAAAGTTTGAAATCAAACAGCCAACGCTTAAACCAATAATACTTTCAGGAAATATTAACGGCAATAAACAAAATGCTTCTGAAATTCTTACTTGCACCGCCCCGAACGAAATGGGGTAGAGCACGAGAGTGAGCGTTACGTAAATTGCGCCGACAATTCCCGCTCTTGCAATTTTTTTTGCATCTAATTTTTCTTTTAACATAATTCCTCGGTTTTTTACCGAGCGTTTGAGTATAATTTACGCTCGGTTTTTTTAATGAAGTGTTTTCCGAAAACCTTCTTTTTATTTACTTCGTTTGAACGTCTAACTTTCTAGATATATAAACTTTTTATCCCTACTCGTTTCAACCATGCCTGCTTTTATTAAGCAACGGTATGATTTTTCATTTTTAATATAGCATTTTGAAACGGGGGTTAACCCTAAACTCTTTACGTAAGTAGCAATTAAGTTTACCGCTCTACTTGCATAGCCTTTTCCCTGATGCTTTTTAAGTACTCTAACGCCTATTTCAACCTTTTTATCATAAGTGAAATTGTGAAGAACCACTTCGCCAAGCATTTTTGTATTATTGCTTTCACGAATAGCCAAACACATATTGTCTTTTAACTTAAAATCGCTAAGTTGAAGGTTATAAAACGCATCTTCCGTAGGTTCTTTTATATCCTTTTTATAATCGTAACCCCAATATTTATTGAGAGTTTTGTTGACGTAAAGATTATAATAATCTTTCTTGTCTTTCTCGGTTATGCTAGATAAAACGATTCCATCGCCTTTTATCACGGGGCGACGTTTTATTTTCATAGGTCTTCCTATTTCAACGAAATATTTGCTGAGTATAATTTCCGGCTGGTATTGTAGTTTTGACGTTCTTAAACCTAAATCGCCAGAATCGTCTTCTCGGTTAATATATACAACGCCCTCGCGTTCACACGCTTTCAAAAACTCGTTAAACGTGGTTGGATATATTCCCCTGTATTCTTTAAGAGCTTTTTCAATATGAATAACGAGCGTTTTACCAACGTATTCTCCTATGGTGAAAGAACACGTTTTTCCATCGATTTCCATATAGTAACCGATAAAATCCGCAATTTTTAAGTTGTTTACGAGCATAAGCGTATTTTTGAACTCGTTTCTTTCAATTCTACCGCTACTCTTGTGTTCTTTTTTGTATTCTTTTAGAAAATCTAAAACTCGCAAAGTATCTTTATCTTCAAGTTTTTTGAACTTAAAATTCGGATACGCTTTCTTAAACGCGTTTATATGGTTTCTTTGTCCGCTAAACTTTTTGCCAACGAGTGTTTTTAGTTTTTGATAATCGTAGATATAATCGCTAAAATCTCTATCGTATTCACTTTTTATATCTTCGCCATAACGAGCTTTAAGCATTGGAAGGCTATCTTCTTCAACGCACATAAAATTTAACGAAATATGCTTACTTTCTACGTAACGTTCAATCTCTAAAAGCGCGCCGGCCACGTCGTTACCAACGGGTAAAAAGAAAGCGGTAAACTTGTTTTTGAAACAGCATTTCAAAATAAGGGTATCGTTAAAGATAGCAAAACTTACGTTAAACACGTCGTTCCACATATACAAAACGCCCGCGGAAATATCGCAAACTAAATACGGGCTATCTTTGGTATATTTTTGTACCCTTTTTAAGTTTTTTTCGTTAAGTAAAGTAAATTTTAACATAGCAAGTTAAAAGGAAGCAATGCTTCCTTTTTTATCTTATCTTTGATTGATTTTTTTCTAAAAATTCAACAATATCACAAATTCTATCAAGATCGTCGGTAGTATAGTAGTCAATGTAAATTCTGCCCTTTTTATCGTTTCCGATTGCTTGAACTTTCGTGCCGAGAACTTGTTGCATACGAGAAATAAGGTCTTTAAGTTCAGCGCTTTGGTCTTGCTTTCTCTTAATTTCGCGAAGTCTTTTCTTTTCTTCAGGCGGGTTAAAATAATCTTTAACTTCCTTTTCAATATCTCTAACAGACATACCGTCTGAAACACTCTTTTTGGCAATCTTAATTTGAGCGTCGATAGGTAACGTTACGAGTGCTCTTGCGTGGCCTTGAGAAAGTTTACCGTCTGAAACCATCTTAATAACTTGCGCGTCTAAACTCAACAATCTAAGCGTGTTTGCAATTGCTGAACGGCTTTTACCTATTCTTTCAGAAAGTTCTTCTTGCGTAAGCCCGTAATCGTCCATAAGTTGTTTCATAGCCGTTGCCGACTCTATGGGATTAAGGTCTTCTCTTTGCAAGTTTTCAATTAACGAAATTTCTTGAATTTTCCTATCGTCGTAATCTTTAATGATAGCGGGAATCGTTTCAAGCCCAACCATTTTAGTTGCGCGGAAACGCCTTTCGCCAGCAATTATCATATATTTACCCTTTTCGTCCTTATTCAAAACGATGGGCATAATTACGCCGTTTACTTTGATTGAAGACGCAAGTTCATCAAGAGCCTTAGGGTCAAAAACCTTTCTCGGCTGTGAGGGGTTTGGATAAATATCTTCAAGTTTAACTTCTAAAACACCCGTTTTAATTTCTTCTTCGGTAACACCAAAGGTCTTTTTGTAATCTTCTTCCGTTGAAGAAAAGAGAGCCGATAAACCTTTACCTAATCCTTTATTATTCGCCATCTTCTACTTCTCCTTTTGCTAAGAATTCTTTTGTAAGTTCTTCATAAGCCCTTGCGCCTGAACACTTTGGATCGTGGAGCATTACGGGTACGCCGTGGCTTGGCGCTTCGGAAACTCTAATGTTTCTTGGAACTACCGTTCTAAACACTTTTTTATCAAAGAACTTTCTAATTTCTTCCGCAATTTGCCTAGAAACTAACGCCCTACCGTCGTACATTGTAAGTGAAACACCTTCGATTTCAAGTTTTTTATTAAGGTGTTTCTTTACGAGTTTAATCGTGTTCATAAGTTGCGATAAACCTTCTAACGCAAAGTATTCGCATTGAATAGGAATAATTATGCTATCCGACGCCGTAAGCGCGTTGATAGTTAAAAGCCCAAGCGACGGCGGACAGTCAATCGTAATATAGTCGTAATATTTTGCAACTGTTTTAAGCGCTTCTTGAAGTCGTTTTTCTCTGTTTTTAATATAAACAAGTTCAACTTCCGCTCCAGCTAAGTCAATGCCGGCAGGCAAAATGTCAAGCCTATCGATTTTAGTGGGAATTATAACGTCTTTAACAGCCGTTTCATCTACTAAAACGTTGTAAACAGAGTTTTTTACTGCGCTTTTATTAAGCCCGAGCCCCGTGGTTGCGTTACCTTGCGGATCCATATCAACTATTAACACTCTCTTGCCGTATTTAGCAAGGCAAGCCGATAAGTTAACGCAAGTAGTAGTTTTGCCTACTCCGCCTTTTTGGTTAGAGAACGAAATTATTTTGCCCATATAAATCTCCCATTAATTATTTGTTTTCGGGTTCATCTTGAGTTTGTTCAGCGGGTTTTTCTTCCGCGGAAACTTCTTTGATTTCTTCAGCCTTTTTTTCTTCGGCTTTTTCTACTTCCTTAATCTCTTCTTGTAAAGTTGGGTCTACTTTTCTAAACGGATTTTCTTTATCAAGACCATCTCTGCCTTCCATAACTTTCATTATTTCAACAGCGGTCTTTCCGTCCATAATCATTTCAACTTCCTCTTGGTAAATGGTTTCTCTTTCAATTAAAAGCCTTGCCATATTATCAAGTTTAGACTTGTTTTCAGTAAGAAGCGTGGTTGCTTTTTTATGAGCGTTTTTAATGATTTTTTCAACTTCTTCATCAATAATTTTTGCAAGCTCTTCAGAATAAGTTGCTCTCGTTTGCATATCTTTTCCAATAAATACTTGGTCGCCACCACCATAGTTTACAGGACCAATTTTATCAGACATACCCCATTCGGTAACCATTTTTCTCGCTCTTTGAGTAATAACGCTAATATCGTTAGACGCTCCTGCTGAAATATCCTTTATTATGAGTTCTTCAGCAACTCTACCGCCAAGCGTCATTGCAATATCGTCTAAAAGCTTGCTCTTTTCAATGTGGTTACTGTCGTTATCAGGTCTAGTCATAGTATAGCCTGCCGCCATACCTCTTGGAATAATAGAAACTTCTTGTACGGGATCACAACCGGGGAGCAATTTTGCTAATATTGCGTGGCCCGCTTCGTGATAAGCGGTAATTCTCTTATCCGATTCGGTAACCACTCTGCTCTTCTTTTGCGGCCCGATAATAACTTTATTAATCGCTTCGTAAAGGTCGATATTCGTAATGAATTTTCTATCCGCTCTTGCAGCGAGTATAGCCGCTTCGTTCAATAAATTAGCAAGGTCAGCGCCGGAGAAACCTGCGGTTATTCTTGCAACTACCTTAAAGTTTACGTCGGGTGCAAGCGGTTTGTTTCTTGCGTGAACTTTTAATATTGCTTCCCTACCGCGAACGTCAGGAATATTAACGTAAATTTGACGGTCAAATCTACCTGGACGCAAAAGCGCAGGGTCTAAAATATCCGCTCTGTTAGTAGCCGCCATTATAATGATACCGTCGTTAGCCTCAAATCCGTCCATTTGAACGAGAAGTTGGTTAAGAGTTTGTTCTCTTTCATCGTTGCCACCACCTAAACCAGCGCCACGATGACGACCTACCGCGTCAATTTCGTCAATAAACACGATACAAGGCATGTTCTTTTTGGCGGTTGCAAACAAATCTCTAACTCTGCTTGCGCCTACGCCTACGAACATTTCAACGAAGTCTGAACCGGAAATCGAGAAGAACGGAACGTTTGCTTCGCCCGCAACTGCTTTTGCAAATAACGTTTTACCCGTTCCCGGAGGGCCTACGAGCAATACGCCCTTAGGTATTCTTGCGCCAAGATCGGCAAATTTTTTAGGGCTCTTCAAAAATTCTACGATTTCTTGAAGTTCTTGCTTTTCTTCTTCAGCGCCAGCAACGTCGGTAAACCTTACCTTTACGTTTTGGTTGGGTTTCGTTTTAGTTTTGCCAAAATCCATTGCAGATTTGTTAGAACCGTTAACAGACTTTGTCATTATGCTAATTAAAATTATACCCGCAACGACAACGAGCACCGGCATTAAAAGTGAAGACAAAAACGCTCCTTCGTTAGGGTCGGAATAATCAACGACTACCCCGTGAGCAGTTAAAAGATCTAAAACCTTATCTCCGAACACTTCGCTTTCAGAACCTCTACCGTAACTCGTAGTGTATCTTTCAACGTATTTCCCATTAACTAAAACGTAGCCGGTTAAGTTATATTCGTCAACCACGATCATTTTAATAACTTCGTCGTCTTTGTGTTTGTTGTTAACAAAATTTACGTTCACTTCACCGTTAACGATTTCAACGTCAACGCAAGCGTAATCTAAAAATTCGTGCGTTGTAACGTCCTTAACTTGCATACCGCTAATTAATCGGAAAAACAAGAATCCGCCAATCAACACGACAGCGGCAATTATTATCCAAAATTTATAACTCTTTTTCTTCATTATGCCTCCAAAATTAAAAATATCCGTTTAGTAAATCGAGTTTATTGCCATTTTAACATAATTGTTAAAAAATTTCAACGATTTCACTAAAATATTATGTTTAATTCACAAAGAATATATAAATATACACAAAAAATTTTCACTCATTAATAAAAATTTGTTAGGCGCTATCACATTAATATTGCGCTAAATTAATTATTTTTTATTAAAAATATCAATAATCGAAAATTTTAATCAACTTTATATTCGCGTATCCTTTATATAATATAATATGAAAACAAATAAATAAAACAGCAAACTATTTTTCAATACTAATTTACGCTAATATAAATAATAACGATAAATTACAAAACAACTTAACAACCCACCAATCTTAATTGATAAACAAATCACAACAATACCAGCCACAATTTAATTAAGAGATAAACCATAACAATACCTGCTACAACTTAACTAACAAACAAACTACAATTATACCTGCTACAACTTAACTCGCTATAAAAAGTATTAAATTTATAAGTTTAATAAAATACACTTAACTGTTTTGAATTTTAGTTATATAACAAAGAATTTACGTCCCGTTTTCAAAACAAAGAAATTTTACAAATTTTCAAACCATAAATTTACACCCGTAAAAATATAGTTTCACGTGAAACTTTTAACCTTCATTTTTGCGGTTTTTATCCGCAAAATTGCCCATTTTATCGAAGATTTTGAGTTTTTGTGTTTTTTGTAATTTTATTGTTTGCCGTCTTTGTCCACTTTATTTTTCGTTGGCCAAAAATCAATGTTTCACGTGAAACAATTTGTACGCAAACGGGGTGTTTAGCGTATACTAAAATTAATAATTATTTTTTAGAATTTTTATAAAATTTTATAATTATAATATACGCGTTTGTGTTTGCGTCTATGTAAATTTGTATTTGCATTTGTGCGTTTTCAATTTTTGCGTTTGCTTTTTATACAATGCGCTACGTTATAATTTATTTCATAATAAAACACTCCTTAAAAAGGAGTGTTTTGATTTTATGCTATAAATAAGTTTTGAATGAACGGAAGTTGCATTATCCAAGATACAAACGAGTTGAATACGCTTTCCACTACCGTGCCGTCATCAAGAGTTGGAGCTAATATTGCGTTCATATCTGTAAACAAAGAAACTGCGGTAATAATGATGGTTGCAAACAATAAAAGTTTAAGCGCCATAAGGATAGCGCCAAGTATTCTATCTAGCGCCCCTATTATCGAAATCTTAGTTAAACCTTTGAAAATTGACTTAATTAACGCAAATACGATACTTATTATAATGAATATTAAAACAAAACTGATTGCAACTAACACCCATTTAGTTAATATGTTAACTATATCAAGGTCACCAGCGGTTTCGATAATAGCGTTTGCTAAAATATCGTGTAAGAACGCAGGTATGTTAGTTTGTGCAAGTGATTGTAAAATTTGTTCTTTTGTTCCTGCCAATAATTCGTCGGTAAGCCCAAACAATTCGCCAATTTTATCCTTAAGCCCGTCTACAAGGCTCGGCATAGAGGTCATAATAAAATCTGCAACCTTTTCGCAAAGCATTACAGCAAGTATAATTGACGCTACAGAGCCTAAAATGGATAAAATTTGACCTAGAAAACCTTTTTTAGCGCCAATTAATAATGAAACTATTAAAAGCGCTAACAAAACTAAGTCAATTATGGCAACGTAAGAGCTACCAACGTTAACTACGGCTGCTAACGTGTTTAACATTGGTTTCTCCTTTAGCCTATTTGCTAAACCGCATTATAAAAGGAGTTTAGAACGGCTATATTAAAATACTTGATAATTTTAACACAAATTAAAAACATTGTCAATAGGAAGGTGTCTTATTGTAATAAACGCTCCTATCTATAATATATTATAATTTTTAACTAAAATTAAAGAATATATGCTTAATTTTTATTAAAACGGGAAATAAATAATATATGGTTCAATTCGTATTCAATTCAGCGTCAAGAAAAAACTATCAAGAAATTGCAAAATCTTTATCGCTTATATGCGGTAAAGAAAAACCGATTATAATTTGCGTTGGCTCAGATTTAGCGGTAGGAGATAGTTTAGGGCCTTTTGTTGGAACAAAACTTATAGAAAACTTAAACAACGATTTTTTCGTTTATGGTTCGCTTAAAAACCCAATTACTGCAAAAGAAGTGAAAACCGTTAGCCGAAAAATAAAATTAATTCACCCAAATTCAAAAATAATAGTAGTTGATGCGGCTCTTGGCAAAAAATCAGAAATAGGCTACGTTAAAGTTCTTGATAGGGGAATAAAACCTGGTTTAGGCGTTAAAAAAAATCTACCGCTGATAGGCGACGTTTCTATTATAGCAATCGTAGGAGAATATTCTGGGAAAAACTATATTCTTACCGGAAAAGAACGATTTAATTTAATATATACGATGGGAATTGATATTGCAAACGGAATAACCCTCGCTTTTAACAAATAAAAAACGCATTGATATAATCAATGCGTAATTTTTTAGTTTTCGTTTTTACTGTTTCCTAAGAAAGTGCCAAAACCAATAGTTTTCTTATCGAGTTTAATAACTTCAGGCCTTTCAGCACGTTCTCTTTTTCCGCCTTTCCCGTTGTTTCTGCGGTCACGATTGTTAGAAGAGTGGGGCTTATTGCTCTTACCAAAAAATTCAATTTCAGAACCCTCTTTTAAGTTTTCAGGAACAACTACAACGTAACGGTTAGGTTCTGCGCCTTGAGATTCCGTTTTGACCTTATTATTATCGGTAAGGGCAGAGTGAATAATTTTTCTTTCAAACGGGTTCATTGGTTCTAAAGCGAACTTTTTGCCGTATTTTACTGCCTTTTCTGCAACTCTAACTGCTAATAATTTTAAGGTTTCTTCGCGTTTTTCACGATAGTTTTCACAGTTTAAGGTAACTTTTTTATATTCTTCGTTACCAATGTTTGCAGCTGCGCTTGCTAAAGTTTGAAGAGCGTCTAAAACTTCGCCTCTATAACCAATAATAGCGGTGGGGTTAGTTGTTATAAGTTCAATTTCAATTTTAGAGTCGTTTTGTTTGAGTTCAGTAGTTGCAGGGAGTTTCAAAATATCGAAAATTCCGTTTAAGAAATCAACGGCTTTTTCCCCGTCGCTTTCCTTTTTAGAAATTTCAACTTTAGCGTCCTTACCACCAATTCCTAAAAAGCCTTTTTGTGGTTCTTCTAAAACCTTAATTTCGGCTTGTTCTTTTTCTATATTTAACGTTAAAAGACCTTGCTTTATAGCGTCTTCAATGGTTTTTCCTTGAAAAATTGCCATTTTTATTACTTCCTTTTATTTAAGTGAGAAAATCTCTTTTCTTCTTTTTCTTTTTCTTCTTTTTCGATATTTTTAACAAATTTTACTTCAACGATTTTGTTAATAATTACAGTAGAGAGCGTGCTAAACACCGTGCTCACAATAAGATATAGCGAGAACGACGCGGTATACATAAACGAGAAGATACCAAACATAATAGGCATCATCCATTGCATCATTTTACTTGTTTGAGCGCCAGTTTGGTCAACTGATTGCAGTTCAAGTTGAGCTTTTTGAGACTTTGTCATTATAAGTTGAGAAATGAGCATCGTTCCAATAGAAATTACAACTAATATTAAATATCCGTTGGGTTGATTTTTTACTTCGTCAAGTTTACTTGAACCAAATAAAATATCATAAACTTCCGGATCGTTAATTGAAGATTCTATCTTCGTTGCAGAACAAGAACAGCCTTTAGAATAACTAAACGTTACGTCTGAATTATAAGTTTCTTTGTTTAAGAAAGCCTTCTTCCAAGGTAAATCTTCAATCCAAATGTTTTTTACCCATAAGAAACTGTTTTCTTTTTGAGAACTTAAGAAAGCATCCGCAGCAGCGTCTTGAGCGGTTTTAACAACGGCGTTTACTTTATCTTCTTCAACGTAATATTTTATTCTATAATCTTCTTGGTCTGTAATTTCTTGTAAAATGGTAAATTCATCTAAAAGAACTCCGTTCTCGTCAACGTCATAATATCTAATTTCAACGTCTTCGTTATCTCTAATACTTTCACTATATTCAATAGCCATGTGATTGAAAACTTCAATTTTAGCGTAAGTTGAGTATTGAGTAAACGCTGAAATTACCACGATAAAGAATACGAGAGTAAAAATCGTTGGTAAACATGACGCAAAAGTAGAGTAGCCTTCTTTTTTATAAAGGGCCATCATCTTTTTAGAATAAAGTTCCTTATTGTTTGCGTACTGTTTTTGAAGTTTTTCAAGTTCAGGACGCATCCTTTCCATTCTTAAAGCATTTTTCTTGGTGGCAACTCTTGAATAAATATCAAGTGGAAGAGGTATTATTTTCAATAACAAAGAGAAAATAAGTATACCCACCGCAATATAACCACCATAAGAAAAATATTCTATAATGCTGGCAACGAGTTTAGTAATACCCGTGAGCGGAACGTTTTGTAAGTTACCGTCATAAACGGGAACGGCAACTTGTGTTAATAAAGTTAATAATTCCATAATATCCTTGACTATTCAACAAAGTTGAATAAAATTTTTTTATTAACAAAAAGTAAGGGCTGTTAAAAAAGCCCTTTTTTATAAAACCCACTTAAGTGTATCTTTACTATCTGGAACCGGATCAAAACCACCCTTATTTAAGCGGTTACAACGCAAAATTCGCCATACAATTAATAATACGGCAATAAAAACGTTCCTTTTTTTAAGAGCATCTAAAGCATACGCAGAACAAGTCGGCGTAAAGATACATTCTGATCTTAAAATATGAGTAACGTATTTACGGTAAAATTTTACAAGACCCGTAAGTAAAAATTTAATCACTTATTATATTTCCTTTTTTAAGAGAAGACTCTAAATCTTTTTGAAACTCAAAAAAATCATAATTTTCTCTTATTTTTGGTAAAACAACTACGTAATATGGGTTAACGCCTGTTTTAATAAGATCGCGAAGGCTTGCCCTTATAAGTCTTTTTATTCTATTCCTTATAAATGCTTTGCCGTGTTTTTTTGATAAACTAATACCAAACTTAAAACTTTCTTTCTTTATATATATTAAAGTAAGAGATTTTGTAAAAATTCTCGTTCCTTTATTAAAAACAACGTCAAAATCTTTTTGTTTTTTAATTCTATTATCCAAAATTTTAATTAAGCAGAAAGTTTATGTCTGCCTCTTGCTCTTCTTCTCTTCAAAACGTTTCTACCGTTTTTAGTTGCCATTCTCTTTCTGAAACCGTGTACTTTGCTTCTTTGTCTTTTTTTAGGTTGATATGTTCTTTTCATAATATAAACTCCTTAAAAGTTTTTGATTTTAATGTAAATGCCTATCAATTATACTTATATTTTAAGTATTTGTCAAACTTTTTAACCGTTTATTCTTAAAGGTACTATAAGATATAAGTAATCATTTCCCGAATAAGGCTTAATTACTACGGGATTTATCTTGTTATTAAAGTATAAATTTACAAATTCATCATCAATTGCTTTTATACTATCAATTATATATTTAGAGTTGAAAGATATAGCTAAATCTTTACCTTCAAGGTTTATAAGAACGTTTTCGTTCATTTTTCCCACTTCGCTTGAAGAAGAAATAGTCATATAATTTTCTTTAATATCAAGTTTTACAATCTTTTTAACGTCAGTTGTTAAAACTGATGCTCTTTCAATAGCGGTTAAAAATTGATTTTTATTTACTTTAACTAAAGTTAAATATTCTTCCTTTATAATGTTTCTATAATCTATATAATCGCCTTCTAAAAGCCTTGAAATTAAAACAGTTCCGTTCACTTCACACATTAAAACGTTCTTTTGAACGATAATAGTAACAACGTCTTCGTCTTTTTCCAAAATTCTAACAATTTCGTTTAACGTTCTACTATTTGCTATAAACTTAAAGTTTTCAGACTTTTCAATAAGTTTTTTTCTATATAAAGCAAGCCTAAACCCGTCAAGAGCAACAGAAGAAATTTCATCTCCTTCAATTTCTATTAAACAACCTTTAAGTAAAGGCCTTGCTTCGTCTTGCGAGCAAGCAAAACTTGATTTTAATATAAGTTCCTTCAAATCTTTTTGTTTTAGAGAAAAATATTTTTCTTTTATATCTTTATTAATTAAAGGAAATTCTTCAGCAGGTAAAGTTTGAATATAACCTTCACTTGAACCGTAACTAATTTTAAGTTCGTTTCCTAAAAGAGAAAATTCTATTTCTTCTTCGTCTTCAATCTTTTTAATAAATTCAGCAAAAGTTTTACCAGGAACTACCGTTTCACCTTCGGTAAAAGTTGAAGAAATAATAGTTTTTTCAATAGAAATTTCAGTATCTGTAGCAACGAGTGTTAATTCATCACCCTTTACTGATAACTTAATACCTTCAAGTATTGGATTTGTGGTTTTTGAAGAAACCGCTTTTACTACTTTTGCAACCGCTTCAGACAAATTTGTTCCGTTTACAACGAACTTCATATAGATATCTCCTTTATTTTAGATATAAAATAATAGTAATAGTAGAAAACGTTAAAATGTTTATAAAAAGTTAAAAAAATTAAAAATACACCAATTTATAATAAAAAATAGAATTTTTGTAGAGTTGAAAAAAAGTTGATAATTAAAAAATTCTATTAAAAAAGTAAAAACATATTAACGACGCAATGTATAATATTAACATATATATTATATATAATAAATAGTAAAAAATCAATGATTTTTGAAAAGTAAAAAGAAAAAATTAAAATATAAACAATTATATTAACATTGTTGAAAAAAAGACGTTAATAAAAATTGAAAAGTTAAAAAAAATATGTTATAATTTCACTATGTTTGAAATTTTAAGAAGTAAAAACTTAATAGAAAACGAAAGTCAAGAAAAAAAACTCTATGAGTTTTTAACTCTGCTTAAAGAGTGGAATAAAAAATTTAATCTTACGGCTATTAAAGAAGATATAGATATTGAGATAAAACATTTTGAAGACTGTTTAATGGGAGAAAAATTTTTTCCAAAAAACTCAAACGTTATTGAAATAGGTAGTGGCGGTGGGTTTCCCTCTATTCCACTTATGATAAAAAGAGAAGATTTATCTTTTACCTTAGTTGAATCCGTAGGAAAAAAGTGTGAATTTTTAAGGTTCGTAATAGAAAAACTTAATCTTAACGCTACGGTTATTAATAAGAGAGCGGAAGATTTAGGAAAAGATAGAACGTTTAGAGAGAAATATGACGTGGTTACCGCAAGAGCGGTAGCAGAACTCAACACATTATCAGAATATACGCTTCCTTTAGTAAAAAACGGTGGTATATTAATTGCTTACAAGAGTAAGAACGACGAACTTTTGCGAGCAAAAAACGCTATTAAAATACTTGGTGGAAAAGAAAAGGAAACTTTTAACTATTCCCTTTCAAACGATGCGGGAGAAAGATGTATCTATATAATAGAAAAAATAACAAAAACTCCGCCAAACTATCCCCGAGGAAACGGAAAAGAAAGGAGTAAACCGCTTTGACCGATTTTGATATACAAACAACGTGTTGTTTTACTGGCCACAGGGTATTAAAAAGAGATTTTAACGAGCAAAATTTATCTAACGTGATAGATAAACTTATAGAAAACGGATATAAAACTTTTTTAGTGGGCATGGCAATAGGTTTTGACCTAAAAGTTTTTGAGATTTTACAAACAAAAAAGAAATTTAATATAGACGTTATTGCCTGCGTTCCCTGTAAAGATCAAGATAAATTTTATAATAAACAACAAAAGAAGCAGTATTTAGAAGCTGTAAAAAATGCAGATAAAGTAGTTTACTTAAGCGAAGAATACTTTGATGGTTGCATGCAAAAAAGAAACAGGTATATGGTTGATAATTCTTCCATTTTAGTTGCTTATTTATACGCTAAAATCGGAGGCACTATCTACACTATAAACTATGCAAAAAAACAAGAGAAAAATATAATTTATATAGACTGAATATGTTTGAAATATTAGCACTTATAACAAGTTTTATAGCGATGGCTCTCGTTGCCACATCATACTTTGTAAAGAAGAAGGAACTTTATCTTATATTCCAATTTTTAGGGATAATTTTCCTTATTTTATCGCAGATTTTCTCGTTTGAATACTTTGCGGCGGTAGGGCTTACTATAGCGCTTGTTAGAACGTATACTTTCTATCATTACGAGAAGAAAGGGGTGGTAGCGTCTATCGTTTGGCCGATTGTATTTTCGGTTCTTTCAATCGCTAGTTATCTCGTTATAAATTTAGTGATATTAAAGACCTTAAAACCACTTGATATACTCTGTTTAGTATCTCTTATTTTATACGCTTTCATATTTAGAATAAGAGACTTAAAAAAGGTAAGATATTCAATGATTATTCCAACTGGTATGAGTATTATTTATTATATAATGATAAGCGCTCCTATCTTTACGATTTTCTCATATTCGTTCGAACTTATAGCAGACGTAGTTTCAATATTTAAGTATCATATATTAAAACCTAATAAAAGAAAGGAAAAATAAAAAAACGCCCTAGTGGGCGTTAAAAAAGGTAGGCTGTTGCCTACCTTTTTAGATTACTTTAATAATTCGATTGCTGATTTTACTCTGTTAATACTTTCTTCTCTACCTAAAATTTCTAAAACTTCGGTAGCGCCGCCCGGCGTTACTTCAAGGCCGGTAAGAGCAATTCTTAAAACGTAGAAAAGTTGGCGAGATTTTATCTCCAAACTTTCCGCAGTTTGAGAGAGAGTTGCAAAAAGCGTGTCGTTATCAAAAGAAGGAACGCTTTCTAAAGTTTGTAAAACAACGGGCAAAACCTTTTCAGCAAGGAGATAATCGGTTTTTTGTTTCTTGTTTTCGTATAAAACCTTGTCAAAATCATCTCTATTAATAAGGAAAGCGATTTTTTCAGGGATTTCAGATAAAATTTCAATTCTTGACTTAATAAGTTTAGAAATTTTATTAACGTCAAGCGTTCCAATTTCACATTTATTAAAGAAGGGGGTTGCTTTTTCAATAAACTCATCGTCGCTCATTGCTTTTAAGTATTCGCCGTTGAGCCACTTAAGTTTAACGTCGTCAAAAATAGAAGGAGATTTAGAAATTCCAGTAAGATCGAAAAGTTCAATCATTTCAGGAACGGTCATTTTTTCAGCGTTGTTCTTCGGGCACCAACCGAGAAGGGCAACGTAGTTTATAATCGCTTCTTCAATATATCCTTTAGAAATAAAGTCGTCAAAGTTAGCGTCGCCGTAGCGCTTGGAAAGTTTACGCGTAGCGTCTTTCATAATGGTTGGAAGATGGATATAAACGGGGCGTTCCCAACCGAACGCGTCGTACATAAGGTTGTATTTTGGGGTTGAAGAAAGATATTCCGTTCCTCTTATAACGTGAGAGATTTCCATTAAGTGATCGTCAACAACGTTTGCAAAGTTATACGTGGGCATACCGTCGGACTTAATTAAAATATTGTCTTCAAGGTCAGCGTAATCAACTTCGATAGTTCCGTAAATTAAATCTTCGTAACTGCTTTTTCCTTCAAGCGGAATATTTTGGCGAATAACGTAACTTTCACCGTTTGCAATTCTCCTTTCCGCTTCTTCTTTAGAGATTTTTAAGCAATGTTTATCGTATTTACGGTTTCCGTTTTCGTCGGTTAAACTTTCAAGCCTTTCTTTTGAACAGAAACAGTAGTACGCACCGCCAAGATCTATAAGTTTTTTTGCGTAGCCAAGGTATAAATCTTTTCTTTCGCTTTGAACGTACGGGCCGAAGTTACCGCCAACGTCAGGGCCTTCGTCATACTTAAGGCCGGAAGATAAAAGGGAAGAGTATATTACTTCCAATGCGCCTTCAACGAATCTTTCCCTATCGGTGTCTTCAATTCTTAAAATAAAATCACCGTCGTTGTGTTTAGCAAATAAGTAAGCGTATAAAGCGGTTCTTAAGCCACCAAGGTGCATAAATCCCGTAGGGCTAGGTGCAAATCTAGTTCTAACTTTTTTCATAATACTCCTATAAAATCTTATCTTTTAGATACTGTTTAATGTTTTCTAATCTATTATCGTAAAAATAGCTATAAACTTCATCGTTGCTAACTATAACGTGATCAAAAAGCGTTACCTTATGAAACTTTAAGAAAGCGTAAACGTTAGCCGTTGCCTTATCGTCCGCATCGGACGGATATGGAAATTTTGCAAAGTGATTATGTAAAATAACGGCTGACTTTGGTTTATAAGAAAAAATTCCTTTACTTAAAGCGTCAAAATCAATATTGACGCTATCTTTTTTACCTTCGTCTATTTTAGTAAAGCCCAAAACCTTGTTCTTTCCGTCCAAGTAAAACGCATAAAACATTTCGTGGTCTAAATCTTTGAATAAATTAATTGCAAACTTCTTAACGGCGTCGATATTGTTAAGCACAATCGTTTCGTTTTTCGCGTTATTCGTAACAGAGGTTATATAATTTACCAAAGAAATAAGAGTTGCCGAAATTTCGCCCACACCTTCAACTTTCGTTAAAAGGTCAGGGTTTGCCGATAACACTTGGGGTAAACCGCCAAACTCGTTTATTAAGCGGTGGGCAATCGGATTAGTATCCTTTCTCGGAACGGAATAAGAAAGTAGCAATTCTAAAAGTTCGTGCTCTTGAAAAGATTCTTTACCTTTATTAAATTTTTCGCGTAGGCGTTTTCTGTGCCCGTCGTGTAAAAATTCTTTTTCGCTCATTGATGCGTATCTTCCGTATTTTTTATCATTGTAACACATTTTTTACAAAAAGTTAACTATAATAATATGAATTTTATAAAAAATAGTATATAATGGGATTATGAAGGAATATTTTAATCAAGCGATAAACTCGCTTTGCAAGTGGATTTCAATAAAAAGCGTAAAAGATACGCCCGTTGACGGCGGTCCTTTCGGCGCAGGCGTAAAAACAATGCTTGAAACAGCGCTTAAAGACGCTGAAAGTTTAGGTTTTGAAGTTAAAAATTACGACGGTTACGTTGGAGAGGTAGTTTTTGGTAGAGGTAACGATAAAGATGGGGTTGCCGTGCTTTGCCACGTTGACGTTGTTCCCGAAGGCGATCTTTCAAAGTGGAGCGTTCCGCCGTATCGGGCTACGGAAAAAGACGGGTATCTTTACGGCAGGGGCGTTGTTGATGATAAAGGGTCGCTCGCCGTTTGTTTATATGCGTTAAAAAGCCTTAAAGACGAAGGGTTTATTCCGTCAAAAAAGATAAAACTCATTTTAGGGTGTGACGAAGAGAGCGGTTGGGGTTGCATTGAACGTTATAATAAAGTTGCCGTTATGCCGGACGTTGGGTTTTCGCCAGATGGAGATTTCCCCGTGATTTATGCAGAAAAAGGTATTTATCCCGTTAAGTTTACTTTCGATTTAGATAGTAGAGTTGAAGATATTAACGGTGGGGAACGAATAAACGTTGTTTGTGATAAAGCAAGCGTTGTTTTCGAAGGTAAAACTTATAGTTTTACAGGAATTTCCGCTCACGGTTCAACCCCCGAACTTGGCGACAATGCTATTAAAAAGGCACTTGAGTTTTTAGTTTCAAAAAAAGCGTTTAACGAGCAAGATTTTGAGCGTTTGTTTAGCGGTAGATTGTTTAGTGAAATTAAAGATGAAAGCGGAAATTTAACCTTCTCTCCAAATATGATTGCAAAAGCCAGCCACAAGGTGGAAATCTCAGTAGATATTAGATATCCCGTGCACTATAAACTTTCTAAGCTTGATAATATTTTGAAAAAGATTGGCAAGTACGAAGTGTTAGACCATAAAGAACCGCTTTACGTTTCAAAGGAAAGCGAGCTTATAAAAACGCTTAACTCGGTTTATGAAAAGCACACCGGAAAGGTTGCCGTTTCACAAACGACGGGTGGTGGAACTTACGCAAGGGCGTTAAAACACGGCGTGGCGTTCGGGCCCGTGTTCGACGGGGGAGCGGTTTGCCACGTTCCAGATGAAAAAATAAAAATATCAGATCTTGAAAAATGTTTTTATATATATAAAGACGCAATAAAGAAATTATCAAAATAATGCGATTAAGGAGAACTCTATGATTGATTTATTAAAGAAAAACGGCAAGTTTTACAAGGCAAAATCGCACACTCTCAACCATATTTTTTTGAAATAATAAAAACAAAAAAATTCCGCAAAAAGCGGAATTTTTTATTATCTAATTTTCGTATAGAGCACGCAACTGCAAACACAAGGATTTCCGCATTGCGGACAAGAAAATCCGTTTTTTATGCTAGATTCGTACCAATATTTTGGCATAGTTAATTCTTCAATAAAACCAAGATTTTCTAAAACTGAGGCAACGTTGGTTACGCCGGAATGTTTCCAAGCTGTTGATATAAAACAAGATACCCCGTCTTGTTTTAAGTTGTCAATACATTTTTCAACAAGCGCCGTTGCCACACCTAAACGCTTAAATTCTTCTTTTGTTGCCACCGTTGCAATATAGCCTATCTCTTTAGCAAACATCATATTTCTAAGCTTGTAACCTTTGCAAATGTTTACGGCATCATCGTAAGAAATGCGTTTGTATAAACAAAACGCTAAAACGTTACCCGTTGCGTTTTCAACGGCAACGTAAATTTCATCGCTTAAGTTTTTGTCAAGAGTTTTTTCGAGGCGTTCTTTTGTGAGATAATCTTCGCCAAGTTCAACGTCGGCAATTTTTATAACGCTAGAAAAATCTGAAACGGTTGCCTTTCTTATAGTGTAACCTTTATATCTGCGCTTAAAAATATATTTACCCGTAGTTATTGAGTTGTTGGCGTTATCATAACCAGACCAAAACCCTTCCAAAGTGTTAGTGTCTTTTACGTTGAGAAAGAAATTGCCTATACCGTCGTCAATATTCGATTTTGCAAAATAAGTGCCAACAATACGCTTGTTTCCGTAAATTTTTGCCCTTATATCCCACGCTTGAGAATCGCCGAACCACGTTTTGCCCGTAATTCTTCCCATAAAGTTTTTCAAAACGACGGGTGCTCTTCTCATAACAATGCGCCCATCTTCAGAATCTTCGTAGAACGACATATATTCTCCGCTTATCTTAAAGCGTTTTCTCACCTTAACGTCGTAAACGGGGGATTCAACGATTTGTTTTTTTCGTTGGAGCATTCCGCTAACAATTTCAAGCTTTGAAGAAAGCGTTTGGTTCGAAAAATCTACCGCTTGAAACATCCTTAAAACTTCAAGGTCGTTAGGCATATCTTCGGGATATTCAAATCCTTCTTCTTTCAAAACAATAACGTTCAAATTGTACTCGATTGCAAGTTGAATTTCTTTATAAACCCAATCGTTAGGCTCTTTACATCTGTCGAGCGCTCCTATTGAAAGAATTAAAACGTAATTAAGTGAATTTATAAGGTTGTGTTTAAGTTGCTCGTCAAAGCGACCGGAACTCATACCGGTAATATCGTAAAAAGGGTTATAAGCTTTTAACTTTAAGTAATCGTAAACCCTTGCGGCGGTGTTTGCTCCGCCTACTCTTCTGTAACTTATA
The DNA here is from genome assembly GCA_045651665.1 of Christensenellaceae bacterium. Classification (GTDB taxonomy): domain Bacteria; phylum Bacillota; class Clostridia; order Christensenellales; family Borkfalkiaceae; genus HGM11412. Next base: position 61,289 of record JAZRSR010000012.1, read on the forward strand.
AAAGTATCAAACATACACTAACTCCTATTGAATTATTATAACACAAACTTGTGCTTTTTGTCAAAACAGAACGACGAGTTATTGATTTTCAAAAATGTAATTGTACAATGTGATTGCAACATACGATTTTTTTCGTTTTGTTGCAGTTGCATTTTTTATTGGAGAAAAATATGTCATTTAATTCTGCACAACGTTGGATCAATAAAAAAATTAAACAGGGTGTTACTAAAAACCAACTACGAGCTTGTGTTGGTTCTTTTTCAAATAAAAGTAAAAAGAAAGTTATGCAGGAAAAGAACTTAACAGAAAAGCAATATAAGCAGCGCTACGATTTTTTAGCAAAAGTTTATTCTTTGCTTTGATAATTTGAGATAAATGGTTGAAGCGTAAATCTTGTCAATGCGCTTGTGGGTTCGAGTCCTGCATATCTCACCAAAGTGTTTTTTCATTTATGTTTAACACTCCTTATGATTTTGCGTTGTAGGAAAAGCACCTACAACGTTACCGAATATAATGTCTTTTAGACTTTATATACTGTTCGGGACAAGCCTCCGAACTGCGGTCTTGGGCTGTAAATACAGCCCTTGACCAACCCCATTTGCCGATTAGGTTATGGTTAAAAATTTATGTGACGATTAGTCAAGGAGAGAAATTATGATCAATTTATACAAAAAATCTTATACTTACAAAAATAAAGATGGCGAAGATGTCAACGGAACTCGTTTCTATCTTAAATGTGGCGATACTTTAATTCCTATTGAAGTTACCTATTTTGATAGAAAAGATGAGAAAGGCAAATCTCTTGGCGATAGTAATTTTAAATCAAGGAAAGCAGTTTTATCATCTTACGCTGAAATTCTTCCCGATAAGGAATAATTCTACGTTTCACCTTGAGAATTAAAAAAGTTAAAACAAGGTGGAAAAAGGATTATAAAACAATTAATAAAATAAGGCTAAATTTTCCGATAAAATCCACAAAAATAAGCGTGAACCGCTAGGGCTTGTCAAGCGGTTCACCAAAAAGGTGGAAAAGGTGGAAATTTTTATTGTTTTAGCGAAAAGGGGTTAAAAAATGAAACTAAAGCAATATGAAGTTGTTACACAGCCTGAATTTCTTAAAGAACCGTTACAAGATATTTTAAAACGGTATAAAACGATTAAGAAATGGGCGTACATACTTCACGATAAAGATAAAGACGCATCACCTCACTACGATATTTATTTAAACTTTGGAGATACCGGAGTTGAAAGTTCTGAAGTAGCAAAGTGGTTTGGCTTGCAAGAATCACAAGTAGAAAAAGTAAAAGGCCGTGCTCAAGATATGCTTTTATATCTTATACACGGCAACGATAGTCAAAGACATAAATATCAATATTCGCCAGATGAAGTAGTCGCGAATTTCGATTTTAAGAGCGAACTTGCAAAAGCGAAGATTCTAGGGAATTTTGATAAATATTCATACGCTCAACAGTTAAGGTTTATAAAAACTTTACCTAAAGATGAGCAAATAAAAGCATATAAACAATTAAAAGACCATTGGAAACTTCATTGCGAATATTTAACGCTAAATCCCGACCGCGATATTCAAGTTATGTTTATAACAGGAAAAGCTGGAAGTGGTAAAACGTATTACGCAAAAAAGTTTCTAGAGAAACTTGATTATGATTTTGCAGTAAGTTCTGCTTCGAACGATCCATTCCAAGACTACCAAGGTCAAGACGCTATTATTCTTGATGACGTACGTGATACGGTATTTGAGTTTCAAGATTTACTTAAAATGCTTGATAATAATACCGCAAGCTCGTTCAAAAGTAGATTTAACAATAAAGTTTTCAACGGGAAAATGATAGTTTTAACTTCAAGCGTTCCGCTCCACTATTGGTACAAGTCGGCAAATTCAAATATGCCGAGTTGGTATAGAGAAGTACGGACGTCCGGAAAAGAAGATTTTACTCAACTTTGTAGACGTATTTCTTGTTACGTGACGGTGACTGAAGATACCGTAACCGTATATAACGAACTTGATGAGCAAGGAAAACCTTGTGGTAGATGCGCAGTATATGAAAACGAAGTTAAAACTTTAAAACAACAAAAAAAGCAAAAATTTGATTTTAAATCGGTATTTGATAGCTTTTGTGAAAAAGCGGAAGTTGAAAAACAAGAATTAACTTTAGTAGAAACTGATGAAGATTTGCCGTTTTAGGTTTAGATAATATGAAAGCAATTAAATTTTGGCGTTTGTGTTTACAAACGTATTATGATAACGATGAAAAATGTGACGGTTGTATTTTAGCAGAAAAAGGCGTTTGCGAACGCATGACTGTAGAGCAAATTGCTCGTACACATTATGCTAAAATTTTAAAACGATACGTCAAGAGACGGGAGCACGCGCGCGCAAACGCGTTAAAAAGTGAAGAATCTTTACTTAAACTTTTTCAAGAGATTGAAAAAGAGCGTTCTCAAAAAAAATTAAATAAAAAAATAACCGCCATTAAAGGCGGTTAAATGAGAAGTCTACGTTAAAGTGTGCCAAACGGTCTTCTCTGTCAATACGCGCTGCTATTGCTTCCCCTAAAAAGGGAACTCTTGGGCACAAATAAATTATATCATGGAGAATTATTCATGTCAAATATTTTTAGTAAATATCAAAAAGAGTTAGCTGGTGTACAAGTAATTACTAGTAAAAAAGCTTTCGTTTATAATCCTAAAACAAAAAAAAGAAATTTACCTAATCCTAATTTTGAGTTTGTTGGAAAAATTGACATTAATTATCCACACGTAATATTAAAAATGAATAATACTAATTGTAAAACAGCGTACGTAGAAGATTCAAATATTTTGCCTAAAAGAGTTAAAAAGGATTTAGTTAATCATTTTTTTGATAAGCGCGGTAATAAAAACACTATAACTAAAGCTTATTTAGTAAGAACAGATCGTCATAGAGCAAAAGGCTCTGGCGTTGTTAAATAAATTTTGGAGTATGATTATGAAAAAGAAAAGATTTAATAAAGAAATTTCAAGCGTCAACGGAGATAACAATGGAAAGTAAATGCTTGTATTGTGGATGCGAAGTACCAGAAGGCACGTACATATGCCCTATTTGTGAATATAAATTATTTGCAGGCAAAATTAAAGGTTCTGCAATTTAATTAAAAATTTATAGTCGGAAGACTTAAAATTCGGAGAAAGTATGAAAAAATTCTTTTTAGTGTCGGTATCAATGTTATTGATTCTCTTTCTAGGATTTGGAATTTGGTTTGGCGTTTCTTATGCAAGAAACGGCGTAGCTAAACAACTTTACGATAAAGTGTTTAACGTAGAAGAACCAACTGAAGAACCAACCGAAGAACCTCAAGAACCTGAAGAACCTGAAGAACCGGAAGAATCCGAAAATTATGCTTATAAAATCGTAGTAAATAAACCTGAAGACGTTGCCGTTCCTGAAACAGGCACAATGCGTAACGTAAAGGTTGGCGATAAACTCGGCGGTAAATGGTACGCAGTAAATATGGAACACTCTTATTTATTTATTACTGCTGACAATTTAGTTTTCTTAAACGATAAAAGTCAAACAGAAACGCTCGCGTTTATAAATACTTATTTTGGAATTGAAATTTTCCCTATCAACAACGGTTTTTTATTTTATCTGCCTGAAGAGTTTAGCGGAACTTATTATGTAAGCTATGATGAAGAGTTAAATATTGAACTTAATAGGGATTTTGTTATTTCTTGGAATAAAGACACCGTAATCGACTCCGTTGATTGTGAACTTTTTTACATTGAAGAAAGCGAACAAGAACTTATATTCCCTTATGATATTGACGCATATCAATTTGACGTGACTATTCTTGAAGGCGTTGAAGCCCCTACAACCGGTACGTTACGTAAAGTAGAAGTTGGCGAAACGTTAGGCGGTAAATGGTATGCAGTAGATTGTAATCAATACAACTTAGAAAAATTAACTGATAGCTATTTGGAAGCAGGTTCTATTCACTTTACAAATTACTCAGGCGAATTAGATACTTTCGTTGTTCTTAATGCTTATTCTTGCGTTGAAACAAGTAGTATAAATTACCAAGTTTTAAGCTCTAATGGCATGGTTGACGTTAATATGGTTATTTTCTTTTTACCTGAAAGTATTGATATTAAGCGTTACGTTGGATATGACGCAGTTAATGATAAACTTATTACTGAAGATAGAATAATTTCTTGGAATAATGAAACAGTAATAACGAACGCATCAGATTTCGTTTACGTTATTGAAGAAAGCGAAGACGAATTAATTTTTCCTTATGCAACCGATGAAGCATACTGTGCGTATAAAATGGACGTAACTATTCCTGAAGGCATTGAAGCGCCTACAACAGGTACGTTACGTAAAGTAGAAGTTGGCGAAACGTTAGGCGGTAAATGGTACGCAGTTGATATAGAAAGAATTAAAGCTGAAAAGCTTTCTAAACGGTTTTTACACTCGCATGAAAAGTATTTTACTATATATGAGGGCTGTGATGAATTAGACACTTTAGTTTGTATGAATAATCACTACGGTGTTGAGAGTGTAACGGTTGGTAACGTAACAATGTTCTATCTTCCTAAATCTATTAGTATAGCTAGAAACGTTGGTTACGATAACCATATTTCAATATTATATAACGTTAAACGTAGTTTTTCTTGGAACTCTACAACCGATATAACAGCCGTTGGCGAATACGTATACGTTGTTGAAGAAGGCGACGGAGAACTTAAATTCCCCGTGGAAGATATTGTAGAACCAATAGATTATTCTGAAGTTACTTCAATTTATTTAGAACCTAGAAATTTTGACGTAGTTTCTGGTGACAAAATAGAAATTTCGGTTTATATGAATTCAACTTCTAGCGAAACAATAACATATCCTTCTAAGATAATTTACAATGGATGCGGTTTGCCTAGTGCTTCATACTCAACAATTGAGGTTACTGATAAAGCAACCGGTGAACTTGTAACGGATACTACTATAATTGACAATATTTTTAACAAAATGTGTTCAATTAACGCAAATTTAGAAAATGGAAAAGTTAACGTTGAATTTAATTACGTTAAGGAATATAGCGATGATAATTATAGTGCTGTTTTACCTGAAGATTTTTTAGTTATTCTCATTTTCGATATTGAAGGTGACGTTCTTTTAGAAAATCAATACGTAGAAATTCAACTTAATTAAAAATTTATAGCCGAAGGGCTTTAAGCGAAAGGAAATTTATGGCAAAAACTGCAATTTTGAAAGGCAAACCTGCTAAAAAATCTACCACTAAACCTAAAAAACCATCTGTTGTTTCAAGAGCTAAAAGCTATAAGAAAGAACTAGATAGAGCGTACGACGCTGGATATAAATCCGGTTGGACGGACGCTTCAAAGATTAAAAACAGTTCTGCAGGGGCGCGTTCTGCCGCGAAAACCGGTTATGGAAAGGCCCTGGATAATCAAAACCGTATTCGTAAATATACGGAGCGTTCAAAAAAATAATTAAAGTAACAAAAAAATTAAAAAGCGAGTTGAAATACTCGCTTTTTTGCAAATTTATATAGGAGAATTTATGAAAATATTTTTTAAAGTTCTTACGTCGCTATTAATTATTATTTTATTAACAGTTATAATTGTTGGCATCGTTGCTTGGAGTAACGGCTTAACGATTATTGAACAAATTAAAAGTTGGCTTGGTATCGTTTTGGAAAATCCACCAATTGTAGATCCAAATAAAAAACTATCTTTATAAGGAGAATTCATGAAATTTAAACATTTTATATCTTCATTATTCGTTTGCATATTACTCATTATATCGATTGTTTTCTTTTGGACAAGTTGTAATAGAACAGACGCCGAAACTAAAGATGCGTTAAAAAGCAATAATATAGTTTTATCTTTATCTGAAGCGGAAACGGTTGAAGAAGACGGCGCTATTTATATGGAAAGAATTGCAAGACCTTCACTTGCCGATACGGAATACCTTCCAACTTTCGGTTTTAAGTTTAGTATTTCGTGGGCGGAAGAAACGGATAAAGAATTATCTGAATATTTAGAAATTACTAAAACGAACTTATTGACTGCTACGTTACGTATAAAGCAAAAGTTTGATGAAAAAGTATTATTTGAAATAGTATCTAATCCCGAAGGTTACTACGGCGCGTTTTTACTAACTTATGAAGGCTCTCCAACGGCTATTGAAAACCTTCCAAGCGAAACGTCAATTAAAGCAGGCGTGGCGCAAGAATATGATTTGTCTTCGTTTAATCCGTTAAATCCTGATGCAAGCGAAGAATTCAACGATTTTTCAGTTACCGTTAAATATTACGGCTCGATTAAGTTTAAAGAAAGAATATATCTAGAAGTAAGTAACCCTCTTATAGATCAATATGGATCTTCATTTGAAGGCGAAGAGAGAATATATTCTGACTTATCTAAAATTCCTGGAATTTCAGGTGAAGGTTATTTAGTAACCGCACAAGTTAAAGACGGAGTGTTAATTCTTAGTCAAGAAAAAACTTTTTCAAATTGGCTTTCTGGAGCAGAATTTTATGAAAAAGGCGAACACAAATTTGGGCCTTGTATAATTTATATTGATTACGTTGAGTGTTTAACTGCGCCGTATGCTGAAATTACCGTAACCGAAAACACGTCTGGTTATGTTCAAAAAATTAAAGTTTGGATGGAAGTTTGATTATGAGCAAGAAATTTTTAACTAAAAACGAGTTTAGAATTGATTATAATCCTGCGCATCAGAGTGAAGATAAACAACCTCACCCAGCTTATATTACTGCGCGAAAAGGTCATAAGTATAGAGCAAATACTATAACTCACGCAAGGAACGTTGACGGAGAAGCAACTTTAGACGTTGGTGAAAATCCTAATAAGTTGAGTAAAGACAAACGTAAATCAAGAATATCTCCACCATTTTGGCAAAATGAAAAACAATTCAGTAAAGAAAAACTTCCTAATTTTCGTTTTAGCAATCAAAGCAGAAAGAAAATTAAGAAGTACAATAAAAAATTAAGCAATAAATAAAAAAGAATTCAACCCCCTAGCTGTGTTACCACAAGAAATTGCCTTTTGGGCTTGGTTGAATTCTAAAGTAATTATATTCTATTTTTGAAAAAATGTCAACTGTTTTATGAAAATTTATAGTCGTGTGGACTTTAAACACAGGAATATTTATGAAAAAAATTATTTCAATAGTTTTACTTGTTATTTTAGGCGCAACGTTATCGATTGGTATTATAAGTTACGTTCGCGGTGGTTTAGTTTACAACTGGTTTAATCCTGAAGTCGAAATTGAAGATACTGAAAAGGATCAACCTAATAAAGATGAAAACCAAGGCGGAAACCAAACTGGAGGAGAAAATCAAGACGAAAACGATGATGAAACCAATAAAGATGAAAACCAAGGCGGAAACCAAACTGGTGGGGATATAAATGAGGAACCTACTCAATTAATATATATGCTAGAAGATGATTCTTTAAGCCTTAATATGTTATATACTGCTCCTTTTTATGGCAATATCGACAATTTTGAAAATTTAGAATTTACTGTTACTGGCGTAGGTTCAGTAATTCTTAGTTCATCAGAATATTATCGTTCTTCAGGTAAAACGACTTGGTATGATTTAGCCGATAAATACGTCTCTTTAGATGAACTTAAAGATGAACTTTTATCCGTTGAATTAGTAGAAGGAACCTTACAAATAAAAGTTAAAAAGTTTGTTGAAAATTATTATGGTTCACGTTCTTTACTTGATGGAGGTAGAACAATAGCTTATAAAAATAAATTCCGTAGGTATCCTGATGGTATAACAGCAAGCGATTGTTATTTTTTAATAGACGTAAAAGATACTGTAACAAAATTGCAAAAACAATTTAAAATAATTGTTGAATAATAGGTATAGGAAGGCGGATAAATAGCCGTCTTCCGAAAACCTAAAAATTTGGAGTTTTATGAGTAAAAAGAAAAAAGAAATGCCCACAAAGTTTCCTTTCTGGGCAAGATTAAAAATTAGTAAGAATAGAACTACGCTTGTTATTGATGAAGATATTGCTTATAACAAGAAAAAGAAAAAATTTGAAGATGGTTATGTACATAGAGAGTCAATACATCCTAATAAAGAAGGAACTAACGTTAAAGGTTATGAAAGGATATTCCCTAATCCTGATAAAGACGATAAAGAACCTATGTATTTAAAAAGTGCAAGAAAACTGCCAAAGCAATTTTTTAATTCTCACAATAAAAAATTAGATATGCCTAAACATTTAATTGATAGGTATGATAAAAATAATGAAAAATAAAAAAGAATTGCAATTTCGCGCTTTCCGCTATAACTTGTGTAAACAAGCCCAATGCAATTCTTTATAATTATTATACTTCATACTTAAAAAAATATCAACTGTTTTCAATAAAAAACTATAAGGAGAAAAAATGAAAAAGATAATATTTAGTTTAATATTAACGTTTTGTTTTAGTTTAGGGCTGTTTTGCCCTATTTATAACGTTAGTGCAAAAACTTATACTTCTGGTGAAGACATTGAAGCAGAGCTTAAAGACGTTGATTTAACGCCTTACGTTGAAGCAAATAAGACGGATATTATAACGTTATCTGAAGTAGGTTTTGGAACGGATGATTACAAGCTTATAGTTTACGTTTTTAATCACGATAAGAAAAAACTTTCTAAAGATTCTACTTCTAATAAAATCAACGTTGCTATAAAGTACGATGCAAATCAACAAGCGACAGAATATGATAATTTTTGTCTTAAGTACATAAGTTCAACGAAAGATGAGCAAATTTACAAATTTTCTATCGTAGACAAGAACGACGTTCTTAAAAATTTAGCAACTGAAATGGAGTCTAAACATAAAGAACGTAGATATAACGTTGCAGGAGTTCAGTTATTTGAAGTTGGCAAGCAAAATGCGCACGACAATAAGGTTGCTAAAGGTTATGTTTACTCCGGCGAGAAAAACGAATTAAAAGTAAAAGGCATTGAAACTATTGAGCTTGAAGTTCATCCGGTTTATTATAGAACCCAAACTTCGGATTCAGATGATAAATATACTAGAAATCAACTAAATTCCGTTTATTTTTCAATTCCTAATGAGTATTTGAAAGACAACTTTAAATTAGTTTCGGTTAAATGTGAGTGGTATGAGTACGAACTCGATTCTATTATTGTAGTTGAAGATAAGGAATTATTTAAAAAGCTAAAAAATGTTAAAGGTAAATATGTTTCAGATCATAGTAACGATGTTGATGTATCGTTGGGTTATTATGAAAGAGAGCATTACACTAATAATAGAACTGTTGATTATTATTATTGGTCATATAATAAAAAACAACAAGACCTTGGTTATTATGCCTGCGAATCAGATGAGATTACTGACCGCATAACGTTATTATTTAATAAGAATAAAGGTGAAGCAGTTTCTTCACAAGAAGTAAAAGATCTTATATACGCCTATAATTCAAGTTATGAAAAAGGCGTTATACAAGGCAAGAACGGTCAAGTTTCTGCCGATTTGTTTAAAGGTAGTATTGAAGAGTTAAATAACAGTTATAAAACAAAAGAAATATTTATAACTGATGAATATGATTTATTAAGCTATTCAGATACCCATAATTGGTGGCAATCGTTTTGGCAATACGGATTTAATGCGCCAGATGATGAAGAAAGCAAAAAAGATATTCAG
>JAZRSR010000013.1:0-1143 GCA_045651665.1 Christensenellaceae bacterium
GTAGACGAAGACGATATGATCGTTGGCGAAACGGTAAAAGAAGTGAAGTTCGACGTTCCCAACTCGCCTATCGTTATCAAGTCGGTAAAAGTAACGAAATACTAATAAAAACGAGTAAGAAAAAAACCTTTTGCGAAATGCGAAAGGGTTTTTGTTTTGCGCGTCCTAAATATAATACGCATATATACGCACGCGCGCGTATAGGGGGATAAAAAACGGCTGTTTTTTCAAAAATAAAAAATCTGAAAAAAATTAAAAAAATTTTAAAAAAACGCTTGACTTTATCTTTCTTTAATGGTATTATGTTTAAGCTGTCGGTTGACGAGAGCGTCATTTTGAGAGCACGTTTCTGTTGAAACGGATACAAAGAAGATTAACAACTGCATAGCAAATAGTGATGTTTTATTGTGTGGGAAACACAATAAGACGAGTACGAAAGGCAAAGAAATTTTCATATTAGTTATAAAAAAGCTAATGGTTAATTAAGCATAAAAGACGTTAAAAGCAATTTTAAGGCTCTTGAGCTGACGAACGATTAGCCGAGTGTAAGAATATAGAATTTTCTTGTAAAAGAATGTAAAGACGAGTAGATGAAAGAGAAAGATCAAGCTACAAAGGGCTTACGGAGGATGCCTTGGTACATGGCGCCGAAGAAGGACGTGACAAGCTGCGAAAAGCTACGGGGAGGAGCAAATATCCTGCGATCCGTAGATATCCGAATGAGGGAACTCAGCGCGAGTAACATCGCGTTATCATATACTGAATAGATAGGTATATGAGGGGAACCCGGGGAACTGAAACATCTAAGTACCCGGAGGAAAAGAAAACAAATAGTGATTCCGAAAGTAGTGGCGAGCGAAATCGGAGAAGCCCAAACCAACGATATAATGTTGTTGGGGTAAGGACTGCAACGTGTATCCTAATGGATAGTCGAACTTATCTGGAAAGGTAGAGCAAAGAGGGTGAAACTCCCGTAGACGAAATTTTGAAGGAGCTAGCAGTATCCGGAGTACGTCGGGACACGAGAAATCCTGACGGAAGAAATGGGGACCATCCCAAAAGGCTAAATACGACCATGTGACCGATAGCGAATAGTACCGTGAGGGAAAGGTGAAAAGAACCCCGGGAGGGGAGTGAAATAGA
>JAZRSR010000014.1:0-1827 GCA_045651665.1 Christensenellaceae bacterium
TTTTAGGTGCTACACTCTTACAACTTCATATTCGGATATTTAATCCGTGCGGAGTTAAAACGTTTTAAGCGTGTTTTGATTCGTACGGATTTTTTGTCCCTTTAGGTCGGTGGTAGTTTTTATCAGCGACTTTTTTGCGTTCAAATTTAGATAAAGGAGGTGATTAAAATGATTTACTTTTGCCTTTGCCGATAGCCCTTAAATAATCGGATTTTTACTGTTCAGTGGGCAAAAAAGCTCCGCAGGACGAACGAAACTTATGCAATAAGTGTAGTGAGCTACACTTTTATGGTTTCGCTAAAAATTTTAATAAGGAGGACAAATTTATTTACATCATTTGCAATTTAGACAAACTCAAAAAATCGGACGTTTCCCCCGTCGAAGAAGAGAACGAACGTGACGAAACTTATCAAGGCTCTAACTCTTGTATCGACAGCTCAAGGACGTATCAAAACTATCATACGGTATGTCCACAAGGGAAATATATTGACGTTATCGAAGATAGAATTTCGGGCTTAAACCTAAAACGTAAAGTTCGCTCGGATGCCGTTTATATGTGTTCTTTCGTGTTGACGGCAAGCCCTGAATTTTTCAAGGTATCAACGCCCGATAAACAGCAACGTTTTTTTCGTGACTTTACTAATTTCTTCAAAAATAAGTACGGAGAAGAAAACGTGCTATCCGCTATCGTCCATTTAGATGAAACAAACCCACATATGCACTTAAACCTTATCCCTATCGTTGACGGTAAGTTGTGCGCAAAGGAACTGTTTGACGGACAACTTGTAAAACTTCAAACAGAGATATGGAAAGAAGTCGGACAAAAGTACGGATTGGAACGTGGCAAGTCGGGCAACGGCGTTGAGCATTTATCTACCGCCGAATACAAGGCGAAAAAGATTTTAGAAGAAGCCGAAAGTAAAAAGGCGGAAACGGAAGATTATGTAGAAGCGTTAACGCAAGCCGAACAAGGCGATTTTGCTTGGTCAAAAGGCGGACTGAAAAAGCAAATCGTTGCGCTTACCGCAGAAAACGCCGAACTTAAAAAACGATTAGATACGTCAATGGGCGAAGTTTTAGAACTTGACAAGGAAAACAAAGAACTGAAAGAACACAAGGTAAAAACTTCGATAGCACTTACCGTGTTAGACCGTTTAAAGCAAGAACACCCCGAAATTTATCAGGAAGTAATTTCGCAAAAGAAAAAGCCCACCACGTTTGATAAGAAGAATTGGTGGACGAAGTAAATTCCGTTGTAGTGAGAACGGATAGAAATTAAAGGTTTTATTAAAGATTTGGTGCGACTTAGAATGATAATACGAGAATGATAGATACAAAGTCGCAGATGACAAGAGAGAATAAAACGAACACACGAGAGGACGTGTAAAGGAGGAATCCATTTAGGAAACAATTTTTATAGGAGAATTATGACGTACATATTTTAATGGCAAGAAAGAAACGACTTCAAAGCGATTTCAACCTTTCCGAACATCAAGTAACGTCGCTTGCAAGAGTGTTATTGCCGGCAATACGAGAATATCTATTGTCCGAGCAAGGTCAAAAGGACTACGAGGATTGGACGGAAAACAAACAAAAACAACTGAATAAAACAAAGAAATCTCAATGATAACATAGAGGTTACCGCCGATTAAAGAAATAAGAAAATTAAAAGCAAATGTAAAGATGAAAAGAACGGCGGACGGGTTTGTCGTTAGTATCCCGATTATAAACGGCAATGGCAGGTGTGCAATCAAGCACCCCTGCCGTTTTTTATTCGGTAAAATTATTAAACTCTTCCATAAAACAAAATAGGCCGAACGTCTTTCT
>JAZRSR010000015.1:0-1977 GCA_045651665.1 Christensenellaceae bacterium
ACCGAAGATATTCACGGTGGTGAAAGTTTTGCAACGGAAATTACAAACGGCATTAAAAACTGCGATGCGTTCATTTTTATTTTATCTCAAAATTCAGATAATTCTCCCCATTGTGGAAACGAACTCTCACTTGCGTTTAGTAGCAGAAAGAAAATAATTCCGTTTAGGCTTCACGAATTTAACTTATCCGAATCAAACACTTACTTTTTACAACAAGCGCAATGGATAGACTATTTTGCAGGTGAAGACTGGGCTTTTCAAGAACTTATAAAGCAATTAAAAATTGCGTTATTTTCAGAAAAAGTTGAAAACACCGCTGTAAAATCCGCGCCTATAAGCAAGCATAGTAATTTAATAACTAGAGCAGAACTTGAACTTGAAACAAAAGCGTTTGGTTTTGCTTCAAAGTATGCAAATGAAGTGCTTAATGAAGACGCTTCAAATTATATAGCCTATCTTATATTATTGCTTTGCGACTTCAAGGTTTCTTCTCTAGAAGAATTAATCGTTTCAAAGGTTGATTTTTCAAATAACGTTAATTATCAAAGGGCTCTTCGTTTTGCTAACGATGAACAAAAAAGGGAAATTGAAGAGCATTTTGAAAAAGGCAAAAAATTAGTTGAACAAAAAGAATTAGAAAAGAAAAAAAGTGAAGATGAAATCTTAATCAAAAAAATAGAGAAAGGTGGATTCAAAAACTCTAAGATAACGTCTATTACAATCCCAAGTAGTATGACTGAGATTAGTTGCGATGCGTTTTTCGGTTGTAAAAAATTAAAATCCGTAATTTTTGAAGAAGGCAGTCAATTAGAAAGCATTGGCGCTTACGCGTTTGAAGGTTGTGAATCGCTTACAAGTATAGTGATTCCCGATAGTGTAACGACTATAGGGGAAAGAGCGTTTTGCGGTTGTGAATCGCTTACAAGCATAGTAATTCCTAACGGTGTAACGAGCGTAGAAAATTCGGCGTTCTTTGCTTGCTCTAAACTTAAAAATGTAATAATTCCGGCTAGCGTAGAAAATATAGGTTATCAAGTGTTCTGCCTTTGTCCTTCTCTTACAAATATAGAAGTTGACAAAAATAATAAAGTTTATAAATCAATAGACGGCAACTTATACGGCTACGATTCTATTTTAGAAGGCGATTGTTTAATTCAATATGCCGTTGGTAAAACTGCAACTTCATATATTCTTCCAAGTTGGGTAGTGGGAATAGAACGCGATGCGTTATCTGGTTGCACGGCGCTAACCGATATAAAAGTTGAAGATGGGAACGAAGATTTTACGTCAATAGATGGTAATCTATATAGTAAGGACGGAGAATCTTTAATACAATACGCCATTGCTAAAAACGACGATTCGTTTACTATTCCAAGTGGCGTAAAAACTATATGTGATTCTGCGTTCTGGTTAAACTCCTCGCTTGAAAGCGTAGTAATTCCGGAAGGCGTAACGAGCATAGAGCAATACGCGTTCTCCGAGTGCTCTTCACTCATGAGTTTAGAAATACCTAGTAGCGTAACGAGTATAGACGATTCCGCGTTTGCTGAAAGTTTAGAAGATTTGGTTATTTATGGTAAAACAGGCAGTTACGCTGAAGAATATGCTAATAGCTTAGAAATAGAGTTTATTGATAAAGAACTCGTTAAAAAACAACAAGAAGAAGAGCGTTTAGAGAAAGAAAGGAAGGAACGCGAATTAATTGAAAAGCAAAAAGCGTCCTATCGCCAAGCAAACGTTTGCCAACATTGTGGTGGTAAATTTAAGGGGTTATTTAAGAAGGTTTGTTCCGTTTGCGGTAAAGAAAAAGATTATTAAAATAAAAGCGTTGAGCGAAATTTGAAATGCACCCCAAAAGTTAAACACTTTAGGAGGTGCATTTTTAATGGCAAAAAAAGGACAAGTGTTTAAAAAATACTCGCCAGAATTCAAATTATCCGTTATACTAGATATGCGAGAAAACCAATTAACATATAC
>JAZRSR010000016.1:0-36656 GCA_045651665.1 Christensenellaceae bacterium
AAAATTATTCTCCCTTGAAAGGAAGTAAATCAGCAATTCTAGCCCTTTTGATTGCCTTAGCAAGCGCTCTTTGGTGTTGTGCGCAAACGCCGGTCATTCTTCTGGGAAGGATTTTGCCTTTTTCAGTAACGAACTTTTTAAGTTTTGCTACGTCTTTATAATCAATTGCTTCAACCTTTTCAACACAGAAAACGCACACCTTTTTTCTAGGTGCTTTTCTGATAGGTTTTTTAGCTACCATGGTCTTTTCTTCCATAATTTATCTCCTTTATACATACAACGAGTGAGCATTTGCCGTAAGGCGCTTGAATACTCACTTTTAAGGCAAGGTTCGGATTTTATTTACTTGCCTTATTAAAATGGCAAATCGTCATCACTATCAACTGGTTCAAGTGATAATCTTTCTTTCTTAACAGGCCTAATAACTTCTTGCCCTTCATCTTCTCCGCGGTTAGTCGTTAAGAATTCTACTTCACTAGCAACAACGTCGGTAACAGTTCTCTTAACCCCGTCTTTATCTTCATAAGAACGGTTTTGTAAACTACCAACAACAGCAATCTTGCTACCTTTCTTTAAGAATTTACCGCAAGACTCTGCTTGACCTCTCCAAACGATAACGTTAAAGAAGTCTGCTTCTCTATTACCTTCTGCATTAGTGAAATTTCTGTTAACTGCTATTGAAAAACGGCAGTAAGGAACGCCAGTCGAAGTTTCTGAAACTTCGGGATCACGCGTTAAGTTACCTATTAAATATACTTTGTTCATACTTTCTCCTATTACGCTTTGGTAATTAATCTTCTGATAACGCCGTCAGATATACCTGCGATTCTCTTGAGTTCCGCAACAGCAGTTGTGGGAGCTTCAAAAGTCATAAGCACGTAATAACCTTCCGTTTTGTAGTTGATAGGGTAAACGAGTTTTTTAACTCCCCACTTGTCAACTTTCTCAACGTTACCACCGCAATCTTTAATAATTGATTCGAATTTTGCAGTTATTGCATCTTTCTCTTCATCAGTTAAAGTAGCGGTAAGAATGTAGAGCATTTCATACTTTCTCATATTTTTAACCTCCTGGACTTATTGGAATACGGCTGACCTCGTATTCAAGGTTTGGGCGCAAACGCGCCAAAATGCCCTATTTGCATAGAGCATATCTATTATAAGCGAAGAATTTTCTATTGTCAAGCATTTTTTAGATAGTCGTCTATTGATAAGCCATCTAAAAAATACGCTTCTTTTTTAATAGCCGTGGGGTGATTACCACCATAGAGTTTAACTAATTTTTCGATTAAATAATCCGAGCGGAGAGTAACGTTGCCAAATTTTAGTTCAGCGTATAAAGTTTCGCCAACAAAATAAAGTTTATTTATTCTATCTCTAACAACCTTGTCAACACCTGCTCTTTTATCAAATATAGAAAAATTTTCGTCTCCGAGAACTTCGTTTGCGTCAAAAGGATTAATGCCCTTAATTTCGTAAAGCGCACTAGTTATATCGCTTGCAACGTTCACTTTTTTATCGGTTTTATATACCGCTTGGCATCTAATTCCTTTAAGACTGCAATTATTAAACAGTTCTAAAAAATCATCGCCGTTGTAATCCGTATCGAATAAACAGTATTCGCTTTCGCTCTTAAGCCCTAAAGCAATAGGCGAACTCATATAAACGAGCATGTGCGGATTAAACCCTTGCGAATAGTTAATGGGTATTCCCATACGCCTTATGGTTTTTGTAAAGTGGCGGAGAGTATCAAGGTGAGGAATAAACTCTGCGCCGTTAAGTTTTGAATATTTAATAAGTATCATAACAGCGTACACCTACCTTCGAGCCCACAGCCTTTGCAGCCTGTATGACAACCGCCCGTAACTTTTTCCGAATACGCGCGCTCCTTTTCTTTATATAAGAACTTTTTAGAAACGCCTATATCTATAAATTCCCAAGGAAGAATAGCGTTACCGTCAATCGCGCGCTTGTAATCTTCTTTTGAAACGCCGTTTATAACAAACGCCGTATTCCACTTGTCCTTATAGAAAAATTCGCCCCAACTATCAAAAATACAGCCTTGATTATAGGCAGAAAGTATAACTTTAGCAACTTTCCTATCCCCACGCGCAAGCACCGTTTCAAGTTCGGAAACGCAGTAATCGTTCCAGCTAACGGTAGTGCCTTTTGCAAACAAATGAGTTCTAACTTGTTCAAGCTTTAATTTGTTAGTTTCTTCAGATATAAATTCTTCCCATTGAAAAGGAGTGAAAGGTTTAGGGATAAAAGTTGATAAACTAACGTTAATTCTAAGCCCACGAAGGCGCTTAGGATTTTCAGCATAAACGCTCTTTATGGTTTCAATAATTCTTCTAATACCCTTTAAATCTTCTTCAGTTTCGGTGGGGAGCCCCATCATAAAATAAAGTTTAATAAGAGAATAACCAAGCTCAAAGGCTTTTTTAGCGCCTTTTACTATATCTTCCTGAGAAATATCTTTATTGATAACGTCACGAAGCCTTTGCGTTCCCGCTTCGGGAGCAAAGGTTAAACTGTTTTTCCTTGCTTCTTTTGCGTAAAACTCGTCAAAACTATCAATTCTAAGCGAGGGAAGAGAAACACTCGTGTAACTCGGCAAATTTTCTTTTAGAGAGTTTATGAGTTCTCTTAAATTAGGATAGTCGCTCGTTGATAAACTGTTTAACGACAAACTGTCAAAACCCGTGGTTCCAACAAGCGAACACGCTTGTTTTGTTAAAGTTTTTACACTTTTTTTTCTTACGGGGCGATAGATAAACCCCGCTTGGCAAAACCTACAACCGCGATAGCAACCGCGCATAACCTCAATTACCGCTCTATCGTGCACCGCCTCAACGTTACCAACAGTTTGAGTTTTTGGGAAAACTGCGTTTTCTAAATCTAAACAAAACGCCTTTTCTACCTTTTTGCCAACGAATTTAACTATATTACCGTTTTCATCGTATTCAGGGTAAGTAAGCGACGGAACGTATACACCTTTAATTTCGGTTGCTTTTTCTAAAAACTCGGCTTTTGAATTTGTTGTGAGTTTAAGTTTAGCAAGCTCACGCATTGAATCTTCACCGTCACCAATAACGAATAAATCAAAAAAGTCGGCAAGCGGTTCTGGATTAACTGCGCAAGGGCCACCACCTTGAATAAGGGGGTATTCTTCTCCCCTATCTTTAGCAAGAAGGGGGATTCCAGCCAAATCTAACATATATAAAATAGTTGTATAAGAGAGTTCGTATTGAAGGGAAAAACCTAACATATCAAACTCTTTAAGTGGCATTTTAAGGTTAAGAGAATAAAGTGGTATTTGGTTTTCTTTGAGTTTAGAACCAAAATCAGGCCACGGGGCAAAGCACCTATCCGCCATAGCGCCGTCAACTTGGTTTATTACTTCTTGGACGATACGGATACCGAGATTACTCATAGCAACTTCGTATACGTCAGGAAAGCACATACAAAAATTAAATTTTTCTTTCTTGATAAACGGCTCGCCACACTCTCCGCCAATATAACGAGAAGGGCGCTCAACCTCAAGTAAAATTTCATCTAAAGTTTTCATAGCAATAGTTTACCATAAACGCATAGATTTTTCAACTGAATATCGATTTGTTTTACTCTTTGTATTTTCGAGTGGGTTTAACGACGTAATGCGCCGTAAACTTTTTGCTTAATAACTAATGGCTTTGAATTAAAATTTATTTCTTGGATAAAGCGGATAGTTGCAAGCAATACAAGGCAAACCCCGAAGATAATACTCTTTGTATTTTCGAGTGGGTTTAACGACGTAATGCGCCGTAAATATCCTCTTTAGACTGAAATAAATTTTAAGGAAAAGACACAAAAATAAAGGACCTGGAAAATCCAAGTCCCTTATTTTTTCTAAAATGCAAACCGATCTTATTCAGCTACTATTTCAGTTTTCTTAGTTATAATCATTGTGTCACATGCTTCGCAGTAGTAACCTTCATAAATATAACCATCGTGTTCCCAAGTCTTTTCAACCGGGGGTTCTGCACCTTCGTGTTCAGTTACAGGAGTTGTAACAGAGAACACTGCAGTTGTAACTTCAACGTCACCATCTTTAACGATGATAGTGTAAGTTGTTAAACCTTCGTTAGCACAGCTGTTAGCTGCAACAACGTTTACAACGTAATCAACATCGTTGAGTTGGTTGAACTTGAATGTGAATTCATAATCACAATCTTCGCAAGTAACTACCATATCGAAGCTACCTTCAACGAGAGCAGATACTTCAGGAAGTTCATATACGTAAGTGTGGCCAGTTGCAGGAATTGAAACGTAACCAGCGTCAGCTTCATAACCTGGGCAACCTTCTACCTTACAAGTTCTGAACTTGTAAGAATCTTCAGTACAAGTTGCATCAACTTCAGTCCATTCGTTCCAATCGTGGTCACCCATAGCGATTACGATCTTAGGTCTAGAACATACAGTACAGTAGAATACTGCTTGAG
This sequence comes from Christensenellaceae bacterium, assembly GCA_045651665.1. GTDB lineage: Bacteria > Bacillota > Clostridia > Christensenellales > Borkfalkiaceae > HGM11412. Next base: position 4,484 of record JAZRSR010000016.1, read on the forward strand.
CATCATTTTGACAGTCAAATGCGCTATCAACTTCAGTGTCAATATCTTTACCCTTACCAATGTTATCAGCGCCGAAGATAGCAACTAATTCAGAGTAAGTGTAAGAATCTTTATCCATCTTAATACCATTGTAGAAGTGAACAGTAGATAACGGTTTTTCTTCAATGAGGTATTTAGATTTGTGAACGTAACCTTCTGCATCAGCAGTAGGATCGTTAACATCTAAGTACTTGTATTCAATGTAGTGGTAACCGTTAGTTGTACAAGTAGAATCTACGTCTTCATTCTTAGTAATGATACCATTAATAGTTTCTTCGTAATCACATGCTGAACATTCAAATACCATTGTTGCGTTAGTAGCAGTGATTTCAGATCTTTCATTGTTAAGAACTAAGCTGTGACCAGTAGCAGTACCTTCTTCAACTACAGTCTTAGTGTGAGCTTCGTTAGCTTCACAAACGTAAGTCTTGTAAGCATCAGTTGTACAAGTAGCAGCTACGCTAGAAGTTTCTTTCCATACGTGGTTACCAAGTGCCTTGAAGATTACAGGACGGTTACAGTTAGAACAGTAAGCAACTGCGTTTGCAGATACAGAACAGTTGTTAGTAGAGTCAACTTCAGTATCAACTGCTTTACCCTTACCAATGTTATCAGCGCCGAAGATAGCAACTAATTCGTCGTAAGTGTATTCTTTACCACTAACAAGCTTGTTGTCAGGATCGCCATAGTAGTGACCGTATGCAGGAATTACTTTTGCAGGTAAGTTCTTCCATTCAGCACCAGCAGATTCTTGATACCAGAATGTTATAGAACCATCAGTACCACAATCTGCATCAACAGTTCTATATTCATAATCATAAAGAGCAGCAGTGAAAGTATGACCACAAACAGTACCAGCAGGGTTACCCTTACAAGTGAATACTAACTTCTTGTTAGTTTCGTCAACGGTTACTTCGTAATCGTGATCAAGCTTACCAAGAACGTCGTAATCTTCGTGAGTACAACCTTCGCGTTCACATTCGTAGAATCTCTTACCTTCGCTTACGCAAGTAGGAGCGATGTATTTATCAACGATTTCTTCACCACGTTGATGTTCACCAAGAACTTCAACAACTGAGAAGCCATCACAAATAGAACAGTAGATAATACCTTGTGCAGTTTCAAGACAAGTTGCAGCAGAGTCAACTTCGAATTCACCGTTTGCAGCAAGGAATTCAGCAGTGTTGTAAACTTTAGTCTTATCAATTACCCTACCGTTTACGTCAACGTGAGATGCTTCAGTTACAACTGAGAATGTGCATTCAGCAACTTCGTTACCGTAGTATACGAATACGTATTGATCTTCACCCTTAGAGTAGCATTGAGCAGCTTTAACTTGAGAAACGTTGTAATCTTCGTCGTTAAGAGCAGGAAGAACGATAGTAGCGTTAGTACCACAAGTAGCACAGAAGCCAGCAAATGAACCAGCAGATTCAAGAGTAGGTTCAACAACAACTTCCCAATCAGCAGTAATAGCGTGACCAGTAGCAGGAATTTCCTTAGTGTCTTTAATTGCGTTTTCACATTCAGGACACTTAGCGAAACATGTAGGACAAACGAATACTTCGTGACCGCCATCAACACAGATGTTGAATTCGCCAGTTAAGTCTTGAGCAACTTTCCAAACGTATTGAGCATCGTGGCCAGTAGCCTTTAAGCCGTTTGCGTCAGAAGCTTCTTCAACGAATTCACAAACCTTACAAGTCTTGTAACCATCTACTTCACAAGTAGGATATGTAGTTTCGAAATCGTGACCAAGAGCAGGAACGTTAGGATTGTCAGCAAGAACTTCGCCACAAGCACAGGTTACTTTAATAGAACCAGCGGTTGTACAAGTAGGCTTAACTTCTTCAACGTATTCTTCTGCAGGATCATTAACGTCAACAATGTGATTGTCAGCGTCAAGTTCGCCGTATTCGATATCAGCGTAACCACAGCCCTTATCACAAACCTTTAAGAATTCTTCAGGTGTAACGCAAGTAGCCGGTTTAACCCAGTATTCCTTAAGGTTGTGTTCGCAGGTTGCAACTACCGTGTTATCAAATTCAGCAGTAGTACCATTAGAGTACGTAACTTTAATTTTATCAGTACCCTCAATGACTTCAACCTTAGTAACAGTTATAGTTTCGGGAGCGCTAGGTTCTTCTTCATTTGAGCAGCCCGTTAAACCGAACACAAATGCTAATGAACAACAAAGAGCACATACGAGAACTAAAACTTTCACAAAAATAGATCTAGTTTTTTGCATTTTGTTTTCTCCTTTTTTAACTTTTAGTTTAGTTTTCTAAAATGTTTTTAATGCTTAAGTTATTTGGGATAAGGCTAACGGAACCCCAATCCCGATGTATTTTAATTGCCATTTCGTACTTTTTTAGAGCACAAAAGTGGCAAAAAAATGCCTAACTTTCTCATTTTGCGCCAACGGCACTATAATCGTGGACATAAAATCACACGATACTTATCGTAGAGATTGTAACTCATTTTGCAAACGTTGTCAAGCATTTTTCTAAAAAATTTATTTTTTTTATAAGCGGTTTTACCAAAACGATTATCAACATATTATCACCAACTTATCAACACTATGTTGAAAACTTTGAAAACCCCTAGCAAAACGCTAAAAAACCACTTAATCTTCGGCTTTTCAATAATGGATGCGCGCATACGCATACGCATACGCACGAGTTACGCCTTTATTCTATCACGTTTTTTCAGTTTTGTAAAGGCTTGCTTGCACAAACTCATTATACGCCGAGCAACCCGCTTTTGTGAAAGTATAGGGGCGGCAACTCTTTACAAACTCTTTCGTTTATGGTATAAATATTACGTTATGGAAAATTTAGCGGTAAAAAACTACAAACTTGATAGCCTGCCGTTTGCTAAAACTATAAACGAATTCGTTTATTCTAAATGGTTTATAGTTCTACTCGCAGTTATGACGGCTATTTCTAACGTTCTCGCGTTAGATTTATACTTTTTTGCCGTAATGGTTTTGTTTGCCGTTTATATCGCCTTGTTTGGAAAAGACTTTTCGCCGTATATGGCTATGCTTGTATTTTGTTACGTTGTGTCGAGTATTCAAAACAACCCCGGCAACAACCCAAACTCCATACTCTACCCGTCTAATAGCGGTTACGCCCTTTTCTATCTTGCAGGCGTGGTTATAATTTCAATGCTAATCCGCTTTATTTTCGATAAAGACGTGGGCTTTTATAAAATGGTTAACTTGAAACGCCGTTTGACGGGTGGCTTCGTCGCCCTTCTTATAGTTTACGTGATTTCAGGAATTGGCGGGCTTAACTATAACGACTATGCAATTAGCAATATATTATTCGGGCTTTTACAGTTTGCGGTAATATTCGTTCCCTACTTTATACTCAGTTTTGCGGTGGACTGGAATACCATTGACAAGAGTTATCTCTGTTTTTTAGGCGTTATGCTCGGGCTTACCGTGAGCGTTGAACTCGTAGCGATATATTTTATCAACTCGGTAACGACTAAATCGGATATTTACACGGGTTGGGGAATTTCAAACAACATAGGCGCATTTATATGTATGATGATTCCGTTTGCTTTCTACTTTATAGCAAACCGCAAAAACACCATATTAAACACTTTGGCTTTAGACTTTATGTGCATTGCAACGATAATGTCGTCTTCAAGAACGTCAATGCTTACAATGACTTTCATTTTAGTCGTTGGAAACGTAATAGCGTTTGTAAAATCAAAACCACTTGCCAAAGTTCTTTATGCAATAAATCTTATCGTTCTCGTATTTGCTGAAATATTCTTCCTTATTGCCGTATACCCTAGCCTAAACGAATTTTTCGAATCTGCACCCAGAACGGAACTGTTTACCCAAGGGTTACTCACTTTTTACAACTACCCCCTTTTTGGCGACGGTTGGTACGCACTCAACAAAATTTGCTCGGCAAACCCCGACCTTTTAGAGAAATTTGGCTGGATGTGGTCTACGGAAGAAAGTTTTTTAAGTTTTTTCCCCGGCCGTTGGCACAACACAGCCGTTCAAATACTTGCAACCGGCGGTTTAGTAGGCTTGGGCGCGTATATTTACCACCGTATTCAAACCCTTTCGCTCGCGTTTAAGCAAAGGTCGAGCGAAACGCTGTTTATATTCCTATCTATTATTTTGTTGCTTCTTCAAAGTTTACTTGATTGTCACTTGTTTAATCTCGGGCCGGCTCTTTTCTATTCGGTTGCCCTTGCGTTTATCGAATTTAAGAAACCGCCTAAACCACAACTTCTAAACAACCTATAAAAAACGCTCGCAAACTGCGAGCGTTTTATTATTCGAATAGTTTTTTTGCGTTTAAGCTTAAGATTTTTTCGTTTTCTTCCCTCGTTAAGCCGAGAGAGAAAAAATATTCAAGTTCTTCGCCGGCATCCCACATAGGATAATCTGAACCAAACAATACTTTATCCGCTCCGTAACGGCGGATAATATTTTTTGCGTCGCCTTTATCTAAAGCGTAAAAAGCCGAAGAACAATCTACGAGCAAATTATCATACTTGCAAAGTTCTTTGCTCGCTTTATCGTACATTGACCAACCGCCGAAGTGCGCGCCGATTACCGTTAAGCTCTTAAAAGTTTCAAGCACGGGAATAAGCCTGTTGGGATTAGAATTATCGTAACGATAATCGCCCGTGTGCATTAAAATAGGAAGGTTATTTTTTTCGCAAAGTTCGTAGATAGAAAAGTATCTTTCTTCGTCAATTTTGAAATTTTGAATATCCGGATGAAGTTTTACCCCTTTAAGCCCAAGTTCAACTAAGTGCGCAACGTCTTCAGCCATAGTTTCACTATCTTGATGAAGCGTACCTAAGCCTATTAAAAAATCTCCGTAAAGTTCAACTTCTTTAGCAACGAACTCGTTAATGCTTTTTACTTGACGCGGAGTGGTTGCTACCGACTGAACTATAAACTTGTCTACCCCACTTAACGCTTTTTCTTCAATTAAGTCTTTAGCCGTTCCTTTACGCTTAGATACTATGTCGTAAAAAGTATCCGTACCGTGAACTGCCTTTTCTGCAATCTTTTCAGGGTATATATGACAATGCGAGTCAATTATTTCGTATCCGTTAACCATATCTTTCAAGATGCCTTACTGTTTTTGAATCCCCAACTTCTCAACAGACTGTTCTCTCATTTTATACTTTAATATTTTGCCCGCAGCGTTCATCGGAAAATCTTTTACGAACAAGAAATACTTTGGAACTTTGTGCCTAGCGATAGATGCGTTACCAAATTCACGCATTTCGTTTTCGGTAGCCGTTTCGCCTTTGTGAAGAATAATCCAAGCGCAACACTCTTCGCCGTATTTTTCATCGGGAACGCCAACTACTTGAATATCTCTAACTTTGGGGTTAGTTAAGTAGAACTCTTCAATTTCACGCGGGTAAAGATTTTCGCCACCGCGAATAATCATATCTTTAAGTCTACCCGTAACCTTATAATAACCATCGGGCGTTCTCATACAAATATCGCCTGAGTGGAGCCAACCGTCTTTATCGATTGCTTGAGCGGTTGCTTCGGGCATTTTGTAGTAACCCTTCATAATATTAAAACCGCGCGCAACGAATTCCCCACTTTCGCCGTCGGGAAGTTCTAATCCCGTTTCGGGGTCAATAATTTTACACTCAACGCCGGGGAAAGCGCTACCTACCGTTTCAACTCTATGGTCAAGGTCTTCGTTCACTTCGCCCATAGTGCAACCGGGCGACGCTTCCGTTTGACCGTAAACGGAAATTATTTCACGCATGTTCATTTCAACCGACGCTCTGCGCATTAAATCTGCCGGGCAGTTTGCTCCCGCCATAATACCCGTTCTCATATATGAGAAATCGGTTTTAGCAAAGTCGGGATGGTTAAACATTGCAATAAACATCGTAGGAACGCCGTTAAAGCAAGTAATTTTTTCATCGTTAACGCACGCAAGTGATGATTTCGGAGAAAAGTAAGGTATCGGACAAAGCGTTCCGCCGTGAGTCATAATAGAAGTCATCGAAAGTACCATACCAAAACAATGGAACATAGGCACTTGAATCATCATACGGTCAGCGGTAGATAAATCCATTCTATCACCGATAGTTTTGCCGTTGTTTACTATATTGCGATGCGTGAGCATAACGCCTTTGGGAAAACCCGTCGTTCCTGAGGTGTATTGCATATTACAAACGTCGTCCGGCTTAACGAGCGAGGCGCGCCTTCTAACTTCTTCTTTAGGAATAAGGCTTGAACGTGAAAGCATTTGTTCCCAAGTAAGACAGCCTTCCATATTAAATCCAACCGTAACGACGTTGCGAAGGAAGGGCAAGTTTTTAGAATATAACGCCTTGCCGGGCTTGAGCGTTTTAAGTTCGGGGCAAAGTTCTTCTATAATTTCTTTGTAGTTGATATCTTTGCAATACTCAATCATAACTAAAGTGTGAGTATCCGACTGCCTTAACAAGTATTCTATTTCGTGAATTTTATAAGCGGTGTTAACGGTAACTAAAACCGCGCCTATCTTAGTGGTCGCCCAGAAAGTTATATACCATTCGGGAACGTTAGTTGCCCAAATCGCAACGTGATCGCCCGCCTTTACGCCTAAAGAGATAAGCGCTGCGGCGCAAGTGTCAACGTCACGGCGGAACTGTTCGTAAGTTCTAGTATAATCAAGGGTTGGGAACTTAAAAGCGTATTGGTCGGGATAGTTTTCAACCATAGTGTCGAGCACGGTTGAAAAAGTAGCGTCAATAACGTCGTATTTTTTCCAAACGAAAGTACCCGTTTTTGATCTGTTATAATATTCGCCTTGACAAGCGTCTTTTTTGCGATTGAGCGATGCAAGATAGTTGGTAAAATGTGTTAAAACTATATCCGCATCGTTAATTTCGTCGTTCCAAGCGGCGCAAATAAAACCGTCGTAATTAAGAGAAGAAAGAGCGTTCAAAAGTTTGGCAACGGGAAGGTCGCCTTCGCCTATTAACACGGTTTTGCCGTCTTTCATATCACCAAGACGAACGTATTTAATGTAAGCGCCTAAAGTTTTTATAGTAGACTCTGCCGATTCGCCCGCAGTAAAGTAAGTTCCCCTTACGTTCCACGAAACGCCAATCGCAGAAGAAGAAAAATGATTGATTATTTCTATTGCGTTTTCGGTATTAGAAAGATAACCTATCGTTTCAAGCAATAAGTTAACGTCCAAATTTTCAGCCTTTTTTACAGCGCTTGAAAGTTTTTCGTCAAGCACGCTGAAAGGCGTTTTTTCATTTATGGTAACTATAACGTTGCTAATGCCCGATGCCGATGCCATTTCAACGTATTTTTCTATCGTTTCGGGACGTGTTTCATCGCTTTCTACAAAGGTTGGAAGCCTAAGCGCAGAAACGGTGAGATTTCTATTTACGAGTTTTCTTTTAGAATCGGCAATCCTATCACGCCTTAAAATACTATCGTGATGGGCGCCACGCTCCTTAATAGCGTCGTAAATTTCAAAACCTTCAAACCCGTAATCGTAAGCGTAAACGCAGGTGTCTAAAAAAGACGACCGACTTACGTTCTTGGTTGAAAATACAATTTTCATATTATGCCTCCTCGGCTACTATTTTGTTAAGGGCGTTTACGTACGCTCTAATACTTGCGGCAACTATATCCGTTGAAGTTCCGTTACCAGAATAAAGTTTACCGCCGTTGCGAAGCCTTACTAAAACCGAACCTAACGCCTCTTTACCTTCGGTAACAGATTGAACTTGGAAATCGTCAAGTTCATAGTGATGACCTAAACATTGTTCAATCGCTCTAAAAGCCGAGTCGATAGGGCCGTTGCCCGCGCTAACGCCACAAATAATTTCGCCGTTAACTTTAAGCGTTACTTGCGACATTGATTTTGAAACGTTGCTACTCGTAGTAGTGTAACTTTCAAAGTGATAGGTTGAAGGCGCTTGCATAGCGTTACTTGCAATAAGCGCTTCAAATTCCTTTGCTCCAACGGTGGTTTTCTTTTCACAAACCGCCTTGAGCGCTTTATAAACGTTACCTAAATCAGATTCCGAAAGGTCGTAACCTAAAGCGATAGCTGCGTTAGTAACGTCTGATAAAGTAGACTCACCGTCGAGTAAAATTTTACTTGCTTCGCTTGCTGAGGAAACCTCGTATTCCTTATGATTAATTTTAGAAAGCATATCGCTGATGCTAGCGTGAATTTTAGTGCCTTGAAGTTCAATTTTAGCGCCTATTCTATCGCCACAAACGCTAATAGCGTCACTAATTTCGCCCGCTAAAAGACCTTCTTTGCCCGCCATAGCGCATTTTAATCCGCTTGCGCCACAGTTGATAGAAGCAAGCGCAGATGCTACCGCCATGTTTATGCGGTTAGAAACTTGAACGTAAACGGGAACTTTAACCGCGCCGACAACCTTGCCAACTAAAGTTGCAATTTCTTCCGGAGTAGAAACGCCCGCAGTATCGCAAAGGTTAATTAAGGTTGCGCCGTTATCTATAGCAGTTTGAACGGCGCTTAAAATAAAGCCTTCGTCTGCCCTAGTTGCGTCTACGGCGGAAAACTCAACGTCGTTACAATAAGATTTAGCCTCTTTTACGAGTTCGCCTATTTTAGCAAGCATTTTTTCTTGCTTAACGTGATAAGTGTATTCCATTTGAATTGTAGAAACGGGAAGTTCCACTTGAAGTCTAGGCTTATTTGCGTGCTTAATAGAATCCCAAGCGGTAGCAACGCTTTGGGCGGTAAAGCCTACGGGAATAGCCAAAATAGCCTTCTTAACGTTTTGGGCAATAGTTTTATATACGATAGCGTCTTCGCGAGGGTTTTTAACTGGGGGTAATTCTATAACGTTTGCGCCGAGCATATCGGCGGTGTTTGCTATTGCGGATTTTTCACGGAAAAGTAGAGAAACTTCGCGCTCGTTAGAAAGCGTTTTAAGCGTAACGTCTGCAATTTCGATTTTTCTCATTTTAATAATCTCCTCATATCTATAAATTTGCGGGGCGAATAAAAAAACGTTTTCGCCTCTTTAAGTAAGAGACGAAAACGTTACAGTTTCCGCGGTACCACTCTTTTTCACCCTTGTAGGATGCCCTCTTGATGCCAACACATCTTAACTCTATCACGGGAGTTCCCGTTTATCATTACTTACTTTCACGATAACCGCTCTACGGCGAGTTCAGTAAAAACTTTCCGATGCCTCGCACCAAACGGCATCTCTCTAAAGGTAAACTTCCTACTTACTATTCCGCGTCATTGCGTTTTAATAATGGAATCATTATAACAACATTTTTACGCCTTGTCAAATATTTTATATCGTGTTTTACAAAAAAAAGTACGCGTGTAAACCACGCGTTGTTTATCTATAATATGTCAATTATCGAGTTTTTTTGAATAGCAAACGCTCCGTTTATCCCAAAACACGTCCGCTCCGTTTCCTTTATTTACGTTTGTAGACTTTATCATAACGTAACCGCTAATTATATTATCAATTAAAATATCTTTGTTGCTTTTTGGAAAAAACTCTTCAAGTTTTATTTTGTAAATTGGGTTTTCTAATAAGAAGTTTTTAACCGTTTGCCTTGCTAAAACCAAATTACTTGCCCTTGTTGATTTTTTTATGTTTGCCGACGAAAAACACGTCTTTTTATCGAGTATTAGCGTTAATTCAACGTAAAGATCCCCTATCATAAACTCAGCAATCTCTTTCGTTGGATATAAATATTCAAGTAATTTTCTCTTTCTATCTTCTAACATAGCAAACTCCAAACATTATTTTACATCGTTTTATGATGTATACCAACAAAAATACATCGTTTTGTGATAAGTTTTAACTATGAGAGTTGCAGAGAAAATAGGCGCCAATCTAAAGCAAGCAAGAAAAGATGCAGGCTTAACTCAAAAAGAAGTTGCGCAAAAATTTAATATGACACAACAACAGTATAGCCGATTTGAAAACGGAGTATTTGAACTTAATTATACTCAAATTTTAGAGCTTTGCGCTCTTTATAATATAACTCCGAACGATTTATTTGCAATAGATTAAAAGCGTGGATGCGATTTTGCATCCACGCTTTTTTGTTAATCAGACGCAAATGCTCAATAAAATTTATTTCTCTGCTTTCACGCATAGCAAACTCCTTTTTTAATATTATATGGCACAGTGTGCCTTTTGTCAAACATAAAAAGCACAATGTGCTATTATTTTGTTATGATTGAACTTAAAGATATTCAAAAAAGATTGCGTGAAGAAATAACCAATAGCAATCTAACACAAAAAGAGCTTGCAGAAAAAGTTGGCGTTAATCCGTCTACTATAAGCAAGTATTTACGTCTTGATAAATTCCCTGCGATTGATACTTTTGCAAATATTTGCGAAGCGTTAGACGTTTCCGCAGATGAAATTTTAGGACTCAAAAAATAAAACTAGCGTGGATGCGATTCTGCATCCACGCTTTTTATTTGATAATTCAATTAGGCTTAAAGATATTTTTAACGTCACAGTCTTGATAATTCGTAATTATCACGTTAGTTACAAGTTCTTTGTGAAGTTCGCGTTGGCGCTTTGCAGTAAGCGGTAATACGCTTAAAGTTACCGCGCCGAGTTTTACGCCTGCTGAAATTTCACTTCTTCCGTCGCCTACCACTAATACGTTTTCTCCGCTAACGCCGAGTTCCTTAACTAAACGGAACATAACTTCGTCTTTAGGAATTTTTTCTTCCCAAGTAGAACCCAAAATATCTTCAACGACTTTGCCTTCCCCTATCTCGAAACCAAGCCCTAAAACTTCTTCGTACATACCCATTGGCGACGGGGTGGACTTATCTACCACCGCGCCCGTTACGAAATAGTTTTTAACGCCGTTTTCGTATAAAAACCGCATAAACTCTTTCGAGCCTCTAACTAAAAACTCGCTTGGGTTTTTCTTTGCTCTTTCAAGGTTTCTATCTCTACAAAATCTATTCAATACTTGCTCGTATACCCAAAAGAGTTTGGGGGTTACTTTCTTTAAGTATTCAAGATATTCTTTCGGCTCGTCAAAGCCTTCAAACTTTTCTTCGCCAAGCCAAATGCGCTTGATAATCTCGGAATTAGTTTTGCCGTTAAACTTGCCGTTTGTAAGTTCTTGATTCCTTCTTATTGCCCATTCCATTTGAGTTAAAGCGGATAAGCCTGCGCTTTCAATACAAAACTTGTCCGTTTCTTCTAAACTCTCAACGGCGCAAAGAGATACTAAACGATTGATATTTTCTTCGCTCGTTAAATTTTCGGGTATACCGTTAACCGCCGTATCGTATAAAACTCTACTCATAACGGGTGGCCAATCGCGTATTAGCGAGTGCGTTCCGTCAATATCGTGAAATGCGCATACGATTTTTCTTTGCTTAACGGCGTTTATGATTTCTAAGCCGACTGCGTTTTCCGTGTTGACTATCATAAGTTAAATACCTTCTATACAAGCGTCTACTATCTCGGAAATTTTACCGGTTGCAAGACCAATTGCACGGTCGGCAGCGCCGTAATAAACGTATAAAGTATCCGTTTCATAATCAGCGTAAGGAGTACAAGGGAATACCGAATTATCACTATTGCCGTGAAGTTCGTATTCTTTTTCAGGCATCATAAGGTAACTTGAAGTTTTACCGATAACCTTCCACGGCTCGTTAAGGTCTAATAAAATTGCGCCCATATAATAATAAGTTCCGCAAGCGGTAGACGCAACGCCGTGAATAATATCAAGCCAACCCTTATCCGTTTTGATTGCGGGAGTAGGCCCGATTTTAACGGTGTTCCAAAACTTGTAACCTTGATGAAGAACGGGGCGGAAATTACCCCAGTGAATAAGGTCTGGCGATTCACTTATCCAAATTTCGCCACTTGACGACGACGGATAATCGTAAGGCCTATCAAGTTTATAATACATACCGTTAATTTTTTCCGGAAATATACTACAACCGCGATTTCTCGGCGCGGTAATTATAGAGATAGGCTCGTACGTTGTAAAATCGGTAGTTTTACCAAGTAAGCCAACGGGAGAAAGCCAACCGCCTTTCATCATAACGGGGGTAACGATATAATAAGTATCGTCAATTTTGGTTATACGGTTATCAATAAAATGCTTGGTTAAATTGAAAGGTTCAACGTCAGGCATTTTAATGAAATTTTCATCGGATAAAGTAAAGTTGATACCGTCTTTACTCCTTGCAATACGGGTTTCGCCAACGTCCGTTCCTTCGCCGTCTGCAGCGTAGTCAACAACGGAAACAAGCATAATAAACTCACCGTTATACTTAACGACTGCGGGATTGTAAAGTTGAGCGATTCCAGGAAAATCATCAACGTGCATAACGGGTTTTTCATATCTTGTTAAGAGTTTAGTTGCATCTTTTTTGAACTTTTGTCCAGCCATAATAAACCACCTAAGTAAAATTATAAAGACATTATATAGTTTTTACAATAAAAAGTAAAGGAATATTTGATTATTGTATTGCTTTTTTTTAACGTGTGTGTTAAAGTTAAAACATAACAATAAGGAGCATTAATTACTTTATGTACGATCAAATTAGAGTGCTTTTAGCAGACCAGTACGATCTTGTTGTAGGAGATACCTTTCAGTTATTTTATAGAAGCGTAATTGAAGCGCCCAATCCGTATTTTTACTCAATAGTAACGGTTTGCGAAAAGGGTAAAAACTTCCCAAGATATTTTGAATACACCCCGCAAGAAGAAGGTAGGCATACTCTTACCATTTCCGTTTACGATGCTCAAAAAAAGCTTCTCGGTACGGCAACCACTACTCTTAACGTTGTTATCCCAAAACAACCTAAAAGAGAACTTAACGTAATGTGTTTGGGGGACTCAAACATGGCAAAAGGCGTGTGGGTTAGCGAAGTCAATAGAAGAATTTCAGGTATAGGCGGAAACCCCGAAGGGCACGGCATTAAGGGTGTAAATTTCGTTGGCTCCGTTACTAGTTCTGACGGTACGGTTCATTACGAAGGTTCTGGCGGATGGACTTGGAAGGGCTATACTTCTACCAGCGTAGGCTCTATTTTAGTAAAAGCGCCTAACAATAAAACGGAAAGAGATCAACACTCGCTTTGGAAGGACGAAAACGGTTACGTTTGGCAACTTGAAAGTTTGCAAGTTGACTATCTTGGTTTTACCCGCTATAAAGACCACAACGGCCCTCGCCCTGAAAAAGGAATTCTCACCCACTACAAAAACGCAAACGACACTAGCCCCATTGAGTTTTTCGGCTCGTTTGACGGTAGCGTAAGCCCGTTTTTAGATAGGGAAACTAAAACTATTAGCATAAAAAAATACCTTGATAAAATAAACGTAAAAAATATTGACGTTGCATACCTTTATCTTGGCGGAAACGGACTTATGCGTCAATCCGCTATGAATAAATCAAGGCGCGAATATTGTAATACCGTAGTAAGAGAAGAAGCGCTTGAACTTATAAACTTGATTAAGAAAGATATTCCAAGCGTAAAGATAAAACTCGTTTCAATGGCGTTACCGTCTATAAACGGTGGTATGGGTAGCAACTACGGCGCAGAAATTCCGTTTACCGACTGTTACGATATTATTCACTACGTTATGGAACTTAACCTTATGTATAAGAACTTGGCAAAAGAAGACAAGTACAAAGATTTTATTGAATACGTTGACTCGGCGGCGCAATTCGACCTTGAATATTCTTACCCAAATATTCAAAAACCGGTAAACGTTAGAAGTTCCACTACCGAAAGGTTTGATACTAACGCATTGCACCCCACTTTCGAAGGCAATATGCTTATTGCCGACTCGTTCTACAGAAACTTAATTAGAGTTATAGGCGAAATAGAATAATTAAAGCGCTATAACCCCCAAAATCTTCAAATCCCCCTTATTTTTAAGGGGGATTTTAATTCATAGTTTGATAAATTGATATTTTAAGACGTTAGAAACAAGCAAGACAAGGCTCGGCAAGACGGTGCGGTAACAATAGACCTTGTTGGTCATTGTTAGTGCAACGGCTTGACAGTTAACGCAGTATTGCGCCGTTTATAACGAATTAAAAAAGACGGCGGTTGCCGTCTTTTTAATGTTCTTAAAATTAGATTTTGTAGATCCAGCCAAACGAATCCTCAACAGTACCCCATTGAATACCCGTTAAAGTATCGTAAAGCATTTGAGTAACTTTACCAATTTGTCCATCAGATACGGGATATTTAACACCGTCGTACATAAGTTCCCCAATAGGTGAAATAACGGCGGCAGTTCCACAACCGAACGCTTCTTCTAACTCGCCACTCTTCATAGCGGATAAAAGTTCGTCGATTGATAAAAGCCTTTCTTCAACTTCGTAGCCCTTTGCTTTTAACACTTCAATACAACTCATTCTGGTAATACCCGGAAGAATTGAGCCCGAGAGCATAGGAGTTACGATTTTACCGTTGATTTTGAACATAACGTTCATTGCGCCAACTTCTTCGATGTATTTTCTTTCAACACCGTCAAGCCATAAAACTTGAGAGTAGCCTTTTTCTTCGGCACGCTTGCCCGCTCTCGTACTTGCAGCGTAGTTACCACCGCACTTAGCGTAACCCGTACCACCGCGAACGGCTCTAACGTCTTCGTTTTCAATCATAATTTTAACGGGGTTGATACCTTCTTTATAGTAACTGCCAACGGGAGATGCAATTATTACAAATTCCGCATTGTGAACGGCGTGAACGCCTAACGCTTCGTCGTTACCAAACATAAACGGTCTTAAGTAAAGAGACGTGCCTTGAGCCGACGGAGTCCATTCTTGTTCAATCTCAACAAACTTAGTTAAAAGTTCAAAAGCAACGTCTTCAGGAATAGTTGGAAGGCAAAGTCTTTCAGCCGAACGGTTAAGCCTTTTAACGTTTTCCATAGGTCTAAACATTTGAACGCCACCGTCTTTTCTTCTATAAGCCTTTAAGCCTTCAAAGATTTCAGCGCCGTAGTGAAGAACGGTGCTTGCAGGATGAATAGAAAGGTTTTCAAACGGAACGATTCTCGCGTTGTGCCAACCCTTTTCAGCGTTCCAAGTAATCATAGCCATGTGGTCGGTAAAATATTTACCGAAACCTAACACGCTACTATCTGGTTTTACCTTTTTTTCGTTAGTTAATTGAATTTTAATCTCCATAGTTTGCTCCTATTTCCATTGCTTTTTTATTAACTTCAAGCATATCCGCACGCTTTGCTGAAATAACTTTTTTAAGAGTTGCTTCGATAGAATTTTCGTCGTATTCGCCAACATATTTTAAGAGCTTGCCAACGATAATCATATTTGCGAGCGTAGGACAGTTGTTTTCACTTGCCAAACGAGTTGCGGGAAGATAAATTACTTCAACGTCAGTTCTATTTACCTTTCTATCAATAAGCGTACTATCAAGTATGATAGTACCGCCTGCTTTTACGGTATTTTCAAACTTATCAAGTGATGGAAGGTTCATTGCAATTAAAACGTCGGGGCTATCAACGATAGGAGAACCGATACTTTCATCGCTAACGATAACCGAACAGCTTGCCGTACCGCCGCGCATTTCAGGGCCGTAAGAAGGAAGCCAACTTACGTTTTTATCATCTGTTAACCCCTTGTACGCCAAAAACTTACCAGAGAAAAGTATACCTTGACCACCAAAACCAGAGAATAAAAATTTAGTAGTTTTCATAATTATTTACTCTCCTTATTCGATCTGTCTTTATAAACGCCGAGCGGATAGTAAGGAATCATCTTTTCATCTACCCACTTAAGCGCATCTTTAGGAGTTAAACCCCAGTTAGTCGGACAAGTTGAAAGAACTTCAACGAGTGAGAAACCTTTCTTGTCAATTTGATTTTGGAAGGCTTTTTTAATTGCTTTTTTAGCGTTTTTAACCGCTTTAACGCTGTTTACGGTAACTCTTTCAAGGTATTCAGGCCCGTCGAGAGTTGAGAGCATTTCACAAACTTTAACGGGGAAGCCACAAGCGTTAACGTCTCTACCGTAAGGAGAAGTTTGAGTAACTTGACCGGGAAGTGACGTGGGCGCCATTTGACCACCCGTCATACCGTAAATTGCGTTGTTTATAAAGATAATCGTAATGTTTTCGTTACGAGCGGCTGCGTGAACGGTTTCCGCCATACCGATTGAAGCGAGATCTCCGTCGCCTTGATAAGTGAACACGATATGTTCTTCAGGGTTTGCTCTTTTAACACCCGTTGCAACGGCGGGCGCTCTACCGTGAGCGGCTTCAATCATATCGCAATTAAAATAATTATACGCCATAACCGAACAGCCTACGGGTGCAACACCGATAGTTCTTCCTTCAATGCCAAGTTCATCGATAACTTCGGCAACGAGCCTATGAACTATGCCGTGAGTACAACCGGGGCAATAGTGCATAGAAATATCTGCAAGTGATTTAGGTTTATCAAATACTACTGCCATTTCTTATTCCCCCTTTGCGTATTTTTCAATTTCAGCAAGAACTTGTTCGGTTGACGGAATCATACCGCCTGCGCGGTTGCATAAAGTAACCGGAACTTTACACTCAACTGAAAGTTTAACGTCTTCAATCATTTGTCCCATAGAAAGTTCTACGCAAACGATGTGTTTAACTTGATTAACTACCTTTTCGTATGCTTTCTTGGGGAACGGCCAAACCGTAATAGGACGGATTAAGCCAACTTTAATGCCTTTCTTTCTCGCTTCGTCTACTGCGTTTTTAGTTACTCTTGACGCAATGCCGTAAGCGGTAACTAAAATTTCAGCATCGTCCGTCTTATATTCTTCCCACATTGCTTCGGTTTCTTCGATTTGTTTGTATCTTTCGTAACGAGCAAAATTGAACTTTTCAAGTTCTTCAGGAATTAAAGATAAAGAGTTTGCAATATTGTGCTTTCTTTGCATTTTGGTACCGTTGGTTGCCCAAGGTTTTTCAGGAGCAGGCGCAACTTCAAAATCAAGTTCAACGGGTTCCATCATTTGCCCCATAGTACCGTCTGCAAGTATCATAGAAGTCATTCTGTATTTATCGGCAAGTTCAAAACCCTTTACCGTTAAAGACGCCATTTCTTGAACGCTACCCGGCGCTAAAACTATCATGTGGAAATCTCCGTGACCGCCACCGCGAGTTGCTTGAAAATAGTCTGATTGGCTGGGTTGAATACCGCCAAGACCCGGACCGCCACGTTGAACGTTAATTACTACTGCGGGAAGATCAGCGCCCGCCAAGTACGATAAACCTTCGCTCTTGAGCGAAATTCCAGGGCTTGAAGAACTGGTCATTACTCTATAACCAGCGGCAGATACACCGTAAACCATATTGATTGCGGCAATTTCACTTTCCGCTTGTAAGAAAGTTCCGCCTATTTTAGGCATTTTCTTTGCCATGTAAGCGGCAATTTCCGTTTGCGGAGTTATGGGATAACCGAAATAGTGCATACAACCTGCTTTGATTGCCGCTTCGGCTATTGCTTCGTTTCCTTTCATTAAAACTTTATTTGCCATAGTCTTATTTCTCCACCTTAATTATGCAGTCTGGGCACATAGTAGCGCAGAAAGCGCAAGCAATACAATCTTGCTCTCTAACCGCTTCAACGGGCTTATGCCCTTTCTTGTTTATTTTATTTGCTGAAAGTTCCAAAACCTTTTTGGGACAAACGTCAACGCAAAGACCACAGCCCTTGCAATTATCAACGTTGATTGTAAGTTTTGCCATAATTTTCTCCTTTATATCTTTTTCTGTAAAGTCATAGGATAAAGATTTTCTATTTTATCTTTCAACTCACCGTATAAACTTTGTTTTACGGTGGTATATTTTACTTTTACGTTTAACGCTTTAGCAACGTCTTCAGCGTAATTAATAGAATCTAAAACGTCTTCACTCGTAGTGAGTTCGCCGAGATTAGAATTGTTTATAACCCCCGTGAATTTTATCTTGCACGCCGTTTCAATTTCTCTTGCAACTTCTATCGTCGAACTAACGTTAGGAGTGAGCGGGCGATAGCAATTGACAACGAGCAACATATCGTAATCGTTTTCTTCTAAAATTTTAGGAGTTAAACGACCAAGCGCTAACGCTCCCCTATCATCTCCGCCAACGTCTACTATCATTTTGTAACTTTGATCGTCCGTGATAGCGTACATTTCTTGCGGAAGAGCGGGTATATCTACGTTAGAGCCTGCGTACTCGGAAGAAATCAAACGGATATTTCTTGAATTGAAATCTTCGATACTGTCTTTAGTTCTAAAATAGGGATTTACTATATCAAGGTCGGCAACGGCAACTTTATCGTAATCTTTTTTAAGATTGAAGGCAAAATTTACCGCAAAATTAGTCTTACCGCTACCGTAATGACCGGATATAATGGTTATTCTTTTTAAGTTTTTCATTGCAACCTTTTTACGTATTATTAAGAAACAAGTTAGGCTTAAAAGCAGTTATATTTTTCGCTTTGCGAAAAGATATATTTACCTTTGGTAAGATATATTTGCCTACGGCAAGTTATATTTTTTGACTGCGTCAAAAAGTTGTGGATTTTTTTATATATAAAATATATCCGCAACTTTCGCGTTAGCGAAAATATATCTATCCGTTAAGACAATCTATCTTTTGCTTTAGCAAAAATATATCTTTGCCTTTAGGCAAAATATAACTAATCTTGCAAAGCAAGATTACTAATAGACCTTTTTGTACACGCAAAGCCTATTAAAACCACCATAAGACCCCAAATAACGGATTAGAGATTGTTTCTGCAAGAAACGAGTTAGAAACAAGTATTTCAAGGCTCGACAAGTGGGGACGGATACAATAGACCTTTTTGGTCATTGTAGTCGTACACGCTTGGCAGTTAACGCAGAAATACGCCGTTTATAATTTGTTTCTTTGGATTTTACCGCTTATAGTCTTCGGCAACTCATCCTTGAACGTTACTATTCTTGGATACTTATAGGGAGCGGTGTTGTTCTTAACGTAATTTTGAATTTCTTTCTTTAATTCTTCGGAAGGCGTTGTTCCCTTTACTAAAACGATACTTGCTTTTACTACTTGACCACGAACTTCATCGGGTTCAGCGGAAACACCACATTCTAAAACGTAAGGAAGTTCCATAATAACGGATTCTATTTCGAAAGGCCCGATACGATAGCCACTTGACTTAATAACGTCGTCAACTCTACCTACGTACCAATAGAAACCGTCTTCATCTCGCCAAGCGGTATCGCCGGTGTGATAATAACCATCGTGCCAAACTTCTTTGGTCTTTTCTTCGTCACGATAATAGCCTTTGAATAAACCGCAGGGAACTTTTTCAGAAGTTTTGATAACGATTTCACCCGTTTCACCGTCTTCAACGGGATTGCCGTCTGCATCAACGATGTCAACGTCGTAAATAGGAGCGGGTTTACCCATTGAGCCAATCTTGTGCGGAGCGCCCGTCATATTACCGATAATCATAGTGCTTTCCGTTTGACCGAAACCTTCCATTATTTGAAGCCCCGTAATCTTTTCAAATTGACGGTAAACTTCTGGGTTCAACGCTTCGCCTGCCGTAGTCATGTGCTTAACTGAAGAAAGGTCGTATTTAGAAATATCTTCCTTTACGAGCATACGGAGCATAGTGGGCGGAGCGCAGAAAGTTGTAATTTTGTGTTTAGCAAACATCGGTAAAATTTCACTTGCGTCAAACCTATCGAAGTCGTAAACGAAAATTGCACCCTCGCAAAGCCATTGACCGTAGAGTTTACCCCACATTGCCTTTGCCCAACCCGTATCTGAAATGGTAAAGTGCAAGCCGTTAGGATCAACGTTATGCCAATACTTTGCCGTGTGAAAATGCCCGAGCGGATAGGTGTGAGAGTGCGTTGCAATCTTAGGATAACCAGTCGTTCCACTCGTGAAGAACATAAGCATTAAGTCTTCCCCGCAAGCAGTATCTTCGGTTCTGTTAAAGTGAGTTGAGAATAAAGTATATTCTTCGTCAAAATTGCGCCAACCTTCTCTCGTTCCATTAACGGTAATTTTAGTGGTTACCGTCGGGCTTGAAGGAAGGACTTTTTCAATGTTCTCAGGAACGTTATCGTCACAAGTAGCGATAACCGCGGAAACGCCCGCCGCATTAAAACGATAGTCGTAATCGTGCGGTTGGAGTTGGTTTGTTGCAGGGATTGCAATAGCGCCTATTTTATTAAGACCCATCATTGCAAACCAATATTGATAATGGCGTTTTAATACGAGAAGAACCCTATCGCCTTTCTTAATGCCCAAGGACTTAAAGTAGTTTGCGCATCTATTGCCTTCCTTTTTAATATCCTTGAAAGTAAATCTCCTTTCAGTCTTGTCTTTAGAGATATGGAGCATAGCAAGTTTGTCGGGTTCTTTTTCGGCAATCTTGTCCATAATATCAAAGGCAAAATTGAATTTTTCGTGATTTTTGAAGTCAATCTTTATAGGAGTTTTCTTCTCGTTAAGAATTACGTCAATATAATTTTTGTAAATTCTCGGTTTCTTGCCATCGTCGATAAGAGTTGACTTTGACTCGATAATTTTAGGCGCGTCAAGTTCAGGAATAGGTTCGCCCGTGGGGTTTAATACGATTGCGTAGAAAATACAATCTTTACCACCAACCGCTCTAAGTCCGTGCGGAGCATCAGAATTATAATAAATACTGTCACCAGGGCCTAAAACTTCGGTATGGCTACCAATTTGAACGAGCAAGTTGCCTTCTATTACTATATCGCACTCTTGACCGTTGTGAGTAGTTAAGTCCATAGGCTCATTTTGAGCGTTTTCGTCATACTTACTAACAACGTACAAGGGTTCGGCTATTCTCGAACGGAAATCGCTTGCCAAGTTAAAATAAGTCATCCCGTGGGCGTTGCCTACGTTTTGACCGTTGCCTTTTCTCGTTACGGTGTACGACTTAAGCTTGGGGCTGTAACCTTCGATAATATCGGTAACGTTTACTTTTAAGGCGTTAGCGCAACGATAAATAAAGGCGAAGTTAAGGTCGCTTTTACCTTCTTCGCATTTGAGATACTCTTCTTCGCTTACACCAGTAAAGTCCGCCATTTCTAAAACCGAGAGGTTTTGAATTTCGCGGAGTTCTTTGATTCTGCTTGCAATTTCTTTAATTTTTAACGTGAGTTGTTCCATATTTGTCCTTTTAATGGGACGATGTTAAAAAAAACCCGCCCCACAGTTTTTTAGAAAACTTGAGACGAGTTTTATCCCGCGGTACCACTCAAATTGCAGTTAAAATAACTACCACTTTACCACCCTTTAACGTGGGGTTACGGAGAGATTCTACCAGATTTTACTTTCTTTCTCTCAACTCGGAAACTACACTTTCGGTTATCTTCAACGGCTTACACCAACCGCCGCCTCTCTGAAAAAGCATTTGCCGAAAGACTTTTCGTCATAGCATTTGTTTATATATATATGAAATTATAAATAATTTACCATTAAATTAATTTATTGTCAACGATTTTTATAAACATTTGATTTTTTGAAAAACTTTCCTAATTAACGGCTAACGGTTTAAGGTATATTTATCTCTTTACTCTGCCCGTGCCCGCCAAAAACGTTCCACTTGCCCGTGGTGAGTTTTTCCAAAACGCTAACCCTTTCTTCGGAACATAATTTTTTATCGGTGTCAACCGAAGTCATAAGGATAGGCGCGTATTGATTATATTCCGCTTGCTTTTTAGTTAAGCCTGCAAGATTTACTAAAACGTCGCCGGTAAAAGCAACTTTCAAATTGAAATCTAAAAGTATTACTTCCCCGCGAAGATGACCGCCTTTACCTTCGAAAACTTCAAAATTAAGTTCTCCAAGTTTGAAATCTCCTATTTTCTCAACGGCGTCTACCAAAGTTGATTTATCCCATAAGGGCAAGAGTTTTTTCTGGTCTGCTAATTTATAATCGGTTAAAATCTTGCAAGTTTGAATATACGGCAAGTGCAACGGGTTTAATTCTCTAAATCCACGGTTATCGTTAATCTCGGCAACTAAACTCTCATAGGAACGTTGGCTTAATACAACCGTATCAAACTCGTTTATAAGCCCACAATGATCAACGTCTGCGTGAGTAATTAAGATTTTCTCGCTACGCTTTTTGAAATCGGGAACTATCGATTTGATTACCTTTAGCATTTCTTCTTTATAGCAAGCGTAACCCGAATCGATAAAAATTCTTTCCCCGTCGCTTTCAATAATTGCCGTGTTGCTTCCGCAATCAGGCTCGATTATGGTTATTTTAGTCTTTTCGGTTATGTCGTATTTAGTTATTCTCGGATTGAAGTTCTCTCCTTTACAAAGAGCGAGCAGTTCCGCAAATTTACTTATACTATCGAAAGTTTTATAAGGCGAAAGCCCTTGTTCATCAAGCGTTTGCATTACCAAATTAACGTTGACGGAGAGTTCTTCTTTCTTATCCTTTGAAAGCCCTGCCGTTTTAACCAAGCCGTCAACGTAGGAATTATAGAAAATTTTGTTGTCAAATATCCTTTCGGTATTATTGTAATCGATAATTTTAATTTCGCAAAGTTTTTCCGCCTGCGTTAAAAATTTCGTTAAACTATTAGCGTCGTTGACGTAAAGCCCCATCTTAAACTGCTGAAAGCCACTACCGTTTTCTTGCGAACTTATATAGGATATATTGAAATTAAAATTGCCTATTAATTCTAAAACGCTCGTAACGCTACCCGGCTCGTCCTTTAAGCGAAATTCAATTAAAACGATTTTGTCGTTCTCTTCTTCATTTGAAAGATAGCCTATTTGGTTGAGTTTTTCGTTGGCTTTTTTCAACTGTTCCACTTCCCCGTCCACTTCAATAAACAAAGTGTGAGAATCTACGGCTTTGTTGTAACTTACTCTCGTAATATTTATCCCAAGTTCTGAAAAACATTTGCTTGCTTTTAGAAATGCGCCAATATGGTTAGGCATTTTTGTAACGTAAGTCTTTTTCATAATATATTAAAGTTTATTACGTTGTATCTTACCGCTGATAGTTTTGGGAAGTTCGTCCTTAAACACAACTACTCTTGGATACTTATAAGGAGCGGTGTGCTCTTTAACGTAGTTTTGAATTTCTTTCTTTAATTCTTCAGTCGGCTCGGTACCTTTTACTAAAACGATACTTGCTTTTACTACTTGACCACGAACTTCATCGGGAACGGCGGAAACACCGCACTCTAATACGTAAGGAAGTTCCATTATTACGCTCTCAATTTCAAAAGGTCCAATTCTATAACCAGATGACTTAATAACGTCGTCAACACGGCCAACGTACCAAAAATATCCGTCTTCGTCACGCCAAGCAGTATCGCCGGTATGATATAAACCGTCGTGCCAAGCTTCGCTGGTTTTTTCGGCATCACGATAATATTCTCTAAATAAACCGCAAGGAACTTTTTTATCCGTATGAATTACTATTTCACCAACTTCGCCTGCGGGAACGCTCTTTCCGTCACTATCTACAACGTCAACGTCGAATTGCGGATTTGCTTTACCCATAGCGCCGATTTTAGGAGTAGTTCCGTAAAGGTTTGCTATGGCAAGCGTGGTTTCAGTTTGACCGAAACCTTCCATTATTTCAAGCCCCGTTGCCTCTTTGAACTTGTTGAAAACTTCAGGGTTTAACGCCTCGCCGGCAGTAGTCATATGATGGATCGAAGAAAGGTCGAATTTAGATAAGTCGCCACGAATAAGCATACGGAGCATAGTTGGCGGAGCGCAGAAAGTAGTTATGCCGTATTTTGCAAACATAGGAAGAATGTCGTTTTCATCAAACCTATCAAAGTCGTAAACGAACACCGCGCCTTCGCAAAGCCATTGACCGTAGAGTTTACCCCATAAAGATTTACCCCAACCGGTATCTGATATAGTTAAGTGTAAACCATCTCTTTCGCAACAATGCCAATATTTTGCCGTTACGAAATGACCGAGCGCATAGGTGTGCTTGTGAGCAGCCATTTTCGGATTGCCAGTCGTTCCGCTAGTAAAGAACATAAGGGCGATTTCATCACCGCTAGGACAATCTTCAGGGCGAACGTACTTTCTTGAGAATAACGAATATTCTTTATCAAAATCACGCCAACCGTCTTTTGCTCCGCCTACCATTATAAGATTTTCTACTTGCGGGCACTTTTTAGCGGCGCTTTCAGCGTAAGTATAAGTATCGCCGTCAGCCGTGCAAACGATTGCTTTAACTCCTGCGGAGTTATATCTGTATTCAAAATCGTGTTCTTTAAGTTGGTTTGTTGCAGGAATAGCAACCGCGCCGAGTTTGTGAAGGGCTACCATACAGAACCAGAATTGATAGTGACGCTTGAGAACGAGCATAACTTTATCGCCACGCTTAATTCCAAGCGAAGTAAAGTAGTTTGCCACTTGGTTAGACGCTTGTTTTATATCCTTGAAAGTAAATCTTCTTTCATTCTTAAACTTGTCTAAATGGAGCATAGCAAGTTTGTCGGGATATTTTTCGGCAATCTCGTCAACGATATCGAAACCAAAGTTAAAGGAATCGGTATTTCTAAAATCAATTGCTTGAAGCCTGCCTTCGCTATCTTCGGTAGTTTCAACGAATTTTTCACAAACGAGTTTTTCTTTCTTTTTAACCCAGCCAACGTGTTGTTTAGCAACGGTTTCTTCGTCAACGTCGTCCCCGTGCATAACCACCGCGATAAAGACACAGTCTTTACCGTCTACCGCAATCATGCCGTGCGGATTTGAAGAATTGTAATAAATACTATCGCCTTCTGATAAAACTTCAACGTGTGAACCCACTTGAACTTTTAATTTACCGCTCAAAACAAAGTCAAATTCTTGACCGTTATGAGTAGTTAAATGGATAGGCTGGCTTTGTTGTTCTTCAGAATATTCGTATCTTGCATAATAAGGTTCAGCAAGCCTATTTTTGAATTTTGTTGCAAGGTTTGCAATGTTAATACCGTCTTCTTTAACGGTTTCTTGCCCCATGCCTTTTCTAGTAACCGTATAAGAAGAAAGTTTTGCTGATCTACCTTCTAAAAGAACGTTAATTTCAACGCCAAAAGCAAGCGCGCACTTGTGAATAAACGAAAAAGGAATATCTACCGTGCCACTTTCATAAGAAAGGTATTTTTCTTCAGAAACGTCGGTACTTTCAGCCATTTGGACAACTGAAAAACCCTTGATTTCTCTCAACTCTTTTATTCTTGTTGCAATATCCATTAATTGAGTTAAAGTGTTATTAGTGTTCATAACTTTTCTCCTTTTATATAAGGTGTAAGTGTTTCAGGTTTTAATTTTATTTACTAAAATAAAAAGTCCCAAAGAAACCCAAGTTTCTTTGAGACGAGCATTTTATTTCCCGCGGTACCACTCAAATTGTAGTTATAACAAACTACCACCTTCAGAGTCTAACAACTCCTATGCACTAACGTAGCAAACACGGAAAGCGCTACTTAGGTAAAAACCCTTTTGAACTTTCAGCTCGGAAGTGATAAGATTTCTAACTCGTTTTATCGGGATCACACCGCCCCCGACTCTCTGGAAAAACTCCTGATAGAATCCGTCTTCGTCATAGCTTTTCTATTTAGATAAAGAAAGTTTAACATTTTGATTTTTTATTGTCAACTATTTTTTATCATTTTTTAAGTTTTTAACTTTTTTAGGCGGAATACCATACTGTTTCTTATACTTATAAGAAAAATAATTACTGTCGTTAAACCCGCACGCAAAAGCGACGGCGTGAACGGATCTTCCCGGTTCGTTTTTTAGCATAAATTCTGCTTTTTGTAGCCTAAAAAGAGTTAAATATTCCGAAAAATTAAAGCCTGTTTCACGCTTGAAGGTTCTCGATAGATGTTCAGGGCTAACGGATAAATTTTCCGCCACTTGCGATAAAGTTATTTCTTGAGAATAATTGTTTTGGATATATTTTACCGCTTTTTCTATAAATTCGCTACCCGAAGTTTCTTCTTCTTGCGCGCTCGCGTTCCTAACTATTAAAAATATGAGTTCGCTGGTTAAGCCTTTTAGGGCGTCTAAAGAATACTCGTCGTTTCTCAAATATTCTTCAGAAATTTTTTCCATAACTTTTTCGCATTGAGTAGTTATACTGCTCTTTTTGAAAAAGTGTGGTAACGATCTTATTACTTTTTTAACGCTTTCGGGAATAAAATCTAAAGAGCAGTTTATAAGCCAACGGTCGTGATGCTCTATATCGTAAGTGGTTTTGTGAATAATTCCACTCGGAATAAAAACCAAATCACCCGTTTCTACCCTATAAGACTTATCGTCGATAAAGTAATTGCAACTACCTTTTTTCATATAATATATTTCGAGCAAGGGATGGTAGTGGCTACTCGATTTATTTCCTTTGATTTTAGACGCCTTGTCAAAGTAATATTCACTTGAGTTAATAACGGTTTTTCTTTCCATAGATATAATTATAACGCAGTATGTCAAAAAAATCAAGATTTTTACCACTAAACATCAATCAAATTAAGGAAATATTAATACTTTTGATGTAAACTTATATATGGAAATTAAACTCTATGGAGGTTTATTATGTTTGAAAAGAAAATTAGAACTGAAAAAATTATTCAATTCGGCGAAGGCGGTTTCTTACGCGGTTTCGTTGACTGGATGCTTCAAAAACTTAACGATAACGGTAGTTTTGAAGGCAACGTAGTAGTAGTTCAACCCATTGAACAAGGTATGTGCGATATGCTTGAAAAGCAAAATTGCGTTTACACTCACCTTATCCGCGGTGTTGAAGGCGTTGAAAAAACTGTTGTTGACGTAATATCTAGATGCGTTAAACCTTACGACGATTGGAACGCTTATTTAGATTTAGCAAAAAATCCCGATTTTAGATTCGTAGTTTCTAACACTACGGAATCTGGTATCGTATATTCTAGCGAAGATAAGATTACCGACGCTCCGCCTAAAACTTTCCCTGCAAAAGTTACTTTACTTTTGAAAAAGAGATTTGATTTAGGTCTTAAAGGTTTCATCTTCCTTCCTTGTGAACTTATTGATAGAAATGGCGACAATCTTAAAAAATGCGTACTTTCATACGCTGACCTTTGGAATTTAGGCGATGAATTTAAGGCTTGGATTGAAAAGGACAACGTGTTCTGCAACACTTTAGTTGACCGTATCAACACCGGTTATCCGCGTGGCGAAGAACTTAACCTTGGTTATGAAGACAATATGGTTAATACTTCTGAATACTTCCACTTATGGGTTATCGAGTGCGATTACGACCTTGAAAAAGAACTTCCGTTCAAGAGCGCAGGTCTTAACGTTATCGTTACTAAAGACAAACTTTCTATGTATAGAACGAGAAAGGTTAGAATCTTAAACGGCGCTCACACTTCACTCGTTCCTTACGCTTTACTTGAAGGGTACGACACGGTAAAAAGTTGCATTGACAGCGAAAAGATGCTCGCTCACATTAGAGCTTGCGTGTTTGATGAAATTATTCCCACGCTCGATCTTCCAAAGGACGAACTTATTGAATACGCCGAAGGCGTAATTGGCAGATTCGCTAACCCGTATATTAAGCACTACCTTTCTTCAATCGCTCTTAACTCGGTATCAAAATTCAAAGTTAGAGTTCTTCCTTCTATCCTTGAATACGTTAAGCGTTACAACAAAATGCCGGAAACTTTACTTTTCAGTTTTGCTAAACTCATTGATTTTTACAAGACTGATATGACTAACGACGATGCTGAAGTAGTTGAATTTATGAAAACTCACGGCGTTAAAGAAATTTTAGCAAACGATAAACTTTGGGGCGAAGATTTAACTTTCCTTACAGAGCAGGTAGAAAAATATGTTAATAAATAAGCTTGACAACGTTGAAGTAAATTTACAAGACGGGCATAAGTACGCCATTAAAGATATTAAAAAAGGCGAACACATTATTAAGTACGGCAACCCTATCGGCCACGCTACCGAAGATATTAAAAAGGGAGATCACGTTCACTCTCACAACGTTAAAACCAACTTATCTGGAAACATTACCTACGTTTACGAACCGGAATTTTATAGTATTGCTAAAGAAGACTGTTCTCGTACTTTTATGGGTTACGTTAGAGATAACGGCGACGTTGGTATTAGAAATGAAATTTGGATAGTTAACACCGTTGGTTGCGTTAATAAAGTTGCCGAAGCAATCGCTAAAAAGACGGGGGCAAAATTCTTTGCTCACCCCTTTGGTTGTTCTCAACTTGGCGACGATCAAAAAATTACTCAAACCATACTTAAAGGTATGGTTAATCACCCAAACGCAGCGGGCGTTTTAGTTCTCGGTTTGGGCTGTGAAAACAACAATATCGAACTTTTCAAAACGGTGCTTGGCACTTGGGACTCTAAACGCGTAAAATTCCTTAACACGCAAGACGTTAAGAACGACGTTAAAGAAGGCGTAAAACTCGTTAAAGAACTCCAAAAGTACGCTAAAAAGTTTAAGCGCCAACCCGTTCCCATTTCAAAACTTAAACTTGGGCTCAAGTGCGGTGGAAGCGACGGTTATAGCGGTATAACCGCTAACCCCTTGGTTGGTAGGCTTTCGGATAAACTTATCGCCATGGGCGGTAGTTGCGTTTTAACCGAAGTTCCCGAAATGTTCGGCGCTGAACATCTTCTTATGAAACGCGCTGAAAATGAAGAAGTTTTTAATAAAACCGTTAAACTCATTAACGATTTTAAGGATTACTATACAAGGCATAATCAAGTTATTTACGAAAATCCGTCCCCGGGCAATAAAAAAGGCGGTATAACCACACTCGAAGAAAAATCACTCGGCTGTATTCAAAAGGGCGGTCTTTCAAAGGTTGTTGACGTTCTCGATTACGGCGACGTTCTCACTAAAAACGGGCTTTCTTTATTAAACGGACCGGGTAACGACATTGTGGCTATTACTAACCTTATGGCGTCAGGCGTACATATTATTTTATTTACAACTGGCCGTGGAACTCCCGTTGGAGCGCCCGTTCCTACCGTAAAAATTGCAACTAACCACTCTTTAGCGCAAAGAAAACCCGAGTGGATTGATTTCGACTCAAGCCCCGTGCTTGACGGAAACCCTTTAACCGACGAACTTTTAGAATACGTTATCTCAGTTGCCAACGGCAAAAAAACTAAAAACGAGATTAACGACTATCGTGAAATTTCAATATTTAAGGACGGTGTTACGTTATGAGTTTTATTAACGACAATTTTATGCTTAAAAACAAAACGGCAAGAAAACTTTACAAAATGGTTAAAGATTTGCCGATTATCGATTACCATTGCCACTTAAACCCCAAAATGATTGCCGAAAACTATCAATTTAGAAATGCTTTCGACCTTTTCTTGGGTGGCGACCACTATAAGTGGAGACAAATGAGAACTAACGGTGTTACCGAAGATTTTATTACGGGCGATAAAGACGAATACGCAAAGTTTAAGGAATTTGCTAAAACTTTACCCCTTCTTATTGGTAACCCCTTATATCATTGGACGCATCTTGAACTTAAGAGATATTTTGGTATTGACAAAACTCTTAACGAAGATACTTGCCAAGAAATTTGGGACAGAGTTAACGAGTGTTTAGCAAAAGACGAATTTAGAGCGCAAGAACTCATTAAACGCTCTAACGTTGAAGTTATTTGTACTACGGACGACCCTGCCGATAGCCTTGAATACCACGAACAGTTAAAAAATTTCCCCGTAAAGATTTTACCTACTATGCGCCCCGATAAACTTATGAATATCGACCAAGCAACTTTCAAGCCTTACCTTGAACAAATCGGCGCTAAATCTTATGGCGAAATTGAAAAATTTATCGTTGATAGAATTAATTTCTTTAACGACCACGGTTGTAGGCTTTCAGACCACGCTTTAGAATACGTTCCCTATTCTGAAGGCAACCCCGAAGAAGTATTCAATAAATATATGAGCGGAGAAACTCTTTCAAAAGAAGAAATCGACACTTATAAATGCGCTATCTTAAAAATTTGCGCTAAAGAGTACGTTAAACTCGGCTGGACTATGCAACTTCATATCGGCGCGCTTAGAAATAACAACTCTAAGATGTACGATAAACTCGGCGCAGACGTTGGTTTTGACAGTATTAACGACCTTTGCATCGCTGAAAACCTTGCAAAATTCCTTAACTCTTTAGAACGTGACGACGTTTTACCAAAAACTATCTTATACACTCTTAATCCTAAGGATAATTACGTTCTTGCCACTATGCTCGGCAACTTCCAAGGCGGTGGAATACCAGGAAAAATTCAATTTGGTTCAGGCTGGTGGTTCAACGATGAAAGAGACGGTATGATTGATCAAATGCGTTCGCTTGCAAACCTTGGAATGATTGCAAGATTCGTTGGTATGCTTACGGATAGTAGAAGTTTCGTTTCTTACACTCGCCACGAATATTTTAGAAGAATTATGTGTAACTTAATCGGTGAGTGGGTTGAGGACGGCGAGTTCCCCAAAGATTTCGTAGTTTTAGAAAAAATCGTAAAAGGCATTGCTTACGAAAACGCTAAAAATTACTTTAAGTTCTAATAGAACTTACAATATAAAAAACGCGGTGAATTTTCACCGCGTTTTATGTTATAAAATTTTAGTATTCCGAAAGACATAATATATAATCAGCCGAAACTTTAAACGTTTGAGATATCAACACTACTATCTCAACCGGCGGCAAACTCTTTCCCGTTTCCCAAAGAGAAACCGTATCTTGCGAGACGGAGAGTATTTTCCCAAAATCATTTTGAGAGAGTTTATTCTCAATTCTTATCTCTTTTATTCTTTTACCAATTTTATCTTTCATAATATTATTTTACGAAAAATTCTCGTATAATACTTGACATACGAGAAATGCTCGTATAAAATAATTAGAAATACGAGAATTGCTCGTATATATTACATAAAATTTGATGATTTCATCAAATAAAGGAGAAACTATAAATGAGTAAAGAAAAAATTTTTAAAATTAAACATTGGTTTGGTTTAAATATGAGAGCGGGTCTGCTTTCAGTATTGTACTACGTTGTTAATTACGGCTTAATGCTCGGTTTAAGCTATTTATTTTCAATTCTTATCCCACAATTTGAAAACGTTACTAAATGGATAATAGTTGGTGTTTGGGGAATAGTTAACGTCCTTATAATTACCGCCTATATTCTTACTATGGTTTGGGGCGAAGAAACGTGTTATTTTATGAACGGCTCTGAAGAGTTGCAAATGGATTCTAGCGTTTTAGATGGAATTTCGTACGCTCAAGCAATGGCATTAGTAAAAAAAGTAAAAAACAAGAAGCGTTTATTATACTCTATTAACGTTTTCTCAAGTTTAATAATTTGGTATATATTAATTGCCGTAGGATATGGATTTATGCGTTATTCCGTTTCTTTATTTAGCTGGACAAAGATAATGGAAACGGCTTTAAATTTTGAATTATACACTCTAATTGGGATAAACGTAATTTACTTTATAGCATTGTCAATCTATCAATTTACTGAAACTAAAAATGAAATCATTCAAACAGATATTGAAAATACGACGAGAAGATATTGCTGGAAAGATTGCAAAAAATGCGGTGGTTTAGTAACTAGAGAAATATTATCAGTTGACGTTGAAACCGATAAAAAAGAAGTCCTATCAAAAGAAGCCGGTATAGAGTATAAGACAACCAAACAAGACTTCAAAATTAACGGGAATGAATACACCGTTGAAAGTGGAAAATGGGAAAAAGTGGGACCAAAATATACAACGGTTAAAACAAAACATTATATGATAAAAGCAATAGCAACGTGTAGACAATGCGGGAACACTTATGAAGAAAAAGGAGAAATGAAAAACATTGATCATAGAACCTTTTATAAAGAAAATGGGGAAAGAGTTATTTTTAACGACCCTGAGAAAAAAAGCAACAAACCAGAAACATTAAAAAACCAAAGATTTCAACTTAGATAATAAAAAACGCGGTGAATTTGAAATGCACCCCAAAAGTTAAACACTTTAGGAGGTGCATTTTTAATGGCAAAAAAAGGACAAGTGTTTAAAAAATACTCGCCAGAATTCAAATTATCCGTTATACTAGATATGCGAGAAAACCAATTAACATATAC
>JAZRSR010000017.1:0-43323 GCA_045651665.1 Christensenellaceae bacterium
TACAAAAGCTACACGAATATATTAACTATTACAACAACGAAAGAATATCTTTAAAATTGAAAATGAGTCCGGTAAAATACCGAACTCAATTCCAATATATTTAATTTAATTTTTTGTCTAAACTTTTGGGTTCACATCAAAATTGCGCTCGTTTTTTTTAAGTTAAATATTTGTTTTCTGTGGGTTTGGGGCTTGTAAAAAACCTAGTTACAAGTGATAATATTAAAAATATAGTTCCTATCGTTAGGTATAACCACTTGTAAAATGCAAGCGTTGAAAACACTAGTAAAACTGCTCCCCAAAGTAAGAACTTTTTAGAGTTTTCCCTTCGGAGTATTTGCTTGAACGGAATTTTTAACTTTCTTTTTTCCTCGTTAATAGAAACGTCAAGTAAATTTTCTTCCTTTAAGGCAAGATAAAAGTCTTTTCCGTTATAAAGGGTAACTCTATCAAAATTTATAAAAAAATCTTTTATAGATAAATCGTAACCGTTGCTTATAAACACCGTTTTATAACCTTTAGGCGTTTTTTTATAAGCGTTAATTATAGCGCTTTCTTTAATTTTTTCAGGCTTAAACTCAAAAAATACGGCAACGCTTTCGTTATCTATTGACAAATAATCCTTTTTATCGGTTACGCTAAAGTTTTTCTTTTCATAATACGCTTTAATCAGTTTTTTAATGTTTTTGCGTTCGGCAAAATATAGCGAATTTATAAAAGTTTCAAACTCTTTTTTATCTCTAATCTTAACGTCTTTTTTATCGAGTAATTTTTCAGATATCAGCGCGAATAAAAAAGTTGCGGTTGAAGAAAATATTACCGAGAGAAAGGTTGTTAAAGCTATGCTTTTAACCAACCCTTTAAGTAACGCGTAAAATATAAAAAACGACAGTATAAAAATAAATATCCCGTCAAAAAATGTGGAAAGTTTTAATTTTTTCATAAAACAATTATTCCCTTTTAGGTTGCATAATAAACTTACCTATGTTAAAATAAAAATATGAAAATAGCAATTTTCGGCGGTTCGTTCAACCCCGTTCACAACGAGCATATTTTGATGGCTGAAGGAATAGTTAAGGAACTTAACCTTGATAAACTTTTAATAATGCCAACTGCTATCGCTCCGCATAAACAAAGTAACGCAGTAGTTAGTGGGGAGCATAGGTTAAATATGCTAAATCTTGCATTTAAGGGCTGTAAAAATATTGAAGTTTCTAGTTACGAACTTGATAAAGGCGGTATAAGTTACTCATATCAAACTGTTGAACATATAAAGCAAGTTTACAATCCTACCGAGTTATACTTTTTAATGGGTAGCGACATGCTTGAAAATTTCCCCACTTGGAAGAACCCTGAAAAAATAATTGAAAACGCTACGCTCGTTTTGTGCGAAAGGCGTAACGGTGAATTTCAGACGGATAAAATTATAAATAGGGTAGAAACGGAGTTTAATACCAAAGTTATTGCGCTTGACTGTTTTGGGGGAGATATATCAAGCACCAAAGTTAGAGTTTATAAAATGCTTGGTTTATCATTAGAAAATTTAGTTCCAAAAGCGATTGAAAACTATATTGACGATAATGATTTATATCAAGGCGATAAGTATTACGAGTATATTAAAAACGCCTTGCCAATAAAACGCAAGGTGCACACGGCGGGGGTAATTTTAACGGCGCTTAAGTACGCTAAAACTTTAGGCGTTGATAAGGTAAAGGCGGAACTTTCTGCGCTACTTCACGACGTTGCCAAGTATGAACTCCCCGAAAATTATCCCGACCTAATCGAGATAAAAAATCTTCCTGAAGACATAGTTCATCAATACCTTGGCTATTATATAGCCAAAAATAAACTTGGCGTTTTAGATGAAGCCGTTTTATCCGCCATAAAGTATCACACCACGGGAAGAAGCAATATGTCCAATTTGGAAATTTTAATTTACGTTTCAGATCTTCTTGAACCGTCGAGAAAGTTTAGTGGTGTTGAAGGATTGAGAGCGGAAATCGATAAGGATTTTTCAAAAGGTTTTGTTATTTGCCTTGAAGAAATAGTCGAATTTTTGAAACGCTCAAACAAAGAAGTTTATCCCTTAACGTTAGACGCGTTAAATTATTATAAAGGAGAAATTTTATGAAATCAGAAGTTTTAGCAGAAGTTGTACTTTCAGCGCTTAAAGAGAGAAAGGCGTTTGATATTGTTAAAATAAACGTTGAAGAAAAAACGTCGGTTGCAGATTATTTTATAATAGCGTCGGCAAGGTCTTCAACGCAAGTTAAGGCTCTTTCCGAACATATTGAAGAAGCCGTTGAAAAACAAGGCGGTAGGGCGATTAGAAAAGAAGGCTTGCAAGATGCAAGGTGGATAGTTCTTGACTTTGGCGACGTTATCGTTCATCTTTTCAACGATGAAACAAGGCTCTTTTATCATCTTGAGCGTTTGTGGGGGGAAGGAGAGAAGATTTCCAACGATTTTTAATCCGTTATAAACTTCGCAATACTGCGTTAACTGTCAAGCCGTTGCACTAACAATGACCAGCAAGGTCTATTGTTACCGCACCGCCTTGCCGAGCCTTGTCTTGCTTGTTTCTAACGTCTTAAAACGAGTTTTAATCCGTTATTTGCGTCGTTATACATCGTTACTGCCGTCAAGTTACGATTACAATGACCGCATAGGTCTATTGTACCCGATAACTTGCCGTCGAGCCTTGCCTAACTCGTAACTAACGCCTTAAAACGAGTTTTAATCCGTTATAAACGGCGCAATACTGCGTTACTGCTTCGTGTTTGAACTTCGATGACCAAAAAGGTCTATCTCAGCCTATCGCCTTCGTGAGCCTTGATATGCTTGCAACTAACGTCTTAAAATAGAGCACTTAATAGGCTTTTTTACTGTTTAATAAACTTTGGGTTAATCAGATACGTCTTCTTTTTCAACTATGGTTGCTTTTATGGGGATAACGCTTTGTTTTTCCTTTGGTTTTTTTCGTTTTGTTATATAGTAAATTTTAGGCGATGAATTGTCATCGCCTTTTTTGTTTAGATAAAATTTATCAAGTAGAATTTTACTAATTACGCAGACTCCAAAAGTTATTAAATAAATAACGAAAATAAAAATAAGACCTTTCATAGCCTTACTATACCTTAAAAAAAAGTAAAAATAGTGAAAAACTTTACCATTTTATGTCAAATAGAGTATTATTTTTTACCCTTTAGGAAACACTAAAAGCAAAAGGAGAGTAAAATGGAAGATATAGGAGCAATTAACAATTTACAGCAAATTAAAGAAGAAACGGCTATAAAGGAAAACGAACCGTCGCTTATAAAGGATTTTTTTACGGAAGAAAAGAAAGAGAGCATTAAAGATTTAGCCGAACTTTTCGGTCAGAGCGAAACGGAACTTAAAAAAGAATTTGGAACGTATAAAGCAAAAAAAGTTTATAAAAAATTAAACTATCTTATTGACAATAGAATTAGGCTTAAAAAAGACTTAATTACGGCGCTTGAAACGGCTGTAAAGTACGGGTTTTACGGAGTAAGCGTATATCCAAGCGCTTTACAACTTAGCAAAAGCGCGCTTGCAGGTAGCAACGTAAAAATTAGAGTTCTTATAAATTATCCGCTTGGAGAGGACGCTTTCAAAACGGTAAAATATTCCGTAAAACTTGCAAGGGAGCAAGGCGCGGATGAAATTGCCGTAATGCTCTCGTCGTTTTCTTATAAAAATTTGAACGAGTACGACGTTATAAAGCAGATAAAAAAACTTATTAAAACGGCTAAAAACAAAAAACTCATATTGATGATTGACAGCGCTAATTTATCAAGAATCGAGTTGGAAAACGCAATAAAAACGAGTATTTGTTGCGGGGTTAGTAACGTTTTAATCTTAAACGAGAAATCGCGTGTTGATAGAGAAACTTTAGACGATGCTATTAAAATTTCAAGCGATAAAATTTTTATCGAGTGCAAAGATACGGTAAGTTCTTCCGAGCAAACGGTATCTATGTTCGTTAGCGGAATTGATTTTTTAACTACTGAATACGCTCCCGAAATAGTAAAAGATTTGAGTGTGAAAATAAACGGCGACTTGGAAAGCGGTTGTAAACCGCTTGACAAAACGGATAAAGAATAATACAATTAAAGCGTTCTTTGAGGCGGGGTTAAATTCCCCACCGGCAGTATAGTCTGCAAAGGCGCTTAAATATTAATAAGCGCCCCGATACGGAGAGTTTCCGTAACCGACGGTATAGTCCGGATGAAAAAAGGAGTGGGCGCTTCGAGGGGC
Source organism: Christensenellaceae bacterium (assembly GCA_045651665.1). Taxonomy (GTDB): domain Bacteria; phylum Bacillota; class Clostridia; order Christensenellales; family Borkfalkiaceae; genus HGM11412. The sequence goes on from JAZRSR010000017.1 coordinate 4,279, forward strand.
ATTATGCCCCTTTATTATTGCCCGAAAAGATTATGGAGAGAAATAAATTAGAATTCAACGGCAAACTTGTAGCAAAAATGGGAATATTTACTGCGCTTTCCTTTGCGCTTACTTTTTTTGAGTTTCCTATATTTCCGGCTGCGCCCTTTTTGAAACTTGATTTTTCAAACGTGTTCGTGCTCATAGGCGGGTTTTCGCTTGGGGCTGTACCGGGCGTTATAATACTTTTTGTAAAAGAGGCTTTGTGTTTAATTAAATCGAGCACGGTGGTGGGGCAACTTGCAAACGTTTTAATAGGTCTTTGTTTTACGCTCGTACCGTTTATTCTCTACCAATTAAAACGCTCTTTCCCGCGAGTTATTATAGGGCTCGTTATCGGCGTTTTACTTATGAGTTTAATTTCTCTACCCGTAAATAGATACATTAACTTCCCACTTTACGGCGCTCCAGATAGCGCGTTTATTGGGTTATGGCATTTCGTACTTATATTCAATCTTATAAAATCGGTTGCAATAAGCGTTATTACGCTAATACTTTACAAACGTGTAAAAGGTTTACTTAATTTTTAATTATGGAATTTATTTCAAAATCTTTCAAAGAAACAATTAAATTAGGCGAAGATTACGCTAAAACTTTAAGTAAAGGGGATATAGTTTTACTTGGCGGTGATTTGGGCGCAGGCAAAACGGCTTTTACAAAGGGGATAGCCAAGGGTTTAGGTATCGATAAAGAAATTTTAAGCCCGACTTACGCCTATATGAACGATTATTCGGGAATTTTATACCACTATGATTGCTACCGTTTAACGAGTGGCGAAGATGCGGAGGCGTTAGGTCTTACCGATTACTTTTACCAAGACGGTATTTGCGTTATAGAGTGGAGCGAAAATATAAAGAGCGTACTTCCTAACAACGTAAAAACGGTTACCATTGAAAAAATAGACGAAAATACGAGGAAGATTATTTTATGACCTGTTTAGGTATTGATACGAGCGGAAATCATCTCACGGTGTTTATAATGCGTGATAAAAACGTGTTAAGCGTTTATCACGAAAACGTAGGGCTTAAGCATTCGGTAACTTTAATGCCCGTGATTGAAGATTTACTTGAAAAACTTAATATTACAATATCTGACGTTGACGTTTTTTGTACGGTTGTAGGTCCAGGTTCGTTTACTGGTATTAGAATAGGCGTGTCTACCGTAAAGGCGCTTGCGTATTCTTTGGGTAAAAAAGTTTTAGCGGTTACTTCTTTTGAATCGCTTGCATATAATACAATTGACAAAAGCGTTGTAACGGTAATAGATGCTCGCCATGAAAATTATTACGTTTGTGGTTTTGAAAATGGAAATATCACTATCGAACCTTGCTTTATGGGGCTTGATGACCTTAAAAAGTTAGAAAATATCCCAATGATAAGCGACGTTAAAATTCCCGTTTCTTCTACCGTTGGCGATTTAGTGGGCGGATTTATAAGCGCGGTTAAAGATAAGATAGACAGCGCATCTTACGATATTGAAAGTTTAATTCCTTTGTACGTTAAAAAAAGTCAAGCGGAGGAAGAACGCAAATGATAAGAAAATTCAATCGCGACGACCTTTACGATATTGAACTTATTGAGCGCGAGTGTTTTAGAGTTCCCTACGCTGAAAAGATGTTAGAAGCTTCCTTTAACGCGCCCACTTTCTTTGGGCTTTTAGATAAAGATGAAGAAATTAAAGGCTACGTTTTTGCAACCGTTGTGCTTGACGAAGTTAATATCGATAGGGTAGCGGTTAGAGAAAAATACCGTGGTAAAAAAGTTGCAACCAACCTTTTATTAAAAGCCGAAGAACTTTTTTTAGAAGGTGGCATAAAATACGTTTTTCTTGAAGTTAGGCGTTCAAATATTCGCGCAATATCTCTTTACGAAAGTTTAGGTTACAAAAAAGTAGGCGTTAGAGAGAAGTATTACGAAAATATTGAAGATGCGTTCGTAATGCAAAAGGAGTTAAAATAAACAAGAAAATAGGATGTCTCGTTACGATAGATAAAGGGGAAGGGAAACCGCTATTGTTTTTACACGGTTACCTATCTTCGAAGGAAAGTTTTTACTACCAGATAAATTATTTTTCAAAGTATAGGCGAGTTATAGCGCCTGATTTAAGGGGTTTTGGTGGGAGCGATAAACTGCCGTTTGCTTATTCGGTTGATGATTACGCTAAAGAAGTTTACGGCTTTTTAACCGAGTTAAACGTAGATAGATACGACGTAATCGCCCACTCTTTCGGTGGAAGAATCGCTATAAAACTTGCAAATTTAGACGATAGGCTTGATAAAATTATATTGACGGGTTCAGCGGGGCTTAAACCTAAAAGAAAACCAAGTTACTACGTAAAAGTTTTTATATATAAAATTCTTAAAAGAATTTTACCTAAAGAAAAACTTAAAGGCTTTGGAAGTAACGAATACAAAACTCTCGATAGCGTTATGAAAAAAAGTTACGTTAAAATAGTAAACTGCTACCAAGATAGCGAAGTTAAAAATATAACTAATGAAACGCTTATTATAAACGGAGCAAAAGATTTAGAAACTCCTTTATATACGGCAAAGAGATTTAATAAATATATAAAAAATTCAACGCTCAAGGTTTTCAAAAACGCAAGTCATTTTGCTTTTGTTGACGATTATTTTACTTTCAACTTGCTTGCGCGCGAATTTTTAGGAGAATAAAGATGGAATTAACTTTCAATCTGCTAAACTCAATATCGTCTTTAACCGAGATTTTACCCGTCGAAGGGTTAGAAACCCCTAGCGAACTTTTTTACATTTCAAGAATTTTAGGGTTTTTGCTAATAGGTTTTATAAACTCTTTGCTTATGATTGCAATTGCGCCAAAATTCTTTAGGGCAATGCAACAATGCGGTTACAAGGGCGCGGGCTATTACAAATGGCTCAATAAAAGAGATAACGTGTACCTTACGAGAATAACAATGCTATCAATGCTTTCAGTTCTCGGTTTTTTACTCGTTAATATGGCGGTTTCGTTTATCGATCACCCGCTTGGTAAATATAGCGGATTCTTAGTTTATTTTATATTCTTGGCGGTTTATTTTAGGAATGAAGCCAAAAATAAACCCAAAGTTCCGCTCGTTTTAACAAAGAGAATTTGGCGTATGATAGTTTCATTCGTTCTTCTCACAACTTTAACGAGCGTAGTGTTGATTTTAATAGTAAATCTTATAGCAATTCCGTTTAGGGATAACTTACTCGCTCACTTTAGGTATGCAATATTGTGTTTGTGCCCGATTCTCGTTCCCTATCTCGTGCACCTTGCCTTTAGAGTAAACGAACCTATTGAAAAACTTATAAACAAAAGATATTACGACGCTTGTAAAAAGACTTTGCAAAGTAGACCTGACTTAATTAAGATTGCAATTACCGGTAGTTACGCAAAAACTTCAGTAAAAAACATTTTAGAAAAGTTATTGTCGGAAAAATATAGCGTTTTATCTTCTCCCGAATCTTACAATACGCCTATGGGCATCGTTAAAACGGTAAAGAGATTGAAAGACGATCATCAAGTTTTAATTTGCGAAATGGGCGCAAGGCGTTTGGGGGATATTAAAGAACTTTCTTCAATGGTGAAACAAGATATTGCCGTGATTACGGGAATAACGCACCAACACCTTGAAACCTTTTTATCTCTCGATAATATTATAAAAACCAAGAGTGAGATTTTGAAAGATGGATTTAACGGAAAGGCGTTTATATCTTCTGATAACAAGCATACTTTAGGTATTTATACAAACGCTAATTGTGAAAAGTATCTTGCAGGCGTTAAGAAGAATAAAAATTCGTTTATCTACGCTGAAGACGTGGTGGTTTCTGAAAACGGAACGGACTTTACTATCGTTTATAACGGCGAAAAACACAAGGCTCACACGGTACTTCTCGGTGAGCATAACGTAAGCAATATTATGCTTGCATCTTCAGTTGCAATAAAACTTGGGCTTTCTATTTACGAAATAATTTCAGCAATAGCTAAGCTTGAAATGATACCGCATAGGCTTGAACTTATTAAAACTTCTCAAGGAATTAACGTTATTGACGATGGTTACAACGCTAATCCCGACGGGGTTAAGCACGCAATCAGCGTTTTGAAAGGGTTTAGCGGTAAAAAGTATGTAGTAACGCCCGGTATGGTTGAACTTGGGCTTGAAGGATACAAGTTTAACTTTGAAGTTGGAACTTCTCTATCTTCCGTATGCGACGGGGTTATATTAGTTGGTAGAGGTGGTAGCCTTCATATAAGAGAAGGGCTTTTAAGTAACAATTATTCTCAAGATAGAATATATATGGTAAAGGACTTAAATCAAGCCAAAGAAAAACTCAAAGAACTACTTAAAGAAGGCGACGTCGTGTTGTTTTCAAACGACCTTCCCGACATTTTAGATTAAGATAAAATTAAAAAAACACCAAAGCAAAGTTTTCAAAGCGGAGGTGTTTTTATTTTGAAAAATATTATAGTTTTCTTCGGCGGAATTTCTTGCGAGCATGACGTTTCCGTTATAACGGGCGTTTTAACGCTCAACTCTTTAGATAAAACGTTGTATAACCCTATTCCCGTTTATATTTCTAAAAAGGGGGAGTGGCTTTACGGGAAAGAACTCTTCGACGTGTCCTTTTATAAGAGCGGTAACTTTTCCACACTTAAAAAAGCAACTTTATTAAGTGGAGAAAACACTCTTTATATAAGGGGTATAAGATTAAAAAAGATAGGGGATATATTTTGCGCTATTAACTGTTTGCACGGGCTTAACGGGGAGGACGGAACTCTTGCAGGTTTACTTAAATTACATAATATTCCACTCGTTGGATCGCCGTTATTTTCAAGTTCTTTATCTATGGATAAAGATTTTACCAAAACGGTTCTTAAAGGCTTAAAAGTTAGCGTTTTACCTTGCGCTACCGTTTATAAAGAAGATTTTATTAAAAACAAAGAAAAAAGCATATTAAAAATAAAAGAAAACTTATCTTATCCCATAATAATAAAACCTGCAAATTTAGGTAGTAGCATAGGTGTTTCAGTTGTAAACGGGGACAACGAGTTTATTGCGAGTTTAGATAGTGCGTTTTTATACGACGACAAGGTAATTATAGAAAAATTCCTTGAAAATTTTAAGGAATATAACTGCGCTTGTTATAAAGACAAAAACGGCTATACCGTTTCTAAGGTAGAAAGACCTTTGAGTTTAGATAAAATACTTAGTTTCAAAGATAAATACGAGTGCTATACGGGGAGTTTAGATAGGGAATTTCCTGCAAAAATACCAGAAAAATTAACTAAAAAAATTCAGTCTATAACCGAAAAAGTTTATAAAGAGTGTGAGTTTTCAGGGATAGTTAGAATAGACTATTTGTACTCGGAAAACGTTCTTTATCTCAACGAGATAAATTCAATTCCAGGTTCGCTATCGTACTATTTGTTTACCGATACTCTTAAAGGGTTTACCGAAATATTAAATTCTTTAATTTTGTATTCGGTTGAAAGTTATAATAAGTTTAAGGCAAGAAAATTTAGTTATCAATCGGGCGTACTTTTGATAAACGGCGCAAAAGGTGGCAAGGCTAAAACTTTTGACAATAAAAGATAATAGTGCTATAATACAGTTTACGAGTAGGTTGTACGGCTGCGGAGATTTTATAATCGACGAGGAAAGTCCGGGCTTCACGTAGCAGGGTGCCAGCTAACGGCTGGTGAAGGTGACTTTAAGGAAAGTGCAACAGAAAATTACCGCAACAAAAGTTGTAAGGATGAAAAGGCGAGGTAAGAGCTCACCGTCCCCACGGTAACGCGGGGAGCTGTGTAAACCCCACCTGAAGCAAGATAGGAGTACGCATATAAGAGCTATGCGGTGCGTATTCGTTTTATTCGCTCGAGTTTACGGGTGACCGTAAACCTAGATAGATAGCCGTATTAAATGACAGAACCCGGCTTACAGACCTACTCGCACCAATAAAAAAAGCAAGGATTTTCCTTGCTTTTTTGTTATTTTATACGTTAAATCTGAATAAAACTACGTCACCGTCTTTCATAACGTACTCTTTACCTTCAGAGCGAACTTTGCCGAGTTCTTTTGCCTTGGTGTAGTTACCGCACTCAACGAGTATTTCGTAATCAACTACTTCAGCCCTTATAAATCCCTTTTCAAAGTCAGTATGAATTTTGCCTGCCGCTTGTGGAGCTTTAGTTCCGTTTTTAATAGTCCACGCTCTCGTTTCGGGTTCGCCGGCGGTTAAGTAACTTATAAGACCTAAAAGTTTGTAACTTGCCTTAACGAGCCTATTAAGACCACTTTCTTTAAGCCCTAAATCGTCAAGGAACATTTGTTGTTCTTCCGGGTCGAGTTCAGAAATTTCTTCTTCCGTTTTTGCTGAAATTATTAAAGTTTCGCTACCTTCGTTCAAGGCGTAATCTCTAACTTTTTTAGCAAGCGGAATACTATCTATATCACTTGCAATATCGTTTTCTGAAATATTCGCTGCGTAAATTACGGGTTTTGAAGTTATTAAAAACAACCCGTCAACGTATTTTTTTTCTTCTTCGGTAAAGGTAAGGCTTCTAACGGGCTTTTCGCTCTCTAAACAATCGAGTATTCTTTTAAGAAGTTCACTCTCGGTAACGTACTTTTTATCCCCCGTTTTTATCATTGAAACTGCTTTATCGTATCTCTTTTGAATACTTTCCATATCCGAAAGTATAAGTTCAAGATTGATAGTTTCAATATCTCTTATAGGCTCAACGTCTGATTCAACGTGAACAACGTTATCGTCTTCAAAACACCTAACTACGTGAACGATAGCGTCAACTTCTCTAATGTGTGATAAGAACTTGTTACCCAAGCCTTCGCCCTTAGACGCGCCTTTAACAAGCCCCGCAATATCAACGAATTCAATCGTTGCGGGGGTAATTTTTTTACTACTGTATAAACTTGCGAGTTTATCAAGCCTTTCGTCTGGTACTGCTACCACGCCTACGTTTGGTTCGATAGTACAGAACGGAAAGTTTGCCGCTTGCGCTCCCGCATGAGTAATTGCGTTAAAAAGTGTTGACTTTCCTACGTTGGGAAGACCAACGACACCAAGTTTCATAAATTCAACTCCAAAATTTTAATCTTATAGTATTATATCAAAATTTTTGAATATATTCAAATCTTTTTAGCATTAAAGTTCAAAAATAATTGCAGTTAAGTTAAAAGTATGTTAAACTATCACTATGAATTACAAGAGTTATATTGCAGAAAAACTTAATATTGACGGGGCAAGCGTTCAAGAAATTGAGCAACTTATCGTTACCCCGCCTGATAATACTTACGGGGATTACGCTCTTCCTTGCTTTAAGTTTGCAAAAATTTTGAGAAAATCACCCGTTATGATTGCGGAAGAACTTCAGTCTTCATATCCGGTTGACGACGTTATTGTAAAGGTTATCGCAGTTAACGGCTATCTTAACTTTACCGTTAACCGCCAAGGTAGAGCAAGCCAAGTGTTAAAAGAAATTTTAACGCTTGAAGACGATTACGGTTCTTCTAAACTTGGCAATTGCAAAACCGTTTGTATAGACTATTCGTCTATAAACGTTGCAAAACCCTTCCACATCGGGCATTTATCAACTACCGTTATAGGTGGCGCGCTTTATAAAATTTATAAAAAACTTGGTTACAACGTAATTGGTATCAACCACCTTGGCGATTACGGAACGCAGTTTGGTAAACTTATTTACGCATACAAAGAGTGGGGCAATCGTGAAGAGGTTGAAAAGGGCAGAGTTAAAGAACTTATGCGTTTATACGTTAAGTATCATGACGAAGCCGAAAAAAATCCCGCGCTTGACGATAAGGCGAGAGAGTATTTCAAACTCATTGAACAAGGGGATAAAGAGTGTAACGAATTATTCAAGTGGTTTAAGGACTTAACGCTTTTAGACGTTGATAGGGTGTATAAGCAACTTGGCATCGTTTTTGATAGTTACAACGGCGAAAGTTTTTTTAACGACAAAATGGGTATCGTTATCGACGAACTTCAAAGTTCTGGTTTACTCGTTGAAAGCGAAGGAGCAAAAATCGTTAATTTAGAAGAATACGGTATGCCACCTTGCTTGATACTTCGTTCGGACGGGGCGTCGCTTTACGCCACGCGTGACTTGGCTGCCGCTTATTATAGAAAGAAAGAATACGACTTTGATAAGTGTTTATACGTAGTAGCTTACCAACAAAACTTACACTTTAAGCAATTTTTCAAGGTTTTAGAACTTCTTGGCAAGCCTTGGGCTAAAGATATGGTGCACGTAGCGTTCGGTATGGTATCGCTTGAAGAAGGCACTATGTCTACAAGAAAAGGCAAAGTGGTATTTTTAGAAGACGTTATTAATAAGTGCTGTGAAAAGGCTCTTCAAATAATCAACGACAAAAATCCCGACCTTGAAAATAAAGAAGAAACCGCAAATGCAATCGGCGTTGGCGCGGTAATATTCGGAGCGCTCAGTTCAAGTAGGATAAAAGATATAGTCTTTTCTTACGACAAAGTTCTTAATTTCGACGGGGAAACGGGCCCTTATTGTCAATACACTTACGCAAGAGCGGTTAGCGTTCTTAAGAAGGGTGGAGATATAGGCGTGTATCCTGAAAATTACGAACTTAACGAACAAGAGTATGACCTTTTATCTCTTTTGGCAGAATATCCAAACGTTATCAAACAATCGGCTGAAAAGTACGAGCCGAGTATGATAACGAGATACGCTGTTGACCTTTCCGAAGCGTTTAACAAGTTCTATTTCGATTGCAAGATTTTAGGAGAAGAAGACGGGGTTAAGAATTTCCGTTTAGCGCTTACTTTTGCAACTAAAACGGTAATTAAGAACGCCCTTTCGCTCTTAGGTATCAAAGCACCGGAGAAAATGTAATATGAAAAAACTCGTAATTTTTGATTTAGACGGCACTTTGCTCGATACTTTAGAAGATATTAGAGAGTGTATAAACGTCGTTTTAGAAAACAACGGCTATAAAACTCTTACAAAACCTGAAGTGTTAAAATGCGTTGGTTACGGCGCTAAAAAACTCGTGTATCTCGCCGCTAATAATCCCGATGATGAAACTGCGGAAAAACTCTTTAACCAGTACGTTCCCCTTCAACTTAAAAGCGATAATTCTAAAACCGTTTTATACGACGGGCTTGATAAAGTTTTAATAGAACTTAAAAATAGGGGATATAAGCTTGCTATCGTTTCAAATAAACCAGATAGCGTAACTCAACCCGTAGTTAATCAAAAGTTAGGAGAGTACGGTTTTGATTTCGTAACGGGTAATCGCCCTGAACTTTTCAATCCAAAGCCGGATAAATCGTGCGTTGAATACTGCCTTAATACCTTAGGTATTAAAAAGGAAGACGCAGTTTTTATAGGCGATAGCGAAGTGGACGTTAAAACGTTTAAGGGAGCGGGAATTGACGGCATAGGCGTACTTTGGGGATTTAGACCTAAAAAAATGCTTGAAGACGCTGGATGCGAGATTTTTGCTGAAAATGCAGAACAATTACTTAACGAAATAATAAAAATGTAAAAGGGGTACATTTATGAAGAAATTTTTTGGAGAATTTAAGAAATTTATAACTCGTGGTAACGTGCTTGATATGGCTGTCGGCGTTATCGTGGGCGGTGCCTTTACAGGTATCGTGAACGGTCTTTCTAACAACGTATTAAAACCTTTAATCAACTATCTTTTATCACTCGTATTAGGTAAGGAAGGTTTATCAGGCGCAATCACTATGCTTTCGCCAAGTTACGTTGACGGCGTTTTAGATTTAGCAAGTTCAATTTACATTGATTGGGGCGCGTTCATCAGCGCAATTATCAACTTCCTTTTAATAGCGTTCGTGTTATTTGTAATTGTTAAAACGATGAATTCAATTAACGAAGGCATTAAAGAAAGAAACAAAGAGATAAAAGAACTTTACTCTAAAGAAATGATTGAATTAAGAATGCAAGGCAAATCTCGTAAAGAAATTAAGAAGATTTTAGCAGATAGAAAAGTTGAACTTGAAAACCAAAAGAAACTTGAAGCTGAAGAAGCAAAGAAAAACGCTCCGCCGACTACCGATGAGCTCTTAACTCAAATCTTAGAAGAATTAAAGAAAAAATAATAAAAAAGCACTCGTTTGAGTGCTTTTTTTAATGCTATCTATATAAATCTTCTACCGATTTAGCGGTTTTTATAACTGCATCTTTTAATTTTTTGGGGCTTTCAACTTTAATTTTATTGCCGAACGAGAGTATTTTTGCAGTCAAATAATCGTCTATTGGAAGCCTTGCTGAAGCAGTTATCTTTCCGCTTGGTGAAACGTGAACTTTGTCAACGCCAAGCCACTCTTCTACGTTAGGTTTAACCGACTTATCTAACACCAAGTCAATATCTTCGTCGGGCTCGTCGTACCATTTTTCAAACACCGCTTTTACGTCTAAAATTTCACGGCGAGCAAAAGTTTCGTTTAACGATTTTATCTTTTGAATACGCCCAACCTTAAAAAGACGGAAAGTATTTCTTAAACGGCAATAGGCGTAAACGTACCAAAGCCCTTGCTTTAATGCTAAAACGTGCGGTTCAATTTCTCTTTCGCTCGTAATTCCGTCACGGTCAACGTACGATATTGAAAGTAGAGCCTTTTCTTCTATTGCTTTTTGAAGTATTTTAAGCGTTTCACCGTAAGCGTCGCTAACTCCCCAAGCGCTACCGTCAATAACTAAATTTCCAAAATTGATAGTTGGAATACCTTCTGCATTTTTAGAGATTGAACCGAGTTTTTCAATCGCTCCGCCAATTACGTCAGAACCGAGTTCTTTGTTAATTTCAATTAACGCTGAAATTATTTGTTCACTCTCTTCCGCGTTTAGGTACGTTGACGGTATTTTATAGTTTTCAGATATAGAATAACCGCCGTTCCTACCTCTTTCATTATATATAGGAACGTTTGCCAAACACAGTTCGTCAATATAGCGGTAAACCGTTCTTATTGATATGTCAAACCTGTCTGCAATATATTTTGCTGAAACTTTTTTCCTTGAAAGAAGTAAAAATAGTATTTTTATCATCATTTGATATTTCATAATTGCATCTCCTAATATAATTTTAGTATACAATTATGCCATACTATTGTCAATATTTAACTAAAATTTCAATAATTTTCTTGTTGGCGATAGTAACTTTAGAGTTTTTTATATTGTTTATTAAAACGTCTTTCGTGTTATATAAGTTTATAACGTTATCTAAAAAATTTTTTTCCAAATTATCTTCTCGTAAGGTAAGCGATAAGCCTTGGCTTGTAAAATACTCCGCATTTTCGATTTGATCACCCCTTGAAACTTTTTTAGATAGCGGGATAAATAGGGTTGGAATTTTAAGGGCGATAAGTTCAAACGCCGTGTTAGAACCCGCTCTTGAAACGGCTAAATCGCAGGCGTTATACGCATAAGCCATATCGGTAAATTCAACTTGATAATATCCATTTTTATTAATGGGGGCAATATTTCCTTTTCCTACAACGTGCAATATATTAAAAGTTTTAAGTAAAGCGTTGAGATTTTTTCTAACTTGTTCGTTTATTATTTTAGCGCCCGTTGAACCACCCGTTACAAGTAAAACGGGTTTATCGTTTGGAATCGAGTAGTAATTAAGAGCGTCCTTTTTACTTTTCAAAAACAGTTCTTCCCTAATTATAGCGCCGAAATTTTTAGAGTTTTTTATATCGCTTGGAAAAGTGGTTATCGTGAGTTTTGCAAACTTTGACGCTATTTTATTTGCAAGCCCCAAGCTTCTATCCGATTCGTGAATAATTACGGGAATATTTAATTTTTTGCAGGCTAAAGTTACGGGTAGCCCAACGAATCCGCCCTTTGAAAACACTACGCTTGGCTTTAACTCTTTAAGTAAATTTTGGGCAGATTTAACGCTTTTGTAAAGAGAAAGGGGAATTTTTAAGTTTTCAAACGTCAATTTTCTTTTAAGTTTTACGGTGGGGATAGAGTAGTAGGGAATACCCTTTTTTGTTACGAGTTCTTTTTCGATGCCATTTTCCGAGCCGATATAATAAATATTTTCAAAATGGGTTTTGAGTTTTGGGATAAGGGCGAAATGCGGGGTGCAATGCCCAGCCGTTCCACCACCGGTTAAAATTATAGTTTTCATAATAATATAGTATGCAAAGTATTCAAAAATAATTGAATTTTTTTATATTAAGTAGTATAATTATTATATTGATTTTTTTAGGAGTTTTTATGAGTACCGTTTTAGTTACGGGTGGCGCTGGTTATATCGGTTCGCACACCGTAGTAGAATTGTTAAAAGCAAATTACGAAGTGGTTATTGTTGATAACCTTTCAAACAGTAAAGAAGAAGCCGTTAAAAGAGTGGAAAAAATAGCGGGAAAGTCTATCCCTTTTTACAAAGCGGATATTTTAGATAAAGACGCGCTCCGTAAAATTTTTACCACCCATAAAATAGATAGCGTTATCAATTTTGCAGGTTATAAAGCGGTTGGCGAATCGGTGCAAAAACCTATTGAATATTATCACAACAACATTGGTGGTTTAATCTCGCTCGTTGAAGTTATGAAGGAATTTAACTGCAAAAACTTAGTATTTTCTTCTTCTGCCACCGTTTACGGCGATCCGCACACCGTTCCTATTAAGGAAGATTTCCCTTTATCTACCACTAATCCGTACGGTAGCACTAAACTCTTTATTGAATACATCTTAAAAGATTTATACAAAGCGGATAATTCTTGGAATATTGCAATTCTTCGTTACTTTAACCCTGTTGGCGCGCACGAATCGGGCACTATTGGCGAAGATCCTAACGGAATACCCAATAACCTTTGCCCGTATATTACTAAAGTTGCCGTAGGCAAACTCCCGCACCTTAACATTTTTGGTGGCGATTATAATACTAAAGACGGTACTGGCGTTAGAGATTATATTCACGTTGTTGACTTGGCTGTCGGCCACGTTTTATCCGTAAATAAAATACTTACGGGTAGTGGTCTTTTCGTAGTAAATCTTGGAACGGGTACTGGTTATAGCGTTCTTGATATGGTAAAATCTTTCTCAAAAGCGTTTGGAAAAGAAATTCCTTATAAAATCGTAGACCGTCGCCCCGGCGATATAGCAGAGTGTTATGCAGACCCGTCTTACGCTTACGAACTTTTAGGTTTTAAGGCTGAAAAGACTTTAGACGATATGTGTAAAGATGCTTTGCGTTGGCAAATAAATAACCCTTCCGGCTACTAAGCCGTTATTTCGGGCATTATGCATCGTTTCTACTTAGCCGATAGACTACAATGACCAACAAGGTCTATTGTATCCGTCAAGTCTTGTCGAGCCTTGTCTTGCTTGCTTCTAAGGTCTAAAAATCTGAGCATTGAATATGTTTATATTTTGCCTAATGGCAAAGATATATTTTCGCTAAGGCGAAAAATATAACTTAAAATTTTAATAAGGTAATTAATATGAAAAAAACTGTTGAAAGCGTTACAAAAACGCTAAATGAAAACGAACTTGGAGTAGTTACTACTCACGAACACGTTTTACTTGATTTGACTGCGTTTTATCAAGCCCTTCCGGTTGACGGGATTGAAGATCCTGCAACTCAAAAGGTTGAAATGTGGAACTTAGGCATTTTAAGCCGTGATTGTTACGCGCTTAAAGATAATTTACTTCTTGATAACGAGCAAGTTGCTATTGAGGAACTTAATTGTTTTAAGAAGGCAGGCGGTAATACCGTAGTAGACGCATCGCTTGACGGCATTGGTAGAGATCCTCAAGCCCTTGTTAGAATTTCTAAGGCGACGGGTCTTAATATTATTATGGGAACGGGTTTCTACGTTGGAGAAACGCACCCAAAAGCCCTTGACGATATGACTGATGAAGAAATAGGCGAATTAATGGTAAAAGAGCTTACCGTTGGTGTTGACGGCGTTAAGGCAGGTTATATAGGTGAAATTGGCATAAGTGAAATTTTTGACGATAAAGAACGCAGAGTTCTTCGCGCGGCTGCTCACGCTCAATTAAAAACGGGTGTAGCAATCAACGTTCACATCAATCCTTGGACTACCAACGGGCTTGAAGCGGTTGATATTTTACTTTCTAAAGGCGTAAGCCCTAATAAAATTTGTATCAGCCATATTGACGTTGAAAATAGAGAAGATTACATTTATGCTTTGCTTAAAAAAGGCGTATACGTTGAGTTTGATAACTTTGGTAAAGAATATTATATCAAGCGTGAAGTTAGAAATTCAGGTTACGGCTTATTCGTGCACGATACCGACCGTGTTAAACTTATGAAGAAGATGATTGACGACGGGTATCTTTCACAAATACTTTTATCTTGCGACGTATGTTTGAAAAACTTACTTCATAAGTACGGTGGTTGGGGTTACGACCATCTTTTAACTAACGTTGTTCCTATGATGGAAGACGAAGGCATTACAAACGAGCAAATTGAAACAATGCTTAAAACAAACCCGAAAAAATGGTTAATAGGAGATTAAAAATATGTTAAACATACCATCAATTCCTTTGTATGAATACAAAGATAGAGTTAAAAAAGTACAAGAAACTATGAAGAAAGAAGGTTACGACCTTATTCTTGCTTATGGTAACGAAGCAGAACCGCAATACGTAAGATATTTCTCTGCGTACTGGCCGTCTTTTGAAACTGCGGGCGTTTTAATTGCTCAAGAAGGTGATCCATTACTTTTAATTGGGCCTGAAAGTTTCACTTATGCAAGCGATCGTTCAAAAATTGATGAAATTAGAAGATTAAAGGCGTTTAGAGAATCTTCTGAACCTGAATACCCAGGTCATAAACTCGATACTTTCAATACGGTATTTACCGAACTTTTAGGCGATAAACCCGTAAAACGTTTAGGCGTTGCAGGTCTTCCGCTTATGACTATCGGCGTATACGAAGCGTTACAAGAAAGTTTGAAAGTTTACGGCGATATTAAGATTGAAAAGGCTGACTACGTAGTAAACGATATTCGTATGAATAAAACTGAAAACGAATTAAAGTGTATGCGTGCGGCGGCGGAAATTACGAGAAAGACGTTCGACTACGTTTTAGAAAATATCAAAGTTGGTATGACTGAACAACAAGTAGTTGGTTTAGCGCTTGGTAAAATGCATGAACTCGGTGCGGAAAGAGAAAGTTATCCGCTTTGGGTGTTAACTGGTAAAGGTTCTAACCAAGCAATTTCTCGCCCAAGAAACAAAGTTATTGAAAAGGGCGATATGACTTTCCTTCAAATTGGCGCTAGGGTTGACGGATACGCATCAAGTATTGGCCGTCCGGTAGTGTTTGGTAAGGCAACCGCTGAACAAAAGGAACTTATTGAAGTTGGTTACAAGGCTCAAGCAGACGTTATATCTAAACTTAAAGCAGGCGTTCCCGCTTGTGAAGTAGCAAAATTCCACGTTGAAAACGTAACAAAGATGGGTTACGGCGATTGGCTCTTATACGGGCCTTGCCACGGTAACGGAACTATGGAAGGCGAAGCGCCGTGGATTGAAACAAGCGCTGAATTTTTACTTCAAGAAAATATGAGTTTCTGCGTAGATATTTTCCTTGGTTCTAAAGAAAAGGAAATCGGTCTTCGTATGGAAGACGTTGTAGTTATCACTAAAGACGGTGTTGAAAACTTAACTAACTATCCAAGAGAACTCTTTGAAATTGATTGTTAATAAAATAAAAAAACGCTTTGCAGTTTTGCAAAGCGTTTTTATTAAAAATTAAAGCGGAAGTTTAACTTCCGCTTTTGTATTTATTAACCTGCAATAATATTTACGAGCCTACTCTTAATAACGATAACCTTTTTAACTTGCTTGCCTTCAAGCGCCTTGATAATAGATTCGTTAGCAAGTGCAATTTGCTCAATATCTTTATCGGTAGCATCGCTTGAAACGTTGATTTTTGCTTTAACTTTACTGTTGATTTGAACTGCAAGTTCAATTTCATCTTTAATAAGAGCCTTTTCATCAAACTTTGGATAATCTGCGGTAAATACGGATTTTTTGTTTCCAAGAATTTGCCAAAGTTCTTCGCCGAAGTGTGGTGCAAACGGAGAAATTAAGAGAACTAAATCACTAATACATTCTTTCATAAATTCAACGTTCTTTCTATCTTCATTAAGAGCGTCGTATTTATAAATAGCGGTAACGTATTCCATAAGTCTTGCAAGCGCCGTATTAAACGAGAAGGCTTCCATATCTCTATCAACGCACTTAATAGTGTAGTGCCTTGAGTAGTTGAGTTCCTTTTCTTCACGGTCAAACGTTGTAACTTTGTTGTTTTTGTAATCGTTAACGCTTGTTACGATTTTTTCAATTCTATCAAGGAATTTTGCAATCGACTTAATACCACCGTCGTTCCAAGGACCGCCTTCGGTATAAGAGAAACCGAACATAAGATAAGTTCTAAAAATATCTGAACCGCACTCTCTAACGTAATCGTCAGGAGAAATAACGTTTCCACGGCTCTTACTCATACGGTTGCCGTCTGGCCCTAAAATAACGCCTTGGTGAACGAGTGATTTGAACGGTTCGTCAAAGTTAAGGTATCCCATATCTCTAAGCGCTTTAGTAATAAAACGAGAGTAGAGAAGGTGCATACAAGCGTGTTCTGCGCCACCAACGTATTTATCTACGGGGAGCATTTGGTTGATAAGTTCACTATTAAACGGCTCTTTTGAATTGTGAGCGTCAGGGTATCTTAAGAAATACCAGCTTGAGCATACGAAAGTGTCAAGCGTATCGGGATCTCTGTGTGCCTTTCCGCCACAGATAGGGCATTTAGTATTAATGAACTTTTCGCATTTAGCAAGCGGAGATTTACCGTCTGGCTTAAATTCTACGTCATAAGGAAGTTTTACGGGTAAATCTTCTTCGGGAACGGGTACTATACCGCATTTATCACAATGGATAACGGGGATAGGAGCGCCCCAATATCTCTGGCGTGAAACGAGCCAGTCACGAAGCCTATAGTTAACCTTAAATCCGCCTTGTTCAATCATAGAAAGATCGGCAAGAATTGCTTTTCTACCTTCTTCACAAGTTAAACCGTCGTATTTTACGCTGTTAACGAGCACACCGTCTCCGGTAAAGGGAAGAGTATCGTCAGTTCCCATAGTGCCTTTAATAACTCTCGTAATAGGAAGTTCGTATTTTGTAGCGAAAACAAAGTCTCTATCATCGTGCGCGGGCACGCCCATAACGCAACCTGTACCGTAAGAGTATAAAACGTAATCTGAAATCCAAATGGGAACTTTCTTTCCGTTAACGGGGTTTATACAGTAAGCACCTGTAAATACGCCCGTTTTCTCTCTATCGAGAGAAAGCCTTTCAATTTCTTTAGTTTTAGCGGTATCGTCAACGTATTTTTCAACTGCTGTTTTTTGATCTTCGGTAGTAATTTCTTTAACGAGTGGATGCTCTGGAGCAAGAACTACGTAAGACACGCCGAATACGGTATCCGCTCTAGTTGTGAACACCTTAAATTCGTGAACGCCGTCTTCCCCTTTGAAAACGATTTCACCACCAACTGATTTGCCTATCCAGTTTCTTTGCATAGCCTTAGTCTTTTCAGGCCAATCGAGTTCGTCAAGGCAAGTTAAAAGTTCTTCTGCGTACTCGGTAATCTTAAAGAACCATTGAGTAAGGTCTTTTTGAATAACGGTAGAGTGGCATCTTTCACATTGACCTTGAATAACTTGTTCGTTTGCAAGAACGGTTTGACAGTCGGGGCACCAGTTAACCGGCGCTTCCTTTCTATATGCTAAACCTTTTTTATAAAGTTGTAAAAAGAGCCATTGAGTCCACTTATAATAATCAGGCATACAAGTTTTGATTTCGTTAGACCAGTCGAACATAGCGCCCATTTCTCTAAGCGTTTGTTCCATAAGCTCAATATTCTTTTCGGTAGAGTCTTGGGGGTGAATACCAGTCTTTATAGCGTAATTTTCCGCAGGAAGACCGAATGCGTCAAAACCCATAGGTTGAAAAATTTCAAAACCTTTCATGCGTTTATATCTCGCGTAACTATCGGTAGGACCGTAGTTGTACCAATGCCCAACGTGAAGTTTAGCGGCGGAAGGGTATGAGAACATTTCTAAAACGTAATGCTTTTTATCAATATTCTTCTTATCAAAATTATTGATTTTATCTTTTTCCCATTTTGCTTGCCACTTTTTTTCAATTGCTTTGTAGTCCATAACGTACTCCTTTTAAGTAGTAACTTTTTATATTTTAACATTAAAATATTAAAAACACAAGTATATTTTAACTAATAAATTGACAAAAACACTCGGTAGTTATAAAATATAATAGTAAAAATTGATACGGAGATATTTATGAGTAAAGTTATAACTATAAAAAACGATAGTTTAGAAGTTCAAATTTCAACGCTCGGCGCTGAAATAGTTAGTATAAAAAAAGACGGTGAAGAAAAAATATGGCAAGGCGACCCTAAAGTTTGGGAAGGGCACGCTCCTATACTTTTCCCCGTTTGCGGTTGTATTTGGAACGGCTATTATACTCTTGACGGTAAGCGTTACGAAATAGGCGCTCACGGTTTTGTAAGAAAAAAAGATTTTGAAGTGGTTGCGGAAGAAAAAACTCAAGCAACCTTCCTTTTAGAGTGTGATGCAAAGACTAAAAGCGCATACCCCTTTGATTTTAAGTTTAGAGTAATGTTCAAACTTAACGGCGATACTTTAGGTATTTATTACATTGTTGAAAACCACGGCGATAGTACTATGTACTATAACGTTGGTTGCCACGAAGGTTTCAAAACCGAAAACGCGGTTGACGGGTATTATATTAAGTTTGATAAAGAGTATGATGAACTTGATAACTCACTCCTTAGCGAAAACTTTATCAACCTTAAAACAAACAAGATAAAAGTTGGAGAAAAGGGCGTAAATTTAGGCGAGTTTTTTATTCCTGAAAACGACGGGGAGTCTATAATTTTTGAAAATATTTCAAGCAAGCGTTTATCTCTTTTCAAGGAAGATAAAGAACTTTTATCCGTTTATTATCAAGATTTTGACCATTTAGTTTTATGGACTGAAGGCAACGCTGATTTTATCGCAATCGAACCTTGGAACGGGCTTCCAGACGTTTATAAGTGCGATAACAAGTTAGAAACTAAAAAAGCAATTTCAAAGCTAGATGCAAAGGCAACGAAAACTTTCTATCACAGCATAACTTTTTTTGAATAAAATCCGTTAAAAAACGCACCGTTTAGGTGCGTTTTTTATTTATAATATCTAATGAAATTATCACTTGCGACGGTAGGTAAAACAACCACGCCATATTAAACTCAATACTTAAAAGTATTGAAATAATCGAATTTTCAGATAGCGTTATAAAATTACCTATATATTGCCCCCCTACGAAAAAGTCGCAACAAGCAAACAAAACTAGCCCGATAAATAACCATTTTGAACTTTTGAAATTTATTCCGGAAAACACTACGTTAACTAATAAATTTGCATAATAAACGACTGAAATAACCGCTAAAAAATTTGCGTTTTGTTTTAATACGATAAGCGTTATTACAATCGCTAAAACGTTAACTAAAATTCTAACAATTAGGTGTACTGTGCGTATCGTTTTACTTTCTTCTTCTAAATAAATCCTTATAAAATAACAAACTTGAACTATTAAAAACGACACCATTGACGCAATTTGTATTCCGTAAATCGTATCAAAAAATATAGATAACAATAAGTCTGAAACTAAAGTGAAAAATAGTGCGCAAACCGTAAGTAAGTGAGAGCGTGTTTTTCTAAAGAAAATTACGGGCATTAAAAACGCAAGTAAGATTGAAGATGACGCCGCTATCGAGTAGGCTACCCCTCTAACGGATAGAATAATAGGGTATAGGGCTAATTCTATCAATATAAATATAATCAAGCCGTAAAATTTAGGGCTTTTATTTTTGAATTTATCAATAATCATAATTTAATTATATACTTTTTACGAAAAATGTCAAATTGAGTAAAGCAAAAATAATAAAGTTTATACTTTATTTAGTGTAAAGGTATTGCTAAAATCTACAATATGTGGTAAAATTAACTCGTATGATTTCTATTCAGGGGGCAGTATTTTGGCTAAGAAAAGTTACAGTTCAGAAGATATAAAAATACTTAAAGAACTCGAAGCGGTAAGAGTAAGGCCGGGTATGTATATAGGTTCAACGGGTTCCAAAGGTCTTCATCATATATTATGGGAGATTATTGACAACGCTGTTGACGAGGCGGCTAACGGTTACGCAACCACGGTAGACGTTAAGCTTCATCCGGACGGAAGCGCATCGGTTGAAGATAACGGTAGGGGTATGCCCGTAGATATTCACCCTGACGCTGGTATATCGGGTGTTGAAGTTATATTTACTCAACTTCACGCAGGCGGTAAGTTCAATAACGAAAATTACGATTATTCGGGTGGTCTTCACGGTGTAGGCGCGTCAGTTACGAACGCTCTTTCAGAGTGGCTTCAAGTGGAAGTTTATAACAAGACCGTTCATAAGATGGAGTTTCACTCTTATTACGACAAGGCGCAAGATAAGGTTTTATCAGGCGTTCCCAAAGCACCGCTCGTCGATACTAAAATAAAAACTATAAAGAAAGGAACTCTCGTTAGGTTTAAGCCGGACGCTACCGTTTTTGAAACTGTAGAATTTAATGCGGACACTATTATTAATCGTTTGAGAGAAACTTCCTTCTTAAACAAGGGTGTTGAACTCAAGTTCAAAGATTTAAGAAAAGGCGATAGCGCTGAAGAATACGTTTTCAAATCGGAAGGCGGTATTAAAGATTACGTTAGTTACATAAACGCAGGTAAGAACGTTTTATATCAAGAACCTTTATATTTTACCGACAAAGTTGGCGATATTTTAATAGAGATTTCCTTTCAACATACGGACGGGTATAGTGAAAGCGTGTTCTCATTTGTAAACAATATTCCAACTATTGACGGCGGCACGCACGACGTTGGCTTTAAGTCGGGTTTAACTCGTTTTATGGGCGAGTATTCTAAAAAGGTGGTTACGGGCAAGAATAAAGAAATTTCCTTTAATGGAGAAGACTTTAGGGTAGGTATTACCGCCGTAATAACCGTAAAGGTCAAGAACGCGCAGTTTGAAGGTCAAACTAAAGGAAAACTTGGCAACGTTGAAGTTCGCCCGGCGGTAGAATCTGCAACGATAGACGCTCTTAACGAAATTTCTAAAAACAAAAAACTCGTTAAGTGCTTCGACGCTATTATTGAAAAGGCAACCTCCGCCGCAAAAGAGCGTGAAGCGGTTAGAAAGACTAAAGAACTCAACCGCGCTAAATCGGGTGCGGATTCAACTAGGCTTTTAGGTAAACTTGCAGGGTGTTCTAGCCGTGACGCGTCGCTTAATGAAATTTTTATCGTAGAAGGCGATTCGGCTGGCGGTTCTGCTAAAGAAGGCAGAGATAGAAAGCACCAAGCGATATTACCGCTACGCGGTAAACCGCTTAACACCGAGAAAAAATCTACCGTTGAAGTTTTGAAAAATGAAGAAATTAAAACGATTATAGCCGCTCTTGGAACGGGTATGGGCGATGATTTCAATATTGATAACTTAAATTACGATAAAGTAATTATTTTATCAGATGCCGATCAAGACGGTTATCATATAAGATGTATTTTGCTCACTTTCTTCTATCGTTATATGCCAAAACTCATAACGGAAGGTCACGTATATATCGGCATGCCACCTCTTTACAAAGTTTATAAGAAAGACGTTGTAGAGTATGCCTACGATGAAAACGAAAGAAAGTTAAAGCAAGACAAGGTTGGTAGAGGATATCAAGTTCAACGCTACAAAGGGCTTGGAGAAATGAACCCCGAACAACTTTGGGACACTACGTTAAACCCTGAAAATAGACTTTTAATGCAAGTTACTATCGACGAGGCTGCGGCAACTGAAAAACTCATAACAACGCTTATGGGCGATGCGGTTGACGAACGTAAAAAATATATCCAACAACACGCAAATTTCAACAAGGAAGACAACTTCGAGATTAAGGTAAGCGAATAATATGGAAAACGAAAACAAATCAAACGTAATAGTAAGTAGTATAGAACAAGTTCTTCACAGTTCTATGATGCCTTACGCTGAATACGTTATATTAGATAGGGCTCTCCCAAGGGTTGAAGACGGGTTAAAACCCGTTCAGCGTAGAATTTTATACGCTATGCACGACCTTGGCTTAACGCCCGATAAACCTTATAAAAAGAGCGCGAGAGTAGTAGGTGAATGTTTGGCAAAATATCACCCGCACGGCGATACTTCCGTTTATGATGCAATGGTAAGGCTTGCGCAACCTTTTAATATGAGAATGAAACTCGTTGACGGTCAAGGTAACTTCGGTTCGGTTGACGGTGACGGGGCGGCGGCTATGCGTTATACGGAAGCAAAACTCAATAATTTAGCCCTTGAAATGCTTAGGGATTTAGATAAAGACACGGTTGATTGGGAAAACAACTTTGACGATACGCTAAAAGAACCCGTAACTCTACCGTCAAGATATCCTAACGTTTTAGTAAACGGCGCTATGGGTATAGCGGTAGGTTTGGCAACTAACATCCCACCGCATAATCTTGCCGAAGTTATAGACGGGGCGGTTGCCGTTATTGAAAATCCGAGAATTTCGCTTGATGAAATTATGAAAACGGTAGTAGGGCCAGACTTTCCAACTGGTGGCTACGTAATTGCAGGAGATGACCTTAAAACCGCCTACGAAACGGGTAGGGGTAAGATTTTAATTCGCTCTAAAATAGATATAGAAACTGAAAAGTCGGGTAGGCAAAACATAGTTGTAACTGAAATTCCATATCAAGTAAATAAAGCCGCTCTCATTGCAAAGATTGGTCAACTTATGGTTGATAAAAAGGATGATTTCGGCTGTATTTCAGACGTGGTTGATGAATCCGACCGTCACGGTATGAGAATAGTTATTAAACTTAGAAAAGATACCGACGTATCGGCTGTTTTAGATCTTTTATACAAAAACACCAACTTGCAAGTATCTTACGGCATAAATATGGTTATGATTGCCGATGGAAAACCGCAACAATTAGGTTTAATTCAAGTTCTCAAATATTATACCGACTATCAAAAGCAAGTAGTTCTTCGTAGAACTAAGTTTGATTTAGCCAAAGCAAAGGCGAGATATGAAGTAGTAACTGGGCTTATCATAGCCGTTACCAACATTGATAAGGTTATTCAAATTATCAAAAAATCTCCCGATACGCCTACTGCAAGGCAAAATTTGAGAAAAGAATTTAATTTAAGTGAAGTTCAAGCGCAAGCGATTCTCGACTTAAAACTTGCAAGGCTCACTCGTTTAGAAATTGATAATCTTAAAGATGAACTTGAATATCTCAAAGGTTTAATGGCAAGTTTACAAGAGATTATCGACAGTAAGAGAAAACTCAATTCGGTAGTAATTAGCGAACTTAAAGAAGTTAAAAAACGCTATAAAGACGGTAGAAAGTCAATCATTGTTAAAGACGGTAAAGAGATTGATCCAACGCCTACCGATAGTGGTAATGGAGACAAGGTTATTGAAACTTACGCTTTAGGCGTTAGCGCTAAAGGCTTTGTTAAAAAGATAAAATATCCCGTGTTCAAAAAGTTTAATTCAGACGAGCCTTCTCTTGCTGAAATTTTCACTTCTTACGCTAAGGTAAGGTCTGATAATTATGCTTATGCCTTTACAAGTAAAGGCAAGCTATTCAAAATTAATCCCGATATCGTTCCCGAAGGTCGTGGTATGACGCAGGGTGGTATTACTTTTGACGGGCTCTTTAAGGAAGTTCAAAAAGGCGAAACCATAGTTAATATATTTGCATTTGACGAAGCCCCCGCAGGTAAATTTGTAATATTTACAAAGCAAGGCGCGGTTAAGGTAACCGAGTGGAGCGAGTGTCAAATAACTAGAACTTCTTGCCAAGTTATGAAACTTAAAGACGGAGATGAAGTTTTAAGCGTTTGCCAAGATCAAGAAGATAAGATTATGTTCTTCGTTTCTCAAAAGGGCGTATGTTTAAGAGCGGATAAAGACGTTCCCGTTCAAGGTAGAATAGCAGGTGGCGTAAAGGGTATGGATTTAGCGGACGATGATAGTGTCGTTTACGCAGGTCTTATTGACGATGATTTTACAACCGAGTGTGTAATAGTAACGAGTTTTGGTACGTTCAAAAAAGTTATTACGGGCACGGTTACAAAAACTTCAAGAGCAAGAAAGGGCGTTAAGATAGCAGAACTTGGCGATCCCAAAATGAACGAATGTGTGGTTTATGCAAGTTGCGTAAGCCCCGAAGATAAATCGCTACTTGCAGTAGTTGATAGGTTAGGCGTAATTTATTACGTAAACGCTAACGAAATACCGCAAGATAGCAGGACGACGAAGGGTAGAACGCTCCCAAATATCGGAGTATGTCAACCCCAAGACGTCTACTGTGTCAGGCGTTGACGGCGCCGTAAAACTTAATAGTTTGCGTGCGCCGAGCACTAAAAAACCCGAAACGGAAAAAGCCGTTTCGGAGTTTGTGGTGCAAGAAGAAAAAATCGTTGAAACTCAAGAAGAAAATATCGTTGAAACGCAAGAAGAAATTTCTGAAGAACCCGTTGAAGAAATTGTAGAGCAAGTTCAAGAGATAGTAACCGAAGAAAATTTTGAGCCTATAATAGAACCGATTGAAGAAATTAAGCTTAAAAAGAATAAAGTAGATATAAAAACTTTGTTTTTAAGCGTTGAAAATATCGTTCAAAAAATGTACGTTGAAGTATTTTCAAAAACGCCTGAGTTTAAGCCTACGTTTGAAACTACTATGGGCGATATTATTCTATATTTAAGCAAAAAATTATCGCTAAAAAATGCTGAAAGTGCCTTTAACTCTCATTTTGGTTTAACGGGTAAAGTTATAGCGGAAAAATATTCAAACGGCTATATTCCGTATGCGTTAAAACTTTCAAAGTGGTTATTTGATAATAACAAAATGAACGTAATTGACGAGTTATTATTTGCAATTTCAAACGTATATATAGAAAGCGCAAGATTGTCAAGCGTAATAATAAACGAACTTGAACTCGCAAATGATTTTGAAATAGAAATTTCTTACGCGTTGTAATATAACTTAAAAAAAATCAATAAAGAGCCTAAAAAATGGTAGACAAAAGCGAATTGATATGTTAATATATTAAAGCGTTAGGTTGCTGATATGGCTCAGTAGGTAGAGCACGTCCTTGGTAAGGACGAGGTCACCGGTTCAAATCCGGTTATCAGCTCCACTCGGTCTGCTATAATGGTAGGCCGTAATATCTGGGTGTGGCGCAGTTTGGTAGCGCGCTTGAATGGGGTTCAAGAGGCCGGAAGTTCAAATCTTCTCACTCAGACCAGATTACATAAAAAAAGAAGACTGTATGCACACAGTCTTCTTTTTTTACATATTTTGTCTACGCCAAAATATTAAACTTCCGTCCTACGGCCGGATGTATTGCTTTTACTCACGAAAACAAGTTTTCCGTAAAAGCAAGTATCTACGATACCAAATCTTCTCACAAGTGGATGATTTTTTGTTTTTTATATTTTCGTTTTGTTTATTCGTGTGCAAGCACCCGTTAAACAAAACTTTTTTCAATCGCTATATTGCTTTGCAATCTAAAGCTACGCTTTTACAAAACTACTTTGTATTTTTGTGCGATTGTTATTAATTTGATAATATTTTCTCACAAGTGGATGATTTTTTGTTTTTTATATTTTCGTTTTGTTTATTCGTGTGCAAGCACCCGTTAAAGAGTTGTAATTTATTTTTTAGAGTCGAAATATTGCCTGTATTTAGCAGGGGGCATATTGTAATATTTCTTAAAATCTCTTGAAAAATGCGAATCGTCTACGATTCCTACTTTTTCGGCGATTTCGCTTATAGTAAGGTCTGTGCTTTCAAGTAAAACTTTAGCAGCCGCTAAACGTTGCGTTTTTATATATTTTGCGGGGGTAACTCCGGTTTTATCCTTAAACGCTCTTATAAAGTGGTTGGGGTGCGCGTAATATTTTTCGGCAAGCACGTTGTTTGTAAGCGGTTCCCTAAGGTTTTCATTGATAAATCTCAACAATGAGTCTATTCTCTCGTTTGCTTTGCTTGAAACGCCCACACCGTCGGAATTAGCGCATTTGATATATTCGGCTAAAAGATTAATAGTATTGCTTTTTACGGCGAGTTTATCGGTAATTTTTTCACTCTTTGAGAGTTTCAAAATATTTTTGAATAGTTTTTCCGCTTTGCAACCCTTTTCAACTTTAACTACGTATGGAAGGTTAAGAGCATTAAAAATTTCGGCGTTAGGGTAAAGGTCAAAGTGCATCCAATACTTTTGGAATTTTTTAGTTTTTACGTTAGAGTATGAGTGTTCAGCGTTGGCGGGGATAAAAAACCAATCGCCAGCCTTACCGTGAAATTCTTTATTTTCAATGGTAATATTGCACTCTCCGTTTAATATAAGGTAGAACTTGCATTGCTCAAATCTATATTTACCGCAAGACCAATCTTTGTTGGTTGGTATTGAGAAAAATCTACCAGAATTATAAACGACGTTAAAGTTAGCAAGGTATATATCTTGTAAATACTCCATAGTTTCTCCAAATTAAACGCTAATTTTATACAACTTTTTGTTGTTTTTTGCTATTTGAAAATTATTATAACAAACTTATAATAAAATTGTCAAATGTATATTTGAAATAATAAGGAAGGGTATATTTATGGAAAAGAAAGACTTAGTTATGAATGGTTCTGGCGTAGAAGAAATCGGTTTCCCTGGTTGGCCTCAATTTGCAAGTGACGTTCCTGAAAAGGTTGTAAAAGTGCTTAATTCTGGTAAGGTAAATTACTGGACTGGTAAAGTTGGTATGGAATTTGAAGAAGCATTTGCTAAATGGATGGGCGCAAAAATGGCTATTTCTTGTACTAAC
Organism: Christensenellaceae bacterium; assembly: GCA_045651665.1. GTDB lineage: Bacteria > Bacillota > Clostridia > Christensenellales > Borkfalkiaceae > HGM11412. The sequence continues at coordinate 31,367 of JAZRSR010000017.1, forward strand.
GGTACTGCAGCGCTTCACATTGCGCTTTCATCGTTAGGCGTAGGCGCGGGTGACGAGGTTATCGTTCCTTCGTACACGTTTATTGCATCATCTTTCTCGGTAGTTCAAGCAGGTGCAATTCCCGTGTTCTGTGACGTTACTGAAGATCACACCATCGATCCTAATTGTATTGAAAAACTTATTACAAAGCGCACTAAAGCGATTGTAGTAGTTCACCTTTACGGCGTTGTTTGCGATATGGGCCCCATTTTAGAGATTGCTAAAAAACACAATTTATACGTGGTTGAAGACTGCGCTCAATGTATCGGTGGCGAATATAAAGGAACTAAAGTAGGCCTTGTAGGCGACGTTGGTTGTTTCTCGTTCTGTCAATCTAAACAATTCACAACGGGTGGCGAAGGCGGTTGCGTAGTTACTAACAACGAAGATATAGGTTGGGAGTGTCGTTCTTTCCGTGACCACGGCTACGACGTAAGAACTCGTATGAATATGCTTGCGCTTGAAGAAAAACTTCCGTATATTCATAGAAGGGTAGGTTTTAACTATCGTTTAACTGAAATGCAATCTGCAATCGGTCTTTGTGAACTTGCTCGTTACGATGATTGGAACCTTGCAAGAAGATACGAATACGCTTCTATGTACGATAAAGCGTTTGCTGGTCTTAAGGGCATTAAAGCAATTCCGTTAAATACTGAAGAGAGAAAGAACTCTTACTGGTGGTATCCAATTTTAATCGACCTTGAAGTCGTTGATATCAAGGCTAAAGATTTTATTAAAGAACTTATCGGTATGGGAATACCTTGTTCGGGTATATTATGGCCTGAATCTTATCTTGAACAAGCGTATCAAAACGGCGTAGGTTTTGGTGACGCGCAATTCCCGTTCAAGTCAAAAGAGTACACTGATCCTAACACGGTTGATTATTCAAACGTAGTTTGCCCGGTTGCAAGATCACTCCGCGATCAAACCGTATCACTCTTCCTTCATCCGTCTTGGGAAAAGGAACATATCGAAAAGGTTATCTCGGCAGTTAAAGAAGTTATTGAAAAACACTCTAAATAATAATAGCATTAAAAAAGCCACGGCGGTTGCCGTGGCTTTACTGTTTAGTTTTTCTTATAATTATCTTTAATATATTGCGCTATAGCGGGCGCCCAAACGTTGGTAACGAATTCTTGATTAGGGTGAACGTCGTCAACCGTATCTCTTTTAGTGCTAAAATCAAGGGTGTTGTAGGTATCAAAAACGTCTATTTGGTATTTAGCGCAAACTTCTTTAACGGCCTTTTCGTAATAGTCTTTGCGCATCGTTCCGTCTTCTCTAACTTCTTCCGAGATATCGTAGTGAAAACTCGTCATAAAGAATATATAACTTCTCGTATATTCTTCCTTTAATTTTGAACATAAAATATTGAGCGAACCGTAGAAAGTAGTGTTAATGGTGTCGTCAATAGTTCCTAAAGGAACTAAACCGCTATCGTTAACACCGCACATAACGGCTATAACGTCTGCATTAGTTGGCATTTGCGAGTATCTTAAACAAATTGAGTTGTGAGAGTTTTCTTTTTTGTGGTGGCAAGAGCACTCGTTAACAACCGCGCAAGTTGACCAACTTACGCCGTAATTTCTAACGTCTTTCATACCATAGGTATTTGCTAAAATGTTAGCGTATGCGAATTCTATACCTTCGCCAAGTGTTAAACTGTCGCCAATACAAGTTAATTTTAAGGTTGAAAGGTCAACTTCTTCTTTGCAGGCGGATAACGTTAACGCGTTAGTTAACGTTAAAGTACTAAGGATGATTACGAATATTCTCTTAAAAAATTTTTTCATAGCAATAATAACTCCTTTTTAATCTTATATCATTATAACACATTTATTTAATATTGCAATACCCCTTGAAAATTAATTTTAATTGTGTTATAGTAATAACACAAGTTTTAAGGAGAAAGATTTTGAAAATTATTCACACCGCCGATATCCATTTAGGCTCTAAAATAAATACTTTTCCAAAAGATATTTCTAACTCGCGCAAAGAAGAATTGAGAAATTCTTTTAAGCGTATGGTTGACTATGCTAAAAATAACGAAGTTCAAGCGATTCTTATAAGCGGAGATTTGTTCGACTCTGTTAAGCCCTTCCAAAAGGATAAGGACTTCTTTTATAGCGTTGTAAAAAACAATCCGTCAATAGATTTTTACTATCTTCGTGGCAATCACGACGAAACGGGGGATAGTTTAGAATTATCTAATCTTAAAACCTTTTCAAACGAGTGGATAAGTTATGATTTAGGCGGGGTTACTCTCACGGGTGTTGAAATAACTAACGATAACGCAACGGCAATTTATTCAACTTTATCTCTTGATGATAAGGCGTTAAATATTGTTATGCTCCACGGCGAAGTTTCCGATAATGCGGGGGTAGACAAGGTTTGTGTTTCAAAACTTAAAGATAAAAATATTGACTATCTTGCGCTTGGGCATTATCACAGTTACACGTCAAACGCTATAGATAGGCGTGGCGTTTACGCGTACAGCGGTTGTTTAGAAGGTAGGGGGTATGACGAAACTGAAGATAAAGGATTTATTCTTCTTGAAGTTACGGATAAAATAACCCATAAATTTATTCCCTTTTCTGAAAGAAAAATAAGTTTAGTAACGGTTGACGTTACGGGGCTTTTAGATTCCTACTCAATGTATGAAAAAGCGAAAAAAGAAAACGATTTTTCGCTTAACGATATTTATAGGGTTGAACTTGTTGGCGAGGTTGACGCTCAAGTTGAAGATTTTTCAAGCGACGTTGATAAGTATTTATCAAGTGACGTTAAGTATGCTGAAGTTAAAGATAAAACTACTAAAAAAATAGATATATCAAAATACGATGGCGACGTAACGTTAAAAGGTGAATTTGTAAGGCTCGTTTATCAAAGTGGCGACTATTCCGATGAAGAAAAAGCGCAAATAATCGCTTACGGCTTAAAGGCTCTTGGCGGAAAGGAGATAGAATAATGAAACTCATTTCTTGCTATATTGAAAATTTTGGTTGTATCTCTAATAAAGAATACGTTTTTGATGAAAAACTCACGGTAATAAACCAAGAAAACGGATTTGGTAAAAGTACGCTCGTAGCGTTTATCAAAGCTATGTTCTACGGGCTTGATAGTTATAAAGTAAATTCGCTTGGTTTTTCCGATAGGCTACATTACTATCCTTTTGCAGGCGGTTTATTCGGTGGTAATTTAACCTTTTTGTTTAACGGCAAAGAATATAAAATCGAAAGGTTTTTTGCTGAAAAAAGCGGAACAGGCGATAGTTTAAGGGTTTACTTAAACGGTAGTGAAACTGATGAACTTGGGCTTGATATTGGCAAAACGGTGTTTGGGCTTGATAAAGAGTCGTTTGAACGCGTAATATTTGTTTCAAGCGGTGAGATTGAAATAAAATCAACGTCAAGCATCAACGCTAAACTTGGCGAGTTTTTAGAAGGAAATATTGACGACGTTTCCGTTGACGATGCTAAAGATAAACTCGTAACTGCTCAAAAACGCTATAAAAAGAGCAACAAAGCCGTTTCAGAGATAACCAAAACTCAAGATTTAATATTAGAGTTAAACAACAAAATTGCAAACGTAAAATCGGTATCTATATCGCTTGAACAAAAAAATCAAGTACTTATCGAGCGTGAAAGCGAAATAAAGCAATTATCAAATAAGATAATTGACGCTCAAAAGTTAAACAAGCAGATATCTGATTATGAAAATTATGAAAATCTATTATCACTTGCAAGAGCGAGCAATGAAAAGATAGATGAGATAAAAGCAAAATATAAAAACGGAATACCAGCAAAGAAAGAAATTGAAAAGGTAGGGGAACTCCTTATTAAAAATAGAGAACTTCTTGCAAAAAAGGTTGGCGACGTTTCAAGTGAAGAACTTGATTTTTACAATGCAAAATCAAAAGTTTTTGCTCAAGGAATGCCTGACGAAGAAGTTTTTTCAAAAGTTTTAAGCGAGATAAACCGCTTTACTTCTTTAGAGATGAAAAAGAAAGCCCTTAACGAAAGGGTGTTTTCCGAAAAAGAAAAACTCGTTTTAGAAAAATTCTCGCGCAATCCCCCTAAAGAAGAAGTTGTAAATGAAACTGAACGTTTGATTGAAGAATATAAGGGTAAATCGCAACAGTATCAGATGCTTGGCGATTTAGCGCCTAATAAACCTAATGCAAAAGGCGGGATAATTTCCGTATGTAAGGCGCTTGCAATAACGCTTGCAGTCGTAGGTATTTTAGGCGTTGCATCGTTGTTTATAAACGCAATTTTAGGCGGATGCTTATTGGGTGTTTCAGTACTTGGTTTATTAGCCGTTGGGTTTATATATCTTAATAAAAAATCAAGCGCCGTTCAAGGCGAGAACGTTGAGAAATTAAAACTCAAATACGAATTATCTTCTTTAGAAGATAAAATAAAAAATACCCTTGCTTATTACGGGTATTTGACGGGTAGCGGAGTCGTTTACGATTATATCGAATTCAAAAACTCCTACGAACTCTATCTTGAACTTATAAGAAGAGATCAAGTAGGGGTTCAAGAACTTGAAACGCTTGATATAGAAACTTCACGCCTTCAAAAATGGTTTAACGGTTTCTTTGAGAAATTCGGTATTTTATCCGGTAATTATTTTGAGCGTTTAACAGCTCTTAAGGGTGACGTTTCAAAATATTTAATCATAAAACAAAGGGTTGAAAACGCTGATAAAAACGCCGTTCAAATCAAAGCTGAAATTGATAACAACAATCAAGAAATTAACGATTTTTATGCTAAATACGGCGTTTCAAACGTGGCGCTTAGCGAAATTATTGCAGACGTTAACGCCCTTGATAACGAGAGTGAAAATTTTAGCCAGTTAACGTTGCGCGCAAGCGAATACAAAGAGCAAAAGAATATTCTTGAAAAACCTCAAGGGGAAAGCGTTGATTTAACTTATTTGAACGAAACTCTTATAAACTTGCAAGATTCCGTAGCCTTGCTCAAACGCTCAATAGACGCTGATGAAACTGAAGTTGATAAACTTGGCGGATACGAGAGTGATAAGCGTAGCGCGGAAGAAATGCTTGCCTTTTATAAGCAAAAGCACAAAATTTTAGTTGCAACTGAACACTTTTTAAGCCTTGCCGAACAAAACCTTAAAGACAAGTACGTAAAACCTGTAAAAGACGAGTTTTTGGTTTACGCTAACCTTTTAGAAAAGGTTTTGGGCGAAAAGGTTATAATGACCAAGGATTTTGAAGTTAACTTTGAACGCAACGGCAAACCACGTAGCGAAAAGCATTTAAGTTCTGGGCAAAAAAGTATTTGCGCGCTTTGTTTTAGGCTTGCGCTTATAAACAATATGTATAAAAACATCAAGCCGTTTATCGTGCTTGACGACCCTTTCGTTCATTTAGATAAAGAGCATTTATCAAAGGTTAAAACTTTGATTGAAAGTTTATCTAACGATATGCAAATTTTATATTTTACTTGCCACGAAAGTAGAGAGTTAAACTGAATAGCATAATAAAAAACCTACGGAATCTCCGTAGGTTTTATGATTTATATTATTTTTCGTAAACGCATCTTGCTAAAATTCTAATATCCGGAAGCGTTCTATAATTTTCGTTGTAATCAAGGCCGTAGCCAACCACGAATTCGTCTGGAATAGAGAAGCCTACGTAATCAACTTCAACTTCTTGAACTCTTCTTTCAGGTTTATCAAGAAGTGCGCAAATTTTAACCGAAGCCGGTTTTCTCGTTAAAAGAAGTTGTTTAAGGTTATATAAAGTATTGCCAGAGTCAATAATATCTTCAATGATGATAACGTGTTTACCTTCAATGTCAACCGTAAGGTCTTTTTTGATGTTTAACACGCCTGAAGATTCCGTGCTTGAGCCGTAACTTGAAACTGCCATAAAATCAATTTGGGCGGGCGTTTCAATATTTCTGAGTAAATCTGCGGTAAAAATAACGCTACCTTTCAAAATACATACGAATAGTGGGTTAAGCCCTTTGTAATCTTCCGTAATTTTTTTAGACAATTCCTTAACTTTAACGTCTATTTCTTCTTTTGTAATTAATACCTTATCAAATTCTTTCATCGTACACCTTAATATAGAGTAAACAAAAAGACCGCATGAAAACTCAGTCGGCCTTATATGTTTTAGACTCTTTCAACTTTTTTGCTCTTAAGACAACGTGCGCAAACGTATTCAGAACTAACAACACCGTCGTTAACAACTCTAACTTTCTGAACGTTAGCGTTATATAAGCGGGGAGTTTTACGATTGCTGTGGCTTACCTTGTTGCCAGATAATTTACCTTTTCCGCAAACGCTACATACTTTTGACATAATTAATGCACCTCCGAAAAAAATGCTGATATTGTTTTTTGCATATATACTTTATCATTATTCGCTAAAAAATGCAACAATTTTAAGCGTAATATATTAATTATTTTTTTAATTTATCAAAAAATTAGGAAAACTTTCTTTTTTTGTTGCAAAATTTAGAGTAATATTGTAAAATAAGTATATATATATTTGATTTAAGGAGGGAGTCATGGCGGTAAAAACTCACAACTCATGTGGTAATATTTCAATATCCGATAACGCTATTGCAAAGATCGCTGCGCACGCATCGATGGATTGTTACGGTATAGTTGAACTTGTTTCGCCTCATTTTACGGACTCTCTTTTTGTTTTGTTCGGTAAAGGTAAGGGAGCAAAGGGAATTAAGGTTTCAACTGTTAGTGACCGTATCTTTATTGATGTTTACGTAATTATTAAATTCGGCGTTTCTATCGAAGCGGTAGCGGATAGTTTGAAGGAAACTATTAAGTATAACGTTGAAAAGTTTACCGGTATGATTGTTGATACCGTAAACGTTAATATTGCGGGAGTTAAACTTTAATTAGACGAGGTTTTTAATGAAAACGATTAATGGCGTTATGCTTTCAAAAATGATGGTTAACGCATCTAAATTATTAGATTTGAACAGGGAGAAGGTTGATGCGCTCAACGTGTTCCCCGTTCCTGATGGAGATACGGGCACTAATATGTCTTTAACTGTAAAATCAGCAGTTAGAGATTTGAAGCTTAACAATAAAAACGTTAAGATTTCAGAAGTGTGCGATACCGTTACTAAAGGTGCGCTACGGGGTGCGAGAGGTAACTCTGGCGTTATCACTTCACAAGTGTTTAGAGGAATATGTTCAGTTCTAGCAAAAGAACAAGAAGTGGACGTAAAGGTGTTTGTTAAATCACTTAAGACAGCTACTGACGTTGCGTATAGCGCAGTATCAAAGCCCAAGGAAGGCACGATGCTTACCGTTTGCAGAGCGATGAGCGAAGGCGCAAGCGCATCGAAGGCTAAAACGTTTGAAGAGTTGTTCAAAGATATTATCGAAGCGGGCGACGTTGCGCTTGCATACACTCCCGAACAACTTCCCGTTCTTAAAAAAGCGGGCGTAGTTGACTCTGGTGGTATGGGTTTACTTACCATTTTCAAGGGTATGGAAAAGGCTATTTTAGGCGAAGAAGTTGAAGCCGTTGAAGAAGAAGTAGCGCCACAAAAACCCGTTGAAGCCGACCATGCAGACATTATGAGTTTAGGTGCAATTGAATTTGGATATTGTACCGAGTTTTTCATTATTAACATAAAGAAAAAGACTACTTTGGCAGCGATTGATAGGCTTCGCGAATACTTAATGACTATTGGCGATAGCGTAATCGTTGTTGGTGATTTAGATTTCGTTAAGGTTCACGTTCACACGAATAGACCGGGCAATGCAATATCGCACGCTCTTGAACTTGGCGAAGTTGATAAAGTTAAAATTGAAAATATGCTTGAACAAAACCGCGAACTTATGAAGAAGTATGAAGCGGAAAAGAAAGAAATGGGTATGCTTTCAGTATGTTCAGGTAAAGGTTTTGAACAAATTTTCAAAGACGTTGGTGTTGACGGGGTTGTTGAAGGCGGTCAAACTATGAATCCGTCCGCGTCTGACATAGCGGATGCTATTGCGAGAATTAATGCAAGCAACGTATTCGTATTCCCGAACAATAAAAACATCACGCTTGCTGCTGAACAATCAAAGCAACTCGTTGAAGGAAGAATCGTTCACGTTATTCCTACTAAGAACGTTCCGCAAGGTATTCTTGCATCACTTGCTTTCAATCCGGAGGAATCTCCGTCCGTTAACAAAGTTAATATGCTTCACGCTATTGAAAACGTAGTTGCCGGTCAGGTTACTTATGCGGTAAGAAGCAGTAAGACTGATGGTTTTACCTTAAAAACGGGTGATATTATTGCGCTTAACGACAAGAAGATTTTAGCAAAATCAGACGATATTAGCGATTGCGTAATAAAACTCGTTGAAAAACTTGCAACTGATTCTCACTCTGTTATCAATCTTTATTATGGTGCAGACGTTAGCGAAGAAGATGCGGAAGTTATTTGTTCTTCCGTTCAAGAAAGATTCCCGTCTTTAGACGTAGAACTTTTCTTCGGTGGTCAGGCAGTTTACTACTTTATAGTATCACTTGAATAAGGAGAAGGGAACGAATAAATTCGTTCCCTTTAATTATATGAAGTTAAAAGACGTTAAGTACGTGTCCGATAATAGAATTAAAGATCTTAAAAAATTATCGGTAAACACAGCTGAAGACTTAATTAAATATTTTCCAAGGAATTATCTTGACTTAACCGTCGTTACTCCGCTATCCGAAGCGTATAATAACGACGTGGTTTTGACTGTTGCAAAAGTTGAGTTAGAACCTCGCCAATCTGCAGGCGGTAGGGTTAAGTACGTTAAGGCATACTGTTCGCAAGGGGCGGACACTTTTAGTGTTATTTGGTTTAACCAGCCTTACGTTGCAAGTAAACTTAAAAGTGGCGAAGAATACTTTTTCTACGGTAGGGTTAACGTTAAATACGGTATGGTTTCAATGACTAATCCTATATTTGAACCCGTAGGGAATAGGGCGAGATTAAAAGGTTTTATGCCCGTTTATACAATTAAGGGCAATCTTACTCAAAGCGCTATGAAAACAATTTGCCAAAGCGCTGTAAAAACTGTTAGTCCAACGTCATCAATCCCATATTATCTACATCAAAAATATGCGTTAACGTCGCTTTATAGCGCTTATTTAGAAGTTCACTCCCCAACAAGCTTAAACTCGCTTTCTAATGCGTCTAATAGAATAGCGCTTGAAGAATATTTCAAATTAATCTCCGCTTTTAGAATAATAAAAGGTGATAAAAAGCAAGTTAAACCGAGAAAATATTCGGTAAAATCGGAAGAATTGCAATCTTTTGTAAATCGCTTCCCTTTTGATTTTACAGACGGGCAAAAATCGGCTGTAAACGAAGTATATAAAGATTTAACTTCGCCTTTTACTATGAACAGGCTTCTTCAGGGGGACGTTGGTAGTGGTAAAACGGCAGTATCCATTTGTGCTTTATATATGGCGTTAAAATCAGGCTATCAAGCAAGCCTTCTCGCTCCAACCGAAGTTTTAGCAAAGCAAAATTATGAGGTTGCTAAAAAATATCTTAGTGAATTTGAGATAGGTTTTTTATCGGGAAGTTTATCGGCAAGTGAAAAGAAAAAAGTTAAAGAACGCTTAAAAGACGGTGAGATAAAATTGCTTGTTGCAACTCACGCCGTTATACAAGATAACGTTGAATTTTCAAATTTGGCTTTGTGCGTGTGTGATGAACAACAACGCTTTGGTGTTGCTCAGCGTAGCGCGTTGGAAGAAAAGGGCGAACTTACCGACGTTTTGGTAATGAGCGCAACTCCAATACCAAGAACGATTTCCCTAATTTTTTACGGCGACCTTGATATTTCAACGATACACGACAAACCTAAAGAGAGAGCGGAAATTCAAACTAACGTAGTGCCTACTAAAAAGTATGAAGATATGCTTGGTTTCGTAGCCGAGCAAGCAAAGAAGGGTAATCAAACTTATTTTGTTTGTCCTAAAATTGACGGAGATGAAGAAACGACCACTCTTTCAGTAAAAGAGTTGTACGAAGAATTGTCTAATACTTTGATTGGCGTAAAAGTAGGGCTTCTTCACGGAAAGATGAAAGATAGCGAAAAACTTTCTGTGATGAACGATTTTAAGGATAAAAAATACGACGTTTTAGTTTCTACCACCGTAATAGAAGTAGGCGTTGACGTTCCCGACGCTACGGTAATGGTAATTATGAGCGCCGAGCGTTTCGGTCTTTCGCAACTCCACCAGTTAAGGGGGAGAGTTGGTAGGTCGGATAAAAAGAGTTATTGTTTCTTGTTTATGACTAAAGAAAGCGAAAAGGCAATCGAACGCTTAAACGCTATAAAAACTTGTTCTGACGGGTTTAAGATAAGCGAACTTGATTTTGATATGCGTGGTGGTGGTGATTTGCTTGGAGAACGCCAATCGGGTAGAATACTCACTCACTTAAAGGGGTTAAAATATTCAAGTAAAACGGTGTTTATGGCAAAAGCGCTTTCAGACGAAGCGTTTAAGGATGAGTCAAATATTCCATCTTTAAGAAAGCACGCCCTTGAGTTTTACGACCAACTAAAAAACGTAACGCTAAATTAACAAAACGCACGGAATTTCCGTGCGTTTTGTTATTGAGATTATTATTTTATAGTTTTTGGTTGGTATCGCATTTCGCTAACTGAATAAACTGTTACAAATGCTTTAGGATCGGTTTTTCTAATAAATTCCATAAGTTTACGATATTCGTGTTTATCTACGATTGCGTTAACTTCTTTTTTAGGAGCGTTATCGTACGCGCCTATTGCTTCGTAAAGGGTAGCGCCACTATGTAAGTCGTGTAAAATATAATCAACTATTTCATCGAGTTTATTAGATATTATGCAAACGCGACGCTTGTTGTTTATGCCAAAAATAAAGTGGTCTACAACTATTCCGCCAAAATAGGTGCCAAGCACGCTAAGAACTACCGTATTTGTATCGTAGCAGAACGCTGAAGTAAGCGCAACTGCAATGCCGGAGAAGGATACCGCTTTACCCAAATCAATTCTAAGATATTTACTAATAATTTTTGCAATAATATCAATTCCGCCCGACGATGCGTTTTTAGAAAAGAGAATAGCCATTGCCATACTAACTACTAAAACGTAACAAAGAACGTCAAGCATGGGGTTTTGTGTAAGCGATTGAAAATTTGGGAATATAATCTCGTAAACCGCCATAAAAACGGGCACCATAATAGAAGTGTAAACCGTTTTTGCGCCAAATTCTGGGCCAATTAAAATAAAGCCAATAATTAACAAAACAACGTTAATTACAAGGTTAATCATTGAAACGGGTAGTGGTATAAAGTTTGATAATACCATTGCTAAAGCAGATGCGCTACCAACGGCAACGTTACTTGGCAACATAAAAAAGAAAATTGCCGATGCTGCAAGGGCTGATGCAAACGTAATTATAAAAAAGTCTTTCACGTTGCGAAATGAAAATATTTTGTTCATTAAACACCTCTATGTTTTTGGGATTGCTTAATAGTTTTGTTTTAATATTTTATAGGTGAGAGTTTCGTTTCTCGCGGAACGAAAAAACTCCGCATATGGGTATCTTGAGCGGGAAACGGGGGATTCCCCTGTTAGGGGAAATGTCGCATAGCGACAAAAGGGTTGCGCCCTGTTAAGGGCCGAACCGTAGGTGAGAGTTTCGTTTCTCGCGGAACGAAAAAACTCCGCATATGGGTATCTTGAGCGGGAAACGGGGGATTCCCCTGTTAGGGGAAATGTCGCACAGCGACAAAGGGGTTGCGCCCTGCTAAGGGCCGAACCGTAGGTGAGAGTTTCGTTTCTCGCGGAACGAAAAAACTCCGCTTGTGCGGAGTTTTTGAGTGGAGCGGGAAACGGGACTCGAACCCGCGACAACTGCCTTGGCAAGGCAGTGCT
>JAZRSR010000018.1:0-35784 GCA_045651665.1 Christensenellaceae bacterium
TTAGTTTCCTTAATAGCTGCTTGAGCGGCTGCGAGTCTAGCAATGGGAACTCTGTAAGGAGAACAAGAAACGTAGGTTAAACCAACGTTGTGGCAGAATTCGATAGTTGAAGGATCACCACCGTGTTCACCACAGATACCAAGTTTAATACCAGGTCTTGACTTTCTACCAAGAACGCAAGCCATTTCAACAAGTTTACCAACGCCCGTTACGTCAAGACGTGCAAACGGATCGCTTTCGTAAATCTTATTGTCATAGTAAGATTCAAGGAACTTACCAGCATCGTCACGAGAGAAGCCGAAAGTCATTTGAGTTAAATCGTTAGTACCGAAAGAGAAGAATTCTGCTTCCTTTGCAATTTCGTCTGCAGTAAGAGCTGCACGCGGAATTTCAATCATAGTACCAACTTTATAAGTAAGAGCCTTGCCAGAAGTTGCAATGCACTTTTCAGCAGTTTCGCAAACAACTTTCTTAACGAAAGCAAGTTCTTTAATTTCGCCAACGAGCGGAATCATAATTTCAGGAACGATATCCCATTCAGGATGACGGTCAGCAACTGCGATAGCCGCTTGAATAACCGCTTGAGTTTGCATCTTTGCAATTTCAGGATAAGTAACTGCAAGACGACAACCACGGTGACCCATCATCGGGTTAAATTCGTGAAGAGAAGAGATAACTGACTTGAGTTCTTCTACTTCCATCTTCATTTCGTTTGCAAGAGCAACAACGTCTTCTTCAACGGTAGGAACGAATTCGTGAAGCGGTGGATCTAAGAAACGGATAGTAACGGGGTTACCTTCCATTGCTTCGTAAAGTTCTTCAAAGTCGCTTTGTTGCATAGGAAGAAGTTTAGCAAGCGCTCTTTCTCTTTGTTCAACCGTTTTAGAAACGATCATTTCACGCATTGCAGAAATTCTATCAGGGTTGAAGAACATATGTTCAGTACGGCAAAGACCGATACCTTCAGCACCGTAAAGCCTTGCTTGTTTTGCATCAGCAGGAGTGTCCGCATTAGTTCTAACTTCTAAACGGCGATACTTGTCGGCAAGTTCCATAATTCTACCAAAATAACCAGATACGGTTGCTTCAACGGTAGGAATTGCTTCGCCGTAAATTTTACCCGTAGAACCGTCGATAGAAATAACGTCGCCTTCCTTGAAGATTTTACCGCCAAGATAGAAGGTCTTTTCTTCTTCGTTCATAACGATATCGCTACAACCTGATACGCAACAAGTACCCATACCACGAGCAACTACGGCTGCGTGAGAAGTCATACCGCCACGAACGGTTAAGATACCTTCTGAATAGTGCATACCTTCGATATCTTCAGGAGAAGTTTCAAGTCTAACAAGAATAACCTTTTCGCCTTTTTGAGTAACCCATTCAGTAGCATCGTCAGCAGTAAATACGATTTTACCACAAGCAGCGCCCGGAGATGCGGCTAAGCCTTTACCAACGGGGATTGCTTCTTTTAACTTTTTAGCTTCGAATTGTGGGTGTAAAAGCGCGTCGAGTTGTTTAGGATCGATCATAGCTACGGCTTCTTTTTCAGAAATCATACCTTCGTCGATTAAATCGCAAGCAATCTTGAGAGCAGCAGCGGCAGTTCTCTTACCGTTACGAGTTTGAAGCATAAAGAGTTTGCCTTCTTCAATGGTAAATTCCATATCTTGCATATCTCTGTAGTGCTTTTCAAGTTTTTCAACGATTGCTTTGAATTGCGCGTAAACTTCGGGTTGAGTTTTTTCAAGTTGATCGATAGTTTGCGGAGTTCTAATACCAGCAACTACGTCTTCACCTTGAGCGTTCATTAAGAATTCGCCGTATAAACCCTTTTCACCGGTAGATGGGTTACGAGAGAACGCAACGCCAGTACCAGAAGTTTCGCCCATGTTACCAAATACCATTTCTTGAACGTTAACTGCAGTACCCCAATCGCCAGGGATATCGTTCATACGTCTATAGTAGATAGCACGAGGATTGTCCCAAGACCTGAATACCGCTTTGATAGCGCCCATAAGTTGTTCCTTAGGATCAGACGGGAAGTCTACGCCGAGTTTGTTTTTGTATTCTGCTTTGAAAAGTTCAGCGAGTTCCTTAAGATCGTCAGCGTCAAGTTCAGTATCTAAGGTAACGCCCTTTTTCTTCTTCATTTCGTCGATAAGTTCTTCAAAGTACTTCTTACCAACTTCCATAACTACGTCGCTATACATTTGAATAAAACGACGGTAACTATCGTATGCGAAACGACGGTTGCCAGTCTTTTCAGCAAATCTTTCAACAACCACGTCGTTAAGACCAAGGTTCAAAATAGTATCCATCATACCAGGCATTGACGCTCTTGCACCTGAACGTACTGATACTAATAACGGATTGTCCATACTACCGAATTTTTTACCGGTAAGTTCTTCAAGCTTAATAACGTATTCATCGATTTGCGCTTTGATTTCATCATTAATTTGCTTATTGTCTTTGTAGTATTGAGTACAAGCTTCGGTAGTGATTGTAAAACCACGAGGAACAGGCATACCAAGACCGGTCATTTCCGCAAGGTTTGCGCCCTTACCACCGAGAAGGTTTCTCATTTTTCCATTGCCTTCACTAAATAAATAAGTGTATTTCATATCTTCTCCTTATAAAATAAGTTTCATTAACTACAGTATATCTTACACTATTTTGCCCTTTTTAGCAACTGTTTTTTATATGTTATACGGCAATCAAGCGTATTTTTTGTTTTTTACACACAAACAATTAACCCAAAAAGTCCATAAGCGCCGTAGCAGATTTAACCGTAAACTCAGTTTTGGACTGAATATAAAAGATTAAAAACTTTATAAGTTTTATCTCACTTGAACGCGGAATTTCACAAACGCTCAACTCGTTAAAAGACTTGCCCGTAATCTTCAAAAGAGCGTTGTAGGTTTCGTTAGTTATTTCCATAACCCCGTCAACCCTACAATCGTAACAGTAAAATTCGGCGTATTTAGGCAAGAAAAAAACCCTACCGTCAATCTTTTCATCACAACCTGCGCAACTTAAAGATTGCAAGCCGTAACCTGCGTTTTCAATAAGTTTAAGAAGATATCCCGCCAAAACTTTTAACTCTCCGTTTTGATAATTTACGCTCTTTATAGCGTCTAAACAAAGTGAAAAAAGTTCGGGCGAAGGCTCGTTTTCGCCGGTTAATAAATTGAGTGTTTCTAACACGATAGATGAAACGTAGTATTTAGTAAGGTCAAGGCGTAAATTATAAAAACTATCTATGTAATCAGCGCCGATAACGGTGTATCTACCCTGTTTTTCAGCAAGAACGAACTCGCAAAAAGCAAAAGGCTCGGACGCAAACTTGAGTTTTGCCCCCGATTTTTTAACGCCTTTTATTCCTGCGATAATCTTTCCGCGCTCCAAGGAAAATAAGGTTAAAATTTTATCGTTGTCCTTATAATCTATCGATTTTATAACGAGCGCTTTTACGATAATTTCCATCTAATCTCTTTTGTCCTTTTCTTTTTCTCTTTTCTTGGTTGCTTCGTTGTATAAAAAGTAGTAACCAATATGCCCCGTTCTTTCAAACAAACCCCAGCAAATACTGTCTAACGTGTTAAATTGTTCGTTGTCGTTATTATTATTGTTGTTCATAATACCCCCGTAATTATATTGTGGGCTTTTATAAACAACTTATTCAAAAAGGGGTAGAATATCTCCACCCCCTTATAAAAACTTTATCTTTGAACTCTACCAGACGCATCGCCACCAGCGAGTTTTTTAACTTCGTCAACCGAAACTAAATTGTAGTCGCCTTCAATAGAGTGCTTTAAGCAACTTGCAGCAACTGCAAATTCGATAATGCTTTGCGCGTCGTAACCGTTTAATAACGAATAGATAAGACCGCCGCCGAAACTATCGCCACCGCCTACTCTATCAACGATGTGAACTGCGTATTTCTTGCTGAAATATGCTTCGCCACCCGTGTAAAGCATAGCCGACCAATTATTGTCGTTAGCAGATAAACTTTCTCTTAAAGTGATTGCAACGCCTTTGAAATTGAATTTGTCGGTAAGTTTTTTAGCAACTGAAATATAGCCTTCTCTGTTGAGTTTACCACTATTAATATCCGTATTGTCCGCTTCGATACCGAAAACGTCTTTAGCGTCTTCTTCGTTAGCGATGCAGTAATCAACGTAAGGGCAAAGTTCGTTCATAACCTTACCAGCCTTGTCTTTAGACCATAATTTTTTACGGTAGTTAAGGTCGGTTGATACGATAATATTTCTCTTTTTTGCTTCCTTTAACGCAGTTAAAGTAATTTCAGCCATACTGTCTGAAAGAGCGGGGGTAATACCAGTAAAGTGGAACCATTCGCAACCTTCAAAAATCTTGTCCCAATCGAAATCTTCAGGTTTAGCCATTGCTATTGCAGAGTACGCTCTATCGTAAATAACCTTACTAGGTCTTTGAGAAGCACCTTTTTCACAATAGTAGATACCAACTCTTTCGCCACCGCGAACAATCTTAGAAGTGTCAACCCCAAATCTTCTTAAAGAGTTAACTACAGATTGACCGATTTCGTGATCGGGAAGTTTTGAACAGAACGCAACGTCTACCCCGTAGTTTGCAAGAGATACCGCAACGTTTGCTTCAGCGCCACCGAAAGTAGCGAGATATTTTTCCGATTGAACGAATCTATAATATCCTTCAGGCGCGAGTCTTAACATAAGTTCACCAAAAGTAACAACTTTAGCCATTTTTATTCTCCTTTAATAACTTTATCTATTTGAAGGCAATTTTCTTTAATATCGCCTTTCATCATCCAACTACCGCCAACTGCAAAAATCTTATCGCAATCAATAAATTCCTTAAGGTTTTCAAGGCTAACGCCACCCGTTGGAATAAATTTGATTTGCGGGAACGGGCCTGCTAAAGCCTTAACCGCTTTAAGCCCACCGTAAACGTTTGCAGGGAAGAATTTTACTACTTTAAGCCCAAGGTCAATCGCTTGCATAATCTCGGTTGGGGTTACGCAACCAGGATAGTAAGGAAGATTGTGCTTTTTGCAGTAAATAGCAACTTCTTTTGAAAGACCCGGCGAAACGATAAACTTAGCGCCTGCTTTGTGCGCTCTCTTGCATTGGTCAAGATTAATTACCGTACCAGCGCCAACGTACATATCGGGGAAGTTAGAAGTAGCCGTTTTAATAGCTTCTTCAGCGCAAGCCGTTCTAAAAGTGATTTCGGCAACGGGAAGATTACCGTCACAAAGCGCTTGCATAGTGGGAATAGTGTCTTCAACTTTGTTTATAACCACAACGGGTATAACTTTTACGTCCATTATTTTTTCCTACCTATTTAATACTATACTTATTTTAACATATTTTGAAATTTTGTAAAGTAAGAAAGGGGTATTTTTACGAATTTTTGTATATATTTTTGCTCTATTGCCAAAAATTAAGTAAAAGGAGTTACAATATATGAAAGTTAATCCATTTGAAAATTTACAAAATCAAAAGTTAAGGTATTATCCGCTATCGAGTTTAGCGCTCAAAAGTTACGATAAATACCAATTAGACCCCTACTCTAAAACCAGAGTTATTTTAATGAACGGAACGGAGTTTGAAAGCAACTGGTTTTACCATCAATTTGCAAGGCATTGTTCCAATAACGAAATCCGCAGAGAAATTGCCGAAATTCGCCGTGTTGAACAGCAACAACAAAAGCGTATTTCTTCGCTAAAACCAATTAACGAAAGCATTTTAGAAACAACCCTTTCATACGAGCAACTTGCCATTGATTTAACCGCAGTTCTCGCTAAAAGAGAGAAGGATTTTTCCGTGAAAGCCCAACTCGACTTTGCCCTTCTTGAAGATTTTGACCACCTTTATAGATTCACTAATCTTTTAGAGCTCGACGAAAAGGAAAACTACAAAAACTTAATTGGTAGTTATACCGAAATTATGCCTGGTAGACCCACCGTTTCAGAACATCGCCACCCGTTTGACGATATTAGAAAACCAGTAAACTTTATGCTTGCAGACCCAATTACCAAAATGAACGTAAATATTATCACGGGCGCTGAACAACAAACGATGAACTATTATATGAACGTTGGTTCGTTCTATAAGAACGAAAAAGGACGTAAAATTTATTCTGAAATAGCAATGATTGAAGAACAACACGTTTCTGGCTACGAGAGTTTGAAAGACCCCAACAACACTTGGCTTGAGTGCGCTCTAATGCACGAATATACCGAATGCTACCTTTACTATTCTTGCTATCGTGACGAACAAGACAAATATCTTAAAGCGCTTTGGGAACAACATTACCAAGACGAACTCGTTCATCTTAAAAAGATTTCGGAATTGCTTTATAGATACGAAGGAAAACACTACCAAGAAGTGCTAATTACTTTAGATTTTCCTGAACTTTTATCCTTTAAGGAAAGCAAAGAATATATCCGCGAAGTGTTAAAAACTATTAGGATTACTTCCCAAAGGGAAAACTATATAGAAGTTTCTTCCCTTCCTAAAAACAATACTTTCGACCTATATCAAAAACAAGCGGTTAGAAACCCAAACGGCTCGCCCACGCATAAAGTTATTGAACTTCATATCGATAAAAACGGTGAAGATTTTAGGTTTGAAACTGCGCCCCACCCCGAAAAAACCTTACGGGATAGAAAAGTTGATAATATCTGCATCGGCAGAGAAAAAGATTGCTGAGTTTTTGCAGGCAAAAACAGTTGTATTTTGCCTAAAGGCAAAGATGTATTTTTGCTAAAGCAAAAGATAGATTATCCTAACGGATAGATATATTTTCGCTGACGCGAAAGTTATGGATAAATTTTATTATATAAAAAATAACATCCACAACTTTTTGACATAGGCAAAAAATATAACTTGGCGTAGCCAAATATATCTTACCAAAGGTAAATATATCTTTTCGCAAAGCGAAAAATATAACTGCGTAGCAATATCTTGGCGTAGCCAAATATATCTTGACGACAGTCAAATATATCTTTTCGCAAGGCGAAAAATATAACTTAAAAAGTTCCGCAAACTCAAACGTTTGCGGAACTTTTTATTTTTTCTAAAATTTTGGTTATGGGCTTAAACCCAACTAACATAAACACGCTAGTTGAAACAAGATGGATTGCGTAAAAATACAATCCCGCTACGTACACCACCCCAAACGGAACGCCGTAAAACAACGAGTTTAATAGCGAGGTTATAACGCCAAACAATAACGTGTACACACACGCCGTCAAAAAATGGGCAACGAAGTTTTTTATTTTAAGTTCCTTAAATATCGCAACGGTTATTGCGAGCAAATTCCAATATATAAAGTAACTTATAATTACGTCTATCGACGGGGGATATAAAATAACGTCAAGCGTGCAAAAAACGAGTGACGCAACAACTCCGTCAAACCCAAAAACGAAACAGTACGCTACAAGTAGCGTGGTTACGACTTCTACGTTTGGAATAAACGATAAAGTAAACTTTCCCACCACGAGTAACGCCCCCATAACGCCTGCAAACGCAATTCTCTTTGCTGATTTAACCATCTTTTCTCTCTCTTATCTTGCAAACTACGAAAAAGGCTACGCTTGAAACTAAAATTACGCTCGCTATTGATATCATAATTATCAAAGTTTTAATATAGCCAGCCGTTTCCCCCTTACCTATAAGCGTGTCGCTTATAACGTTCCAATTTTCATCGTACTCGATATAAGAATATCTAAACTCTATCTCGTCGCCGTCGCTTATAGTTTGGCTGGAAATTCCAAGAGCATAACCGCCGTTTAAGGCGTAAGAATAATAATACCCCTTCTCAACGTCTTGAGAAACCCCCTTCATTGAAGTTATAAACGCACCGTAACCAGTATCGTCCGTTACAAGTTTTAAGTCGTAAATTTCATTATACTCGGTCAACACTTCAAAAACGGTTTCTTTATCGGTAGTTAAATTGTATACGTATTGATTTTCAGCGTAATTAATTTTTAAGGTAATATTCTTTTGCCCTTCAACGCCTTTTGGCATTACGGCAAAAACGTAAATCAAAGCCATTGCGATTGCAACTACTATCGATGCAATAAGTAACAAAAGTTTAGTGTTTTTTAATAATTTTTTCATAAAAAAATCTCCTTTCATAAGAAAAGAGAGCACGCCGAAAACGGCTATCTCTCGCTCTTCCTTGTCCAAAAACGATTAGATAAATTCTTCAAACGGTAGGCATTCCGACTATTACGGCAATGACTGTTGCGGCGGATTTGCACCACGCTTTCCCTACGAGTAAACCCCTTGGCGCTTGATATATTTATTAATTTTATTTTATCATATTGATTTTATTTTGTCAATGATGTATAATATCTTTAATTGAATTTTAAGGAGATTACTATGCAATCTAAAACTTATTTATACGAAAAATTTTGGTCGGAAAATGAAACTAACGTGGTAAAATTCGGTAACCTTTCCGCAAGTATTTTTACTTACGCTACTGGCGTTAAAGCAATCAAAATTAAAAACTCAAAAGGTAGCGCGTCTATTCTTCCCTTTATGGGTCAAATGGTATGGCGTTGTGATTTTTTAGGTAAAGAACTTGCCATGAAGTCAATTTACGACGATCCCGTTCAATGTAAACAAGTTTACGGCGAATCTTACGGTTGTTTCTTAATGCATTGCGGTCTTACCGCTATGGGTAACCCAACGAGTGAAGACACTCATCTTCCGCACGGCGAACTCCCCATTGCTAAATACCAAACCGTTTTCGTTGAAACGGGCTGTGATGAAAAGGGAGATTATATTGCAGTTTCAGGCGTTTACACTCACAAGGCTTGCTTTGAACTCAATTACGATTTCGTTCCCGTAATTAAACTTTACGACAACGCAACCTATTTAGACGTAAAAGTAACGTTTACTAACAATAAAGACGTTCCGCTTGAATATTATTACCTTTGCCACATTAACCATCGCCCCGTTGACGGCGCTAAACTTTGCTACACGGCAGATAGAAAGCAAATTAAAATCAATCACGAAGTTCCTGAAAACTACTGGTCAAAGGAATACGCTGATAAGACTAACGCTTATCTTGATATGCTTGACAACAACCCATATCTTATGGACGTAGTTGGTGGAGAAAATCAATCTTACCACCCCGAAATCGTTATGTGCGCTAATTATTCAGCAGACGAAAACGGAAACGCTTACACTATGCAAGTAAATCCAGACGGTACTGCTACTTACGTTATTCATAAACCAGAAGAACTTCCCTACGGTACTAGATGGATTTCAAGAACGGAAGATGAAGACGCTATGGGTATGGTTCTTCCCGCAACTAGCGAACACCTTGGTAAACTTTACTGCCAAAGAAACAATCAACAACGCTATCTTAAAAAAGGCGAGAGCGTAACTTACACTATGCAAACGGGCTTACTCACTAAAGAAGAAGCGGATAAAATGCAAGAAAAAATTAAAAAATTAGGTTTTTGATTAAATTAACCAACAAAAAAGGAGTTCAAAACGAACTCCTTTTTATTATTATTTCTTTTTATACGTTACGTTAGCGTCTTTTTCTTTATCTTCATCGTTAAGTCTTTCAAACGGAACGAGATTGTGGTGCATTTTTGCCAAGTCGTTTCTCGATTCAGAACTATCGGAATTAGACCAAATATAACCGCAAGAACGAGTGTAGGCGTTCCACCTTCTATGCTCTATCTTTTTAATAATCTCTTTTTCTTCTTCGGTTAAATCAGCAGGGTCTTTATCTGCGCCTGATATCTTGCACTCTACCCTTACTTTGTTGTGCATTGCCGACGCGCACGACGAGTTGTAATTGTATTCTACCATATAAAAACTTCTCATGTGCTTTTCAATACGTTCTCCCATTTCCTTTGCGCTTAACTCGGTGTTGTTTCTATCGGGGAAATAGCCCATGTGAACGTCTACGGCTCTGTCTTCAAGTTCGGAATTTATTATTACGTCAACAGAATAAAGTTCTTCTAAAGTTCCCGTATATTCTATATCGTATTTGCGACCTTTTTTATCGGTAGCGCAAGTAGCGTTTTTAATTTGCTTAACCTTGTCGCCATCAAAAACTACCGCTACTATTTTAGGATGAATACCTATTCTTTCAAAATACATTCTTGCTTGAGCGGCGTAACCAATGTTGTCTTCATCAGAACCTAAAGCAACGAAAACGAAAGACGCGTCCTTAATTTTTTGAAGTTCTTCGCCAAAATCGTGAGTCTTAAAATCAATGCCGGAGTGAACGGTTATATCGTATTGCGCTTCGCCGTCAACGTAAACTCTATTGCATTTAGGGTTGAGATATTCTGGGCATAACGCCTTAAATCTGGATTCGGCGTGCTCGTCCTTATCAAAAACGTTGAGTTTGAATCTATACCCTGGAAGTTGGCAAAACCACGGAAGAGCCTTTGCCATTTGAGTACCGTAAGAACCCATACCAAGAACTACTGCGGAAATTACTTTTAATCCGTCTTCTTCTACGTGAGTGCCGTTAAATATATCCT
Source organism: Christensenellaceae bacterium (assembly GCA_045651665.1). Classification (GTDB taxonomy): domain Bacteria; phylum Bacillota; class Clostridia; order Christensenellales; family Borkfalkiaceae; genus HGM11412. The sequence continues at coordinate 10,526 of JAZRSR010000018.1, forward strand.
TGCCGTTATCGTATAAATATCTATTTACAAGTGAAGACGCTTCGTTAATCCTTCTAATCTTCATCTTATAATTAGGGTCTATATTTTCAAGGAACAATTCGCTTTGCTTTGTCATTGAAAACAAATAGAGTTTTCTATTTGCAATATTGCCGTATTTTTTAATAAGCTCGTGGCTGTGAGAAACGTTTTCGTCTTCTTTAGCGCTTATTGCAAAAAAAGTAATGGGGCAAATTTTTAAGTGAACGTTAAAATGAACGTGCGCTATACTCTTTTTGAAAAGAACCGCGCCGAGTTCGCTTGCCTTTTCGGTTAAATCGTTAGACTCGTCGCTATTAGTTAAAACGTCGGTAAAAACTATTAAAACTCTTTTCTTATTTCTAACCACGTCTTTCGCAAGCGCGAGCGACGTTTCGTTCAAATCTGAAAAAGCGTATACTTCTTTATGGATAGAGAAGAATAACCTTGCATACGAAGTGAAGTCTCCCAAAAAAGAAAGTAAAAAGGTTGCAGTAAGCGCGGGCGCTAAAACGAAAAGAAATGCAAACGTTATTTCGTAAGCTTTTGCATACACGCCGTCAAGCGTTTGAACAAAGTTAGTTACCGTTTCAAAATCTGCATCAACGACGAATAACCTTATCGCGTTATGTATTGAAAGTAGAATTGTTTTAAGGTTTACCGCTTCAAGAGCGAAAGCATCACGGTAAATTGGCAAAAACAATACGGTGCTTGAAAGGAATACGCCAACGATAAAACAATGGCCACGTCTTAAAACCCCAAGTCTCTTTTTTCTAGTAAAATTTATTGCAATGGCAAGCGCAAACGCCAAACCAAGAACAGTCATTGCAATAATAAAATAAACGATTCCGTCCATAAAAAATCCCTTACTTGTTAATTAGTATAACTATTATATACCTTTTATTTGTGGTTGTAAATATCAAAAATTAATTTTATTGACTTTTTTGGGGTTTGCGGTTATAATTTAGTGGTTGAAATTTTAGGAGATTTTTCATGCAAGAACAAGCACAAAATAAAGGTAATTGGTGGGCGCTTATCCCCACTATTTTCAAAAAGAAAGTATGAAATACGTAATTATAACCGGCGCATACGGAGGTATGGGCAAAAAAGCGGTTGAACGATTTGTTAACTGCGGGTACACCGTTTTTGCGCTCGATAAAAAAGTTGAACAATCAAAACCAAACGTTATTCCTATTTTAGTAGACGTAACGAGTTTAGAAGGTTTAAGTTTTGCTTTCGAGCAAATTAAAAAAATAACTAATAATATATTTGCAATCGTTCACTTTGCAGGCATTTACACTCTTAATTCGCTTGTTGAAATAGGCGAAGACGAGTTTGATAGAACCTTCAAAATCAATTTATACGGGGCGTTTAACGTTAACAAAACTTTTTTACCACTCCTTGATAAAAAATCAAGAATAGTTATGGTAACTAGCGAACTTGCCCCGCTAGACCCGTTGCCTTTTACCGGAATTTACGCAATATCTAAACGCGCGCTCGACGCTTACGCTTATTCGCTTAAAATGGAACTGCAACTTTTAGATATTTTCGTTTCGGTAATAAGGGCTGGGGCGGTTAAAACGGATATGCTTGGCGTTTCAACCACCGCGCTTGACAAGTTTTGCGAAAAAACAGAACTCTATAAAGTAAATTCTAAACGCTTCAAAAAAATTGTTGAAAGCGTTGAGGCAAAGTGTGTTTCCCCTGAAAAAATAGCGAAAAAAGCGATGAAAATAGTAAATATCAAAAAACCAAAATTTGCTTATTCGCTTAACAGAAACAAACTTTTACTTTTATTAAACGCCTTACCAAAATCACTAAGGTTTAAGATAATAAAAACCGTATTAAAATAAAAAAGAACGGCGCGCCGTTCTTTTTTACTATTGAATTTTCCCTTTCATTTTTATAACGTAGTCGTAAGGAATTTTGAGATTTCCCATACCTTTGCCAAGTTTAATATCGGGTTTGTTCTCGCCGTGAAAATCACTACCACCGCTTAATAATAAATCAAATTCTTTTGCGATTTTTTCTGAAAATTCTTGCTCCTCTAAACTGTATTTAGAATATCTACCTTCTATCGCTATAAGCCCGTGCTCTTTTGCTTGGGGAATTAATTTTACGAGTTCTTCCTTGCTTAAATCAAGTAGCGGGTGCGCTAACACGGAAACTGCATTTATAGATTTTATAAAATCTAAAACTTCAAAAGTTGTAAGCCTTTTAGGCGGAACGTAAAATCCACCGTTTTCAGATAACAACGTTTCAAAACCTTCGTTTACCGATTTTATATAGCCTTTTTCTATTAACGCTTTTGCAAAATGAACCCTGTTTATAAAACCGCCTGCTTGCTCCTTAATTTTATCGTAATCAATATCGTATCCCCCGTCAACTAAACGCTGGGCGAGAAGCTTATTGCTTTCTTCTTTTCTTCGGTTTGCCGTTTGCAAAAAGTCCTTGACCAAGCAAAATTTTTCTTTACTTATAAACAGCGCTAACACGTGGAGTTCCGTTTGCTCGTAAATAGATGAAATTTCAACACCTAACACCGCTTCAACGTTATAATTTTTACTTGCGATTAAAAAATCTTCTAACCCGTCAACGGTATTATGGTCAGTTAGCGCAACGGCGGATAACCCCGTTTCTTTAGCAAGGCGTAAAATTTGCTCGGGCGTTAAAGTTCCGTCCGAAAACGTTGAGTGAACGTGCAAATCACAAATTTTTTCAAAAGGATTTTCAATTTTAATAGTTTCTCTCATAATTAAACCTGCTTTATACTTTTTACTTAATGATACCACAACCATTATAAAATATCAATTATCTACTAAAAATAATGCAACGAAAATATCCCTTTTTGCTTTTAAGTATTGAAAAACCTTATGCCCTATGCTACACTATTATAAAAAATAAAATTATTTGCAAAAGGCTATAAAAATATGAGTAAAATTGAAAATTTAATTGACGACGGCGAAAGCATTATTATAAACGGCGTTCATAACTATTCATCTGAAAAAAGCTACGTTGAACCGTCAGCAATCATAAAGAATAAACTTGAAGAGTTTAAGGATATGAAACTTGGTTTTATGGTCCATTGGGGATTATACAATCAACTGGGTATGCTTGCTTCTTGGGGGCTTGTTGACAAAGAAAAAGAGTGGTCGAGAGCCGATTGCGAACACGGCGATTCCCCTAATTTATATGACGACGGCAAAAAAATAAGAGACGAGTATTTTTCATTGAAAAAATCTTTTAATCCCGTGCGCTTTAACCCTACCGAGTGGGCGGAACTCGCATCTAACAACTGCTTTAAGTATTTAATTTTCACAACCAAACACCACGATGGTTTTTGTATGTTTGACACAAAGCAAACGGACTTTAAGGTAACGGATAAAGAGTGCCCTTATTCAAATAGCGAGCGCGCGGATATCGTAAAACAAGTTTTCAACGCGTTTAGGGAAAAGGGTATTAAAATCGGCGCATATTTTTCAAAGCCAGACTGGCATAACGACGATTATTGGGAAACGAATTTTAACGGCGAAACTTCAAGGATGCCCACTTACGATATAACTAAACGCCCTGAAAAATGGCAAGCGTTTACCGATTACGTTCACACCCAAATGGAAGAACTCGTTAAAGACTACGGCAAGATTGATATTTTGTGGCTTGACGGTGGTCAGGTTTGCAAAAAACACGGTTTGGATATTCAAATGGAAAAAATCGTTCCACGCCTTAGAGAAATTAACCCCGAACTTATCGTTGCAGATAGAACGGCAGGCGGGGAATTTGAAAATTATATAACCCCCGAAATGATGATACCCGATAACGTTATAAACGTTCCTTGGGAAAGTTGTTTAACGATAGGTAAAAGTTTCCATTACGTATACGACGACGATTATAAATCACCCGAAGAACTTATCGAACTGTTGTTAGAAATCGTTTGCAAAGGCGGAAATCTTGCGCTCAACGTATCCCCACAACCTGACGGTAGAATGCCGAGAAACGCAATAAAAGTTCTTAACGATTTTGGCAACTGGCTTAAAAAGTACGGCGAATCAATATTTGAAACTCGCCCTTGCGCTCCCTATAAAAAGAACGGCGTTTTTTTCACTCAAACCAAAGAGTCGGTATACGCAACGGCTAAAAATTTTAACGCAAACTTTATCCCTTGCGAGCAAGATATATCAAAAGTTGAATTTTTAGGTACAGGTTGCGCGATTGATTTTGAGAAAGTTGAGGGCGGAATAGTTTTGAAAACAAAGTTTTCAACGGATGAAATTTATAGCGTTTTTAAGCTACATAAAGCATAATAGACTAAACGGCAAGGCGAAATCGCCTTGCCGTTATTAATTTTTTATAAAATTCAATTTATGCGACTACCGGTTGTAACAATGATAACCCACTATCGTAAATTTTTATATTTACGCTCCTTCAAGTAGCATTTTATCGGCAATAAGTGCAATGAACTCACCGTTCGTTGGCTTTTCGTTACCAACGTAGGCGCGAATACCAAGCATTGAGTTTATCGTTTCAATTCTCCCCCTATTAAAAGCAACTTCTATTGCGTGGCGAATAGCCCTTTCCACCTTGCTTGCCGTAGTTGAAAATTTTTCTCCGATTTTAGGATATAATTGCTTGGTTATATTATTAATAATTTCAGGATTTTCAATAGCCATTTTAACCCCTTCTCTCAAATAGTAATAGCCCTTGATATGCGGTGGAATCCCAACCGATATAAAAATTTTGCTAATCTTTTCGTCAAGCGTGCTCTTTCTCTTTTCAATTCCGTTAGAAATTTCTTTCGCTTCAACCTTGCTTGAAAGTTCAATAAGCCTATTTTTAATAATATCACTCTTAAACGGCTTTGCTATGTAATATAACGCTCCCGAATTAAGCGCTCTCGTTATTATGCTTTCGCTCGTAAAAGAACTAACAACAATAATTTCAGTCTTCGGGCTTATACTACTAACTTTTTCCATAACCCCAAACCCATCAATTGATTTTAACACAATCGACGCTATAACGTAATCAGGCTTATATTTTTCAATTAACTTAAGCCCCGTCTCCCCGTCGATAGAAGTTCCCACTATTTCAAAACCAGGCGTATCTTCAATTACCGTTATAAGATTTGCTATCGCTTGTTCACTATCTTGAAGTACAACTATTTTATTTTGCATTTTATATATCTCCTATCAAAGTCATAGCAACATTATAACATTAATTTTGAACAAAATAAACTGTTTTCGTATAAAATATTTTATATATTTTTGTTCAAAATTGTAAAACTATGTAAAATAAGCGAAAATAATGTAGATTTTAGCGCTTTTATCGCCAAAGATTTACAAAGAAATAACTAGCGTTTTAGCATTTCAAAGTTAAAAATAAATATCCACCAGCCTAGCTGGTGGTTTTTCATTTTCGGGCAATAAGCCCTAAGGAAACTGGCTTACGCACAAGTGCGTATTTAAACGACCTGCCAGTCACGCACCTCTTACTTGCTACCCGTGAACGGGTCTCTTGGGTCAAATATACTTAATTGCTCCGCTTCTTTATCTTGGCTTAGTTGGTTTGCTATATACTCTTTTATTGACTTTGTATCTTTACCAGACGTATAAACGTAAAATCCCCTGCACCAAAATTCGCGATTTCGGTATGCAAACTTCAAGTTGCCATATTTTTGAAAAATCATTAGCCTGCTCTTTCCTTTGAGATATCCCATAAATCCCGAAACGCTAATTTTGGGTGGAATTGAGAGTAGCAAATGTATGTGGTCTGGACACACTTCTCCCTCTATTATCTCAACCCCCTTCCATTTGCATAATGTCCTTAATATTTCTCTTATCTCTTCTCTTTTATCCTCGAAAAATACTTTTCGACGATATTTAGGCGCAAATACTATATGATACTTGCAATTCCATTTTGTATGTGATAAACTATTCCCAGTGAAAATTCCTTTTTTCATTATTCCTCCGTTTGTTTCTTGGTTTGCAACTGGCAGGTCGCTTTTCCATTTTACACAAACGGAGGAATTTTCTCAACGGTTAACCTTTACTGTACCCCCAGACTATCTGGGGGTTTATTGTTTTACAAAAAAGAACAATCGAGTGGTTGTTCTTTTTTTTATGGCAAGTTGCACCGATTTAGATGTCGACACAAAACAATTCGATAAATTGTAGTTTATAATACCGTGTAACTCGCATCGAATAATTTATTCATTGCTCTCTTATAGTGTTATTTCTCTTTATACGATTCCCATTGCCATTTCTACCAACAACGCAACGACAACGACCAACGCCGAGATGATAAAACCGTGGATCATCGGACGGATACCGGCTTTCTTCATGCTTGAGAAGGATGTGTTCAAACCGATGGCTGCCAATGCACATACCATAAGGAATTTGCTTGCACTCTTGGTGCCGGATACAACAGCGGTAGGAATTGGGAACACGCTTGCTACAATAGACATTGCAAGAAACCCGAGAATAAACCAAGGAAATATCTTTGCAATGCTAAAATTTGCCTTCAGTTCGCTTCCGTTTTTGCTGTTTGCAAGAGCTTCTTTGCGCTTAAGACGGAGCTGCACAAAAGCAAAGGTAATAACGGTGGGAATAATCGCAAGGGTTCTTGTGAGCTTTACCATTGTGGCAAAATCACCTGCGCCTTCTGAGAAGGCATAGCCGGTCGCAACAACGGAAGAAGTATCGTTAACTGCCGTTCCCGCCCAAATACCGAATGCCTGATCGGTCATTCCCATCGCTTGTCCCATAATGGGAAACAATACGATCATTGCCATATCGAACAGAAAAGTAGCAGACATAGCATAAGCTACATCGTTATCGTCTGCATCGATAGTCGGGGCAATAGCGGCAATGGCAGAGCCACCGCAAATACCCGTACCGGCAGAGATAAGGTTTGAGAGCTTCCAATTGAGTCCCAACGCCTTACCGATAAAATAACCACCGCCAAAACAAGTAAGTAAAGTAAATATCATAACGGTAAGCGACATTTTACCTACGTTGAGGATAGTCATAATATTGAGGGACAAGCCAAGCAGAATAATGGCAAATTTCAAAATCTTCTTGGATGTAAATTTGAGCCCCGACGCAAAGACTTTTGTATTCCTCAAAAAACGATTGAGGACCATACCGATGAACATTGCAATAACGGCAGAGCCAATAAGGTGGATAGGCAGCAGACTTTCAAGCCAGCACGCAAGAAGAGCCACACCTACGGATAATATTATTCCGGGAAAAACTTTTAATACTTTCATAAACAATCTCCTACTTTCACTTACACCTCTTGATTATACTACGGTTTTATGATAAAATCAAATTATCATTTATTATCGGATGATAATATGAGTTAATTGGAGATTGTTATGTTAGATTACAGAGTGCTTACCTTCCTTGCCCTTTATGATGAAATGAACTATCGCAGAACGGCGGAAAAACTGAATATGACACAGCCGGGTGTCACGCAACATATTCATTATTTGGAGAATTATTACGGTGTGAAGTTGTTCGAGTATGATGGACGGACACTATCAAGAACAAAGAACGCCCAGCGGCTAAAGCGTTATTTTGATAGCATCAAGGCAGAGGAAACTGACATCCGTGAAAAGTTTATGCCCACAGATACCGTTCATATGACCGTTGGTGCAACCAAAACTATTGGCGAATTTGTTATCGTGCCGGAGATTCGTTCCTTTCTGCAAGAGCCAAACCATACGCTCGATTTGATCGTTGATAACACCGAAGTTCTTTTACGTATGCTTGAAAAGGCAGAGATCGATTTTGCTATTATAGAGGGTGTATTTGACAAATCCAAATATGGCTACCACCTTTACAAAAAAGAAGCGTTTGTAGGGGTCTGTGCAAAAAGCCATCCTTTTGCCAATAAGACCGTGACCCTTGAAGATATTTTTTCAAAGGACATTGTGGTCAGAGAGCCGTATTCGGGAACGAGAACATTATTGCATAATGCAATTACAGACCGAGGTTTTTCCCTTGACAACTTTAAGCGTTGTATCTCTGTCAGTAATTTTTCCGTGATTTGCGACATTGTGGCAAACAACGGTGCGATTACCTTTGCCTATGAACCTATCTCCCGATGCCGTGACGACCTTGCCACCTTCTCTGTTGCAGATATGCAGATTAGTGGTGAGTTTAATTTTGTGTATTGCAATGAACGAGTAGCAAGGGAGAAAATAAACTTGCTTTTCTCCAGCTAGGAGCTATTCTTCAAGACACAAACATTTAACATTTATAAAAACAAAAAAGGGGCAGACTTTACGAAATTAGTCGTAAAATCTGCCCTTGATATCTGTTGAATTTAGTTCAAGTCCTCCCCGAAAGCCGTTTTGTTTCCCTTTATATAAAACGACTTTGAGCAAATGTGAGAAGCTACCCTCATAAGCGTAAAAATATACGCTAAACATAGCCTGCCGATGCTTGCAGACTTAACAAAGGGGCAAATACCTCTTAATTATATATACCCACACAAAGCATAATCTAAACATATGTTCGTGTTTGTAATTCTATTTTATAATAAGAATCTATAAAAGTCAATAGGCAGATGTCCACGTTCTTGGATATCTGCCTATTTTTTGCTAAAATTTTAGCATTTTTTGTCGGTTATTTTACTTAATTTTTCGACGAAACATCTACTTTAATCTCTTGAGTTTGCGTATTTTTTACTTTTGTAACTGTAATTATTAGTTTATCATATGTAAAAGAATATCCTTCGTTGGGAATACCTTCGTTAATTTCCATGATCCAACCGTTTACAGTAGCAGATTTTATATTTGTGTTAGGCAAAAGATTAAAATAATCAAAGAAAGTTTCTACGGAAATGCTTGTTTTTACACGAAAAGTTGTGTCCGTTTCATTAATAATGAGTTCGGTTGGTTCATCTTGTTCATCCCAAATTTCGCCTACAAGCTCCTCTAAAATGTCTTCCATCGTAACTATTCCTGCCGTCATTCCGTATTCGTCAATAAGAATAACAATATGAGAATGCGCTTTTTGCATTTCCTTAAACAGTACGTCCAAACGCTTGGTCTTAGGAATAAAAATAGGTTCTTTTAAGATTTGTTTTAATTCAAAATCCGAATTACTACGCTTTAAAAGATAATCACGCGCATATAAAACGCCAATAATATTATCCACATCTCCAGAATAAACAGGGATACGAGAATAACCTTCGGTTTTGATTACTTGCATAATTTCTTCGTCAGAAGCAGTATCTGCTAAGCGTACAAGACTCATTCTTGGTGTCATTACCTCTTCGGCGGTCATCCCGTCGAGTTTAAATACGTTTTTAATATATTTAATATCTTCTTTATTAAGCGTTCCTTCGTCGCCTCCTGCATCAAGCATTAAAACAATATCTTCTTCAGATACAGATTCTTCTTTCTCATTAGGATTTACGCCAAACAAACGTAGAACACCGTTCGTAGAGACGGTTAAAAACCATATAACAGGTTTTAAGATAACCGTCAAAACAGAAATAACCCCACATACTTCGTTTGCAAGTTTTTCTTTATGTTTCATAGCCCAACGTTTAGGGACAAGCTCACCTAAAACGAGTGTAAAATAAGAAAGTATCAAAGTAATTATGATAACTGAAACAGTATTGATAACGCTTGCACCTTGTGCTGAAACGTTAAACGTCGTAACGAGCCAACCTGAAAGTCTTTCAGCAAAATTGTCTGCTGCAAATGCCGAGCCAAGAAATCCCGCAAGAGTAATGCCGATTTGAATCGTCGATAAGAATTTCGTTGGATCTTTGATGATATTTAACATTTTAACGGCTTTTTTGTCACCTTCTTCTGCACGGGCTTTTACTTTCTTCTCGTTTAAGGAAATTATAGCGATTTCCGTCGCTGCAAAAAAAGCGTTAAGTAAAATTAGTATAAATTGTAAAAGTAGGTGATAAAAAATATCCATTTAATTCTCCTAATAAAAAATTTATTTAACTTATCTTTTATCAATTAACACAATCGCTTAATAGGAACGTTTAACTTACACAGATATATCGTTTTGGAAAATTCTATTTTGGTTTTACAAAACTTAAATTTACCGTGTAATATCGCGGTAAAACGTCCATTTATTTCCTCCTAAATGTTATTCTATTCTCATCATTCTATATCCAACGCCAATATGCGTTTGAATATACTGTGGAGAATCTGGTTCTATTTCAATCTTCTTTCGAAGCGTTGCCATAAATACACGCAAGGACGCAACGTTGCTTTCCCAAGCCGCGCCCCAAATCTTTTGAGTTATAAAGGTATGGGTGAGAACTTTCCCTACGTTTTGAGAAAGTAAACACAGCAATTTATATTCAATAGGTGTTAAATGCAATTCGTTGCCGTTGATATACGCGCAACCTGCGGCATAATCAATTTTAAGATTACCGTTTATAAATAGTGAATCCGATTGCATTGCTGAATGCAAGACAGACAATCTTCGTGTGGTAACACGAATTCTCGCAAGCAATTCTTCCACAGAAAACGGTTTGGTTAAATAATCATCAGCGCCTGCATCCAACGCTTCTATTTTATCATTATCTTCACTTCTGGCACTAATAACGATAATTGGCATTTCCGACCAAGTTCGTATCTTTTTTATTACCTCTATCCCGTCAATATCAGGAAGACCTAAATCAAGCAAAACAATATCGGGATTGTGTGAAGATGCTTGCATTATTGCGTTTTCTCCGTTTTGAGCGGTTAAGTATTTGTATTCGTGCGCCTTTAACGTAGTCGTAATTAAATTACGGATAGGCGCGTCATCTTCAACTATCAATATCACAGGATTATTCATTTATTTTTATCTCTCCAATAGGTAAAGTAAAGGTAAATATAGCGCCACTCGGCACGTTGTCTTTTACAAAAATTTCTCCGCCGTGCACGCTAATTATAGATTTGCAAAGCGAAAGACCTAACCCAATGCTTCTACGGCTATCGGCTAACTTATTCGCTCCTGTATAAAACATATCAAACACGCGCTCTTTTAATTCATCAGGAATACCTGCGCCGTTGTCGGCAATACTAATTATTGCTTTGTCTTTTTGCTTTTCAGTGGTTACCGTTATCATTGAATCTCTCGGCGTATATTTTATAGCGTTATCAAGGATATTGATAATAACTTGAATAATTAAGCGTGTATCCATTTTTGCAAGCAAAAATTCATCTTTATGGACTACGGTTATTTTTTGTCCACCTTGACGCATATGAACGTGTTTAACGGCTTCAGCCACAACCTCGTCAATAAGTTCAGCCGTGAAGTTTAGATTCATTCTGCCTTCTTCAAGGCGAGTTATGGACAACAAGTTTTCAACAAGATTTATAAGCCACATTGAATCGTTGTAAATGTCGTTATAAATTGATAATTTAGTCTGTTCGTCAAAGGAAGATGCGTTCGAAATAAGATTGCTCGCATTTCCCGAAATAGCAGTCAACGGAGTACGCAAGTCGTGTGAAATTGCACGAAGTAGATTTGCACGCAATTGTTCATTTTCGGCAAGCACTGCGGCAAGTTCTTTTTCTTTTGCGTTAAAAAGATTTTCAAGAGCTAACGCACATTCACCCACAAGTGATAATACAATACTATTTTCAAAAGAATCAATTTCTTTTTCATTCTTATATACGGCAACGATACCATATGTTCGTAATTGCGTTTTAAGGGGATAGTAATCACATCTTAGTTGAGCATCTTTATAATCATAAAAATGGTTTATAAGTATGCTCGTAGCTATATTAAGTTCCTTTTCTCCCATCTGAAATGAATCATCTAACGCATAAACGAGAGTTTGCAAAGCATCTTTATTTTGCTTAAAAATAACAATTTCTCTATTTAATAACTTTTTTAATTGCTCCGCCGTTATTTTCAGAACTTCTTCGTCGTCGCTTGCACGTTGTAATAACCGATTAGCATCAAAAAGAATTTTCGTTCGATATGCCGCTTGTGAAGATTGTTTCGTTTGGTTATGCATTTTAGACGCCAAACTACCCGTAATTAAAGAAGCAACAAACATAATCGCAAACGTAATAGGATATCCGTCACCGTAAGCCATTAATGAAAATCTTGGCTTTGTAAATAGAAAATTAAATATCAATACGCTTGCTACCGAACAAAATCCCCACGCTAATTTACTGCTCGTAACTATAGATGTTATCAACACACCAAGAATGTAAAGCGTTATAATATTAGCTTCAGAAAAGCCAAGATAGGCAAAAAATAGTCCAATTAAAGAAGTAACTATAATTACTCCAAAACTTATTGCAAGGTCTTTGACAATAGACAAAGCATTTATTTTCTTAAATAAAGTTTCTTTTTGTTCTTTTAAGTCAGAATCAGCATCAGGAATAATATGAATATCTATATTCGTAGCAAGAGCAATCAATTTATCCGCAAGAGTAAGTTTTCGTATAATTCCCGCTCTTTTCGTTGCATTTCTACCGATAACGATTTTGGTAGCCCCTGACGTTTTTGCGTATTCAGCCATTTGAAGAGCTACGTCTTCACCATAAACGGTCACAATCGTTGCTCCCATTCGTTCTGCAAACTTTATATTATTTTGTAATCGCTTTGCATTTTCCTCTGATAAGACTTCACTTTGGGAAGTTTTTATATACAACGCTGTAAGATTAGCGTCAAACGCTCTTGCCATTTTCGATGCTGTTTCAACAATTTTTGAATTGGAAGGAGCAGAAGATAGCCCAACTAAAATATGCTCTTTTTTCTTGGATTGTTTTTCCGCATTTTGCACCATACTTCATCTCCTGTTTATTTTTTACATTTCTATTGTAACATATCTTTTCAAAAAAATCTATTACAACCTATGCTCCTTAATTATTTTATCCATCACAAGAGTCATCTTCATTGGAAATAACTACTTTCCTCTTGCCACCTTTTTCTCTAATCTTTTTTATGTCTGAAAGGATTTCTTCGTCCGATGCATCTTCGTTATGTATGATTCGTGTCGGTTTTTCTTCATCTTCTCTAAAATACGGTTTATTATTCTCGTTCAAAAATTTGTCAAGACGTTTCATAACGAAAAAGCCGAAAACAAAAACAGCCAACACAGTTATTACTAATAATATATCTCTTAACACTTCGTTTTCCATTATGTAACCTCCTTATAAATTTGTATTTTTACCGTTTTTATATATTAAAACACTTTTTCAACGCTTTATACTCTCCACACACGAGCAACGTTTTCTTTGATGTTAATACAGTGTCAGGCGCAAACATTGCATTTATTTTTCCATTTTCCTTAATCGCTATGATATTAACTTTGTATTTCTTGCGTATATCAATTTGCAAAATACTTTTACCTATCCATTCTTTTGGAACGGAAACCTCAAAAATCGAACAAGATTCATCTAACTCTATATAGTCGAGAATATGGTCTGCGCTATACCGAATCGCCATCCAAGACGCAAGTTGCTTTTCGGGATATACTATTTCGTCCGCACCGTTCCGTAATAAGAATTTTGCCTGTCCATCACGTTCAGCACGCGAAACAACTTTTTTCGCCCCAAGTTCTTTCAATAAACAAGTAGTTTCAAGCGAACTTTGAAAATCGCCTCCGATGGTGACAATACAAACGTCGTAATTATCCACGCCAAGCGAACGTAAAAATAATTCGTTTGTACTATCGCCAATTTGTCCATTAGTTACAATAGGCATAATCTCATTGACCTTTTCTTCGTCATGATCAACTGCCATAATTTCGTGTCCAAGTTCGTTTAATTTCATAGCGATATGCTTTCCAAAACGACCAAGCCCAATAAGCAAAATTGATTTTTTCTTCATATATCTTCTCCTTAACCTACCGTTATGTTGTCTATTGGCAACTTTGAAACTTGTTTTTTATTTCCACCTAAAGTTGCATATATAAGGGTTAACCCGCCAACACGACCAAAAAACATCAAAATCATCAATATTATTTTCGATATTATCCCAAGAGATGGCGTAATACCTAGAGTTAATCCAACCGTACCGATTGCCGATGCCGTTTCAAAAAGGCATGTCATAATTGGCAACCCTTCAATGGAACTTATTATCATTCCGCCAAGCACAAACAACGTTACGTACATCAAGAATATTGTAATAGCATTCTTAACAGTATCATCATCTATTCTACGTTTCATAAGTTCTGCATTGTCTTTTTTCTTGAATACGGATATTGCAGATGAGAATAATACCGCAACCGTAGTCGTTTTCATACCGCCTGCCGTAGAACCCGGCGAGCCTCCAATTAACATAAGAATTATCATAAGCAACAAGCCTGTTCCACTAATAGCGGTTATATTTGCCGTATTAAATCCTGCCGTTCTCGGAGTTATGGCTTGAAATAAAGAAACGAGAATTCTTTCACCTATCGGTAAAGTAGTAAACTCAAAGAAAAAGAAATAAACAGAAGGGATAAAGATTAAAAGTCCCGTTACAAGTAGAACGACTTTACTTTGAGTTCTATATTTCTTTACGCTCCATTTATGTTTGCAAACGTCTTCCCATACAAGAAAACCAATACCGCCTATTACAATTAACAACATAACAGTTATATTAATTATGGGTTGTGCAGAAAAATTTGTTAGCGAACTGAAATCTCCACTTTTCGTCCCCATAATATCAAACCCCGCATTGCAAAATGCAGATACAGAGTGAAATATTGCCATCCAAATTCCTTCAACTCCATAATCTTTACAAAAAATGGGAAGCATTATTAAAGTTCCGATTAGTTCTATAACAAATATTCCTTTTATTATAAAGCCAACTAAACGAACTATGCCGCCTACGCTTGGAGCAGATATTGCTTCTTTCATCGTGCCACGACTAAAAAGACCAATTTTTTTACCTGAAAGTAGCGCAAACGATATCGCTACCGTTACAATACCCATACCACCGATTTGAATTAAAATCAATATTATTATTTGCCCAAAAATCGTCCAATGCGTTGCCGTATCAAAAACAACAAGCCCAGTCACACATACAGCTGACGTTGACGTAAACAAAGAATCAATAAAGGAAGTCCATTCGCTCGATTTACTTGATATAGGAAGGCAAAGTAAAAATGCTCCAATAAAAATTACTGCTGCAAAACCGAGTAAAATAATTTGAAAGGAAGATAATTTGAATTTTGTTTTAACTTCCATAAACGCACCTCTAGAATATCTTTCTTCATTAATTATTGTACTATATTTTTTATAAAGAATACGTTATGATTTTTCTCGTCGGCATTAAGATTGTATAAAGAAAACTCTCGCCATTTAATAACGAGAGTTAAACAAAAAAATCAGACCCCGTAAAGGAATCCGATTTTTCTCCGCTCGAAAGTGCAATTTCCTATAAATTTTTAATTCTCTAAAAATCCCTTATAGGGAACGCCTTTGCCTATCCGTTTTTGTTTTGGTTGCGGGGGCGCCAACTTAATTGAACTATTTTCTTATAAATGGTCTGTCGGCGTGATTTTAAGTTTGTAAACCATAAAAACAAAAGGCGAGAAAATTCTCGCCTTTTACTCTATTCGCTTTAGGAATTATAATCGTAAGGAATTTTATTTTTCCTTTCTCCTTTTAAGTTTAATATATATCCGACTTCTACCTTGCGCCACCAATTTGGGTTATGTCCTGGTAAATCTTCTAAAAATATCTTCATCCGTTATATCAGAACTTCTCACAACTTCTAAATCGCCTACAAAAATTTCTATCCTTGCATAGTCTCTGCCTTGAAACGCCATGATCCTCATATTGCCTTACACTTTTTTCTTTTTTGCCGTCATAGGTATCCCTCCTTTCGTGTTTTTTATTTGGTATTCTGTTTTACCATATTTTACGGCTTTTTTCAAGACGGAGAATGTGAGGATACGATATTTCCTTCAGAAAATTCGCATTTTTACCTTCCTACCATTTATCTAATATCACGAGATAGGCAAAAACAGCACAAAAGTCCTTGATTTCTCTATACTTTTGCGCTATACAGCCCAACGGCAGAAAAGAATAAACTGTAAATATCGGCTTCATTTTCGCAAATCCGTGCAAGGTTTTGCTTTTGGAGAGGTCTGTCCTACATTTTGAGACAGACCTCCTTCGGAAGCTGCGATTTCGCCGTAGGTGTTTTCTTTGACTACAGCGATGCAGATATTGAGGTTTGAGAAAGCCCTCGCTCCAATATAGGACGAGGGCTATGCTTTTAGTCTCTTTTTAATGTTTATAAGTCTGTTTATCCAAGCGCTACTATACTAAAAACAAGTGCGAACAATGCAACGGTTTCGCAAAGACCGACAACAGTGAGGTACTGTGAAAAGCCTTTTCCTGTTTCAGCTAAAGCATCGGCACCTGCAGCACCTGCTTTGCCCTGAAAAACAGCTGAGAAAGCCATGGCTACACCGGATGCAATTCCGAGACCGAGCAAAAAGGCAGGATCGGCAGAGGAACCCATCATCTGTTGCATCAAAAGGAAGCCGTAAATAGTCTGTGTAAGAGGCGCACCTGCGAATGCAATAAGAATAAAGGGTGCTGCTTTATTGCTCATATAACACTTTTTCCAAGACCCGATTGAGGCTTGACCCGCAATACCGATACCGATTGCCGAGCCGATTGCGGCAATACCCATTGCCAATGCTGTTCCTAATAATCCTAAATTCATAATGATTCTCCTTTAATCAATTTATTCTTTAAATGGTTTGAATTTATGCCCACTCCACGACATATCTAAATGTGAGGAGAACTCTAAGGTGTTAAGTCTGATTCCGTGAACGATAACGGAAAGAATGTTTAAAATCATATTCAGTCCGTGTCCAAACACCAACAGAACGATGGCAAGTATCATAAACATAAAATTGCCAAGTAACGGTCCTGCCAACTCATTAACTGTAGCAGAGATTGCGGCACCTGCAAGGCCGACCGCCCAAAGTCGTATATACGAAACAATATCCGAAAACACATTTACCACACCAAGCAAAACCGACACAATGTTGGTAAGACTTGAAAGTATGGATTTAATAATGCTTCCTTCATAGTTAGAAAATACGAAGCTTAGAACAAATCCTATACCAATTAATGCGATAGCAGCTGTTCCTACGGGAATTGAGCCGATAATCAGCCCAAAGCTGAACACCTCGGCATTTACAACAAGGCTTAGCACTAAATAGTAAATACCTAAAAGCTGTAATATCGAACCGATATCACCCAGCATTTTAATAGACCCTTTATTTCTCAAAGCACCTTTTATATGCGCCACTGTTAGCTGTATCAGCGCCAATGAGAAACAGAATATCTGAAGATTTTGAGCCGTAGTCAGCCCTGCTGCGCCATTAGTCCAGAACGGATACCATATCTTATCGGCATATACATTTGAAATTACCGGTATGGATAAGCTCTTAAGCCACGCAGGCAACTGCTCCGGAGAAAGTCCAAACCAAGTGCAAGTAAGCGTTCCCCACAAAACAGTTGAGAGTCCGAACAATCCCACAAGCAAAAACATTGGCGAAATCTGCTTTTTGGCAATGAGCGATTTTATAATCGGGATTGCCGCAATAGCACAGATGAGTAATCCGTATCCTCCGTCACCGAAAATAATTCCGAAGAATATGAGTATAAATGCCAAGAACCAACCCGAAATGTCATACTCAAAATATCCGGGAACAGTGCCCAAAAAGTCGGTCAACGGATAAATAAGACTTACAAATTTATTGTTTTTAAGCTTGGTGGGAACATTATCCTCAACCGAAGGCTCTTCCACGAGAAGTCCCCACGAATTGCTTTGGGCAGTTTGCTTGAGCCTATCAAGATTTTCAACTTCAATATAACCTGTGAAATAGGAAACGGTAAGTGATGTCTCACTTTCGGGCGATAACTTTTCGTCTGCCATACCCGTAGCGTAGGTTTCAAATTTAATTTCCTTTTCGATAGATTGAACTGCTTTTTTAATGCTCTCAACATAACAAGCATTGACGGAAATCGTTTCGTCTATTTCGTCCATACGAGTACTAAGTTCCAAGAGCCGTTGCTTCATATTACTTGTAGAAATCTGTGGCAGAGCTAAACGGTATACATTTAGCGACGAAACATCTTCGTCAAACTCTTCCTTAATGGATTTGAGCAGCATAAATCTAACGATCGATTTTGTTGCGTCAATCCGAACGGTTTTAATGCTTTCGGGAAGCAACTCATATTCGGTCTTTGGCATCTCATAAAAGGATATCTCATAACCTTTTGATTCTAAATCGCTTAAACTACTCGGATCAATATCACCCCAGCTTTTTATGCGGTCAAGCTCGGAGCTGAGTTCAATTCGTTCTGCCACGCACTGCTTTTTCTCCGCATCGAGAGTTTGAATTCTCGTTGCAACGGACAAAGCCTCTGCAGTGCTCACCTCTTTTTGCTCTACGTTTTTCCTTTTGCCAATCGTAAAGATCGCACTTTCAAGTAAAGCAATTTGTTCTTGGAGCGAGGCAAGTCGTTCCCCGGCTCCTTCAGCAATCTCAATGTGAACAATTCCTAATTTGCGAAGCTTTTTCAGGGTTTCGTCCTTTTTGTTTTCTCTAATAATAAGAGATACTTTTTTCATAGGCACTATCATAATGAATAAACCTCCTTTTCGGAAGCCACAGCATTACGAAGGGCTATCTTTCGTTTTGATATTTTTGAACGCACTACGGCACTAACCTGTTGGTCTGCCATATAAATCGATATTTTTTTGATATTTTCCTCGGTTTCGGGGATTTTAACCTTTTCAAACAGGTTGACTCTTTGAGAAGTTGAAAGCAATTCAATCTCTAATAGTCTGACCTGTTCATCTAACACTTCCGCCTCTAAATCAAGGGACATTGCCTTTTCCATATGGTTTGCGGCGATATCCACCCAAAGAGGTGTTTCGTAAAGATCATAATCTCCTCTTTTAAAATCCGCGCCCTCAAACGTAGGAATATCAACGCCTGCAATATTTCCTTTTCCTTTGCGAATATTGCTGACGGTTATAATTCCTTTTGGAAAGGCATCCATTTCGCTAAAAACAGCGATCCATTCACGAAAGCCGAATTCAAGATTTTCTCGTTCTTTTCTCACAGCCTTTGCCTTGGCTTCAATTGTACGAATTTCCAATTGGAGTTGTTGCTTTTTCAGTGTCAGAGTAGGCAAATATCTGTGGTACATTTTAAGTGCGTCTTTTTGTACCTTCAACTCGTTTTTAGTTAGTTTGATTTTTGCCAAAACTACAAACCTCCTTAACCTTTAGGCCAAAATTCATCAGCAAGGTCTGATTTAATTCCGGTTTCGTCTTTTTCGAAGCAATCCGCTAAAATTTTCCATCCTAAATCAAGTGCATCTTCAAGTGGAAGATTAACGGACAGCGACATTAACTTATCTTCAAAAAGTTCACCGTATTTCAGCAATTTTTCATCCCAACGGCTCATAGAAAAGCCCATGTTTTTCTTTTCAAGCGTTTCCTTGTAAGAAGAATAAAGGCGAATCATCGCATCCATAAGTGTTCGATGATCTTTTCGTGTTTTGCCGTTTACGTTTTGCTTTAGTCTGGAAAGAGAACCAAACGGCTCTATACGGCCGCCTTTAAGGTAATACTGACCCTCGGTAATATATCCGGTATTGTCGGGGACGGGATGAGTAACATCATCGCCGGGCATTGTAGTAACGGCTAAAACGGTTACCGAACCTGAATCAGCAAAGTCAACTGCTTTTTCGTAACGGGAGGCAAGCTGAGAATACAGATCGCCTGGATATCCACGGTTAGAAGGAACCTGTTCCTGAGTAATAGCAATTTCCTTCATAGCATCGGCAAAGTTGGTCATATCTGTCAGAAGCACCAATACGTCTTTATTCTGAAGCGCAAATTGCTCCGCTACCGCCAACACCATATCGGGTATCATCATACACTCAACGGTAGGGTCGGAAGCAGTATGAATATACATAACGGTTTTGCTGAGTGCTCCGCCTTTGGAAAGCGCATCCTTAAAATACAGAAAATCATCATATTTAAGACCCATTCCGCCAAGAACGATTACGTCAGCTTCTGCCTGCATTGCAATTCGGGCAAGAAGTTGGTTGTACGGCTCGCCCGAAATGGAGAAAATGGGCAGCTTCTGAGAAACAACCAAGGTATTGAACATATCAATCATAGGAATGTTGGTCCTCATCATTCGGTTGGCAAGAATACGTTTAGTGGGATTAACAGAGGGGCCGCCAATGGGTTTCATATTTTCGTTAAGTGAAGGCCCTTTATCCCTCGGCTCACCTGAGCCGTTGAATATACGGCCTAATAAATCTTCACTAAAAGATACACGCATTTCGTGACCAAGAAACCGCACTTCATCTCCTGTAGAAACACCCTGACCTCCGGCAAAGACCTGCAGAGAAACAATATCTCCCTCGATCTTATTTACCTGAGCCAACGACTTGCCAAAACGTGTATTGATCTGTGCCAATTCTTTATACTTGACGCCGTTCGCTCGGACAGTAATAACGTTACCAATAATGGATTCTATTCGATTATATACTTTGTTCACGTTCAGTCACCGTCCTTTAATAGTTTTTCGACCGTTGCGGCCAATTTACCGTCACCCTGACGATACAATGCATCAATCTCGGTTTCTGCTTTTTTGAAAGCCTCACTCTCAAACTCAGTATAGTTCCAGTCAATAAATTTCTGACGCATACGGTTAAAGAAGCTACGTGCGTCGTCTTTGTTTCCGACAGCGTAACTGCTACCCAGAACATATACCAACTTATCGGTAACATAGCGTTGACGCAATCTTCCACAGTTTGCCTCAACCAAGTCGAAGGAGTTCTGTTGCAGATAAACAGCATCGAGCATTTCGGATTTTAAATATGTAATGTAATCTAAAAGGGTAGTACCTTCTTCACCGACAACCTTCATCATAGAGCCGATTTCGTCACCTTGATAAAGAATGCCTTTACAAAACTCCAATTTTTCGCTGTCAATAACGCTGTTATATTTAGACCAAGAGATAAGCGGGTCAATGGCAGGATACTTTCTTGCATCCGAACGTTCACGGGAAAGACCGTGGAATGCACCAACAACCTTTAAGGTTGCCTGTGTTACAGGTTCTTCAAAGTTGCCACCTGCAGGGGATACGGTACCGCCGATAGTAACGGAACCGGTACTGCCGTCAGGTAAACGGACATAGCCTGCTCTTTCGTAAAATGCCGCAATATAGGATTCCAGGTATGCAGGGAAAGCCTCTTCACCGGGAATTTCTTCAAGTCTGCCTGACATTTCACGCATCGCTTGTGCCCAGCGAGATGTTGAGTCAGCCAACATAAGAACATGAAGTCCCATTTGGCGATAGTACTCAGCAAGTGTTACCGCAGTATAAACCGAAGCTTCACGGGATGCAACGGGCATAGAGGAGGTGTTACATATAATAATGGTACGCTCCATAAGTGAACGCCCTGTTTTGGGGTCAGTCAGTTCGGGAAACTCAGTAAGAGTTTCAACAACTTCACCTGCGCGCTCACCGCAAGCGGCGATAATAACAATATCGACATCCGCATATTTTGATGTGGTATGTTGCAATACCGTTTTACCTGCGCCAAACGGTCCGGGAGTACAATAAGTTCCACCCTTTGCTACGGGAAAGAAGGAGTCAATAAGACGCACCTTGGTTTCCATTGTTTCGCCAGGTGCCAATCTCTCACTATAACATTTTACCGCACGTTTAACAGGCCACTTAAACGACATAGATACAGGTATTTCGCGGCCTCGTTCATCGGTTAAAATCGCAATCGTTTCTTTAACGGTATATTCGCCCTTATCGGCAATGGATTTTATCGTATAGTTTCCAAGCAGATAAAAGGGAACAAAAATTTTATGTGTAAACGGGCCTTCGGGAACTGTGCCGATATATTCGCCTGCACGAACAACGTCGTGGGTCTTAGCAGTCGGTGTAAATTCCCATTTCTTTTCCAAATTCAGTCCGTATGCATAAGTTCCTCTTTCCAAAAACCAGCCTGCCTGTTCTGCTAAAACAGGAAGCGGATTTTGGAGTCCGTCATATATCTGACCGAGCAATCCGGGGCCGAGATCTGCCGAAAGCATATCTCCCGTAAATTCAACACTATCCCCACATTGAATACCATCGGTCATTTCATAAACCTGCACTTGAGCAACATTGCCTTTTATACGTATAACCTCGCTTTTAAGGGCGGTATCACCCACATAAACATAACATATTTCGTTCATAGAAACGTTCCCGTCAAATTCTACCGACACCAAATTTCCGTTTATGCTTACTACCTTTCCTTTATTTTCGGTCATTATTTGCCTCCAACCTATCTCCATTTAAAATGGAGTCGTATATATTTTTGTATGCTTTTTCTCCGCTCTTTGTATCAAACCGCCTTATGCGAAGAAGCAGCTTTAATTTAAGTCCGTAATAGAAAATATAATCCTCCGAAAAACTATCCATAGGTCTTAACGCTTCTAAGATTTCCAAACGGTAACTGTTTAGATATTTTTCTGCTTCCATTGGATTTTCGTTTTCTGTTGCTTTACTTGCTACCTTGATATATTCCACAGGAAATATTCTGTTTTCTATATCGAATGGTTTCTTCATTTTTTCTGCCCGAACTTTACCAAGCGCAAACCGAAGGTTTCTCTCGCTTTCATTCCAGGCATCAATCAAAACAGAACCCGAAATCTCAATGCTTTTAGGAGGTGATAAAGAGAGCTTATTCATCGCTTCCTGCGACCTTTTTCCTAAAAATCGGTTGCAAAGCTCTGTAAATCGTTCCTCTGTAATTGGAAGCGGAGCATTTTCACTGATTCCATCCAAAGATGGCAACTGCGAAATCAAATAATATTCAGCCATAATTATTCCTTCGCCTCTTTCAAAAGCTCGGTAACCTTAGGACTAAGATAATTTGAAAGCATATCCACAACCGCCTCTGCAGAATAATCGTAATATGCGCTACCGTTATTTACGGCAATGCGGAAACCACCGTCAAAATTATCATTTACTTTCAGAGTGATGCCCTTCAGCATTTTTTCTTTAAGAACTGCCAGTAAGGTTTCTTCCAACTTATTGAGGTCTTGAGCATTCAAAATTACTGAAATATCTTCTGCATCTGGCTTTTTAGCCCAGCTTTCAACAATGCTAATAATCAGCCCTGCGAATGCATCGGATGAATATACAGCAGTAACATTTTCGCCAATGATAGCATTGAGTTCCCTCGTTACACTTTCTCTGAAAGAAATCAGCAGATTGCGGCCCGCCTGACGAATAGCATCCTCGCTTGATTTCACCATACGCTCATTTTCTTTTTTAGCTTCTTGAAAAATTCTTTTCGCTTCCGCCTTAGCGCTCAAAATTATTTTTTCAGCCTCATCATTTGCAACTTTTAATATAGCCTGTGCCTCTGATTCTGCAGCTTCTACACCGTCTTTTTTGATTTGGTCAATAAGTTCTTTAAGTTGTATTTCCATTATGTTCTCCCCTTTATGATATAAATAAAACCATTCAAACAGATTTAATTTTACAAAGAATATTACTTTAGCTTTCCAAGCTTCGCCGTATTTGCAATAACGATTAGCGTAGTTCCTGCATCAAGCACCTGCTCGGGATTGATATTCACGTTGACCTTCTCGCCCTTCTTAATGGCAACGATGTTAAAGCCGTATTTTTTGCGGAGATTCAATTCGATCAAGTTCTTTCCGCACCACTCGTCTTTTACGTCGATCTCAACCATAAACACATCCTTTGACAAAGAGATCATATCAATAAAGCCGGTGCTGAGTAGGTTCTTGGCGAGGCGGATGCCTGATTCATTTTCAGGGAAAACCACCTGATCTGCACCCACACGGAGCAATATTTTTTGATGCATCTCATTCGCGCATTTTGCATTTGCCGTAGCCATACCAACCCTCAACTTGTTTGATGTTTTTATTATATCACGCTTTTATATATAAAGCAATTAAAAACTACTATTGCCCATCTTGTTCAAATCCCACACAAACTCTTTAACGCAAAAGGAAAACACCAACCGTTTGGTTGATGCTTTCTTTTTGGTTGCACAAGCGCCAACTTAATTAAACTATTTAGTTATAAATGGTCAGTCGGCTTAATTTTAAGTTTGTAAATCGTAAACATAAAAGGCGAGAAAATTCTCGCCTTTTATACTACTAAAAATTAGATACGTATTACATTTGCTCCAAATAGTTGTCTTTTTCACAACTTTCTGGAGCAAATCTCACTTTCGAAACTTGAAAAATTTTTATTTTTCGAAAGCGCTATAAGATATGGGGTTCCCATATGCTTAAGGGCAAAAGAGTGAAGTGTGGCACTTTTCTTTACCTGCTTCGATTTTACCCCATTTTGTGGCAGATTTTGCAAAGCTAAACCCTTGTAATTTTGTCCTCGTTCTTGGACATCCACCGCTTTTGTAAGTTTCTATTGGATATAGCCCATATCTTGACAATATGCAGAAACTGCTTTTTTAAAATCTTTTAATTTACGTTCATAACCACGATGTTCAGTAATTAAGGGGCTAACACTCATCTCATTGCACACAAGTAATTCGTTAACAGACAGCTTGAAGGATTGTAATGTGCTTGTATTCATTATTTAACCTCCTGATGATCTGTTTTGTTTAATTCCTTTGCAATTTGTTTCGAAAGTCTTTCTAATATTGGTCTCGCTTCTTCCCATTTATACAGGGGCACAAGTTTAGTAAGTTCATCTATATCTTTATACCATTCACTTGGGGCATATAAATACAACGAATACAAACTCGAAGCCGCTTTATTTAACCCAGCAGTATTCATACTCCCATCAGAACCAACTATTCCTCCGACATCTAATAAAAAATTTTGAAAAACTTTAATTTTATTTTGTGATTTCTCAAACTCCAATTTTTCTGTTTGCATTTTTCTCTGATGCTTGTTGGTTGCTATTTGTGTAAAAAGTGGCACGAGTATTGATAATGCTAATGTTATTGCTATTGCAATCCAAGGTGCTAGGTCTTTCCATTCCATTTCAATTTTCTCCTTTATTCCTTAACTACTGCAATTGTTTGGTTATTTCTATAAAAAATTTGCTCTTTCTATTTTTTAAAGTTATTTAAGAAAGTTAAAATATCCTTAATATCGCTTACTTTTGAATAAGAATCAATCACGTTTAGAAAATTTTCTTTTTGTTGATTAGACAAGTTTGAGTCATTAAAAACTATTTGCTTTAAAATTTCCGCCTTTGCCTTTTCTAAACCTTTTTGT
>JAZRSR010000019.1:0-4000 GCA_045651665.1 Christensenellaceae bacterium
CATACAAAAGCTACACGAATATATTAACTATTACAACAACGAAAGAATATCTTTAAAATTGAAAATGAGTCCGGTAAAATACCGAACTCAATTCCAATATATTTAATTTAATTTTTTGTCTAAACTTTTGGGTTCACATCAGTTTTGAACTCGTTTTTTTGTTAAATTTTTTCAAATACTTTCATTTTAGTTTTTCTTAAAAACCAACCTATAAGGCGGGGAGCGCTTTTGGGAAAAAATTTATATAAAAAGTTCATAAAGTGAGCGTCAAACCCCGTGATTACTCGGTTTTTACCCCTACTTGCCTTTTTCAAAATCTTTTTAGCAACTTTTATAGGGCTTGCTGAAATTTTATCGATAAGCCCCTTTTCCTTTTCATTAATTGCTTGATTGCGCATAACTTCACTTTTAGTAAAACCGGGCATAACCGTTACTATATTAACCTTTTTATTTTCAAAGGATAAGCACTCTGAAAATCTAGTAACCGCCGCTTTAGTTGAAGAGTAGAGCGAAATTCCAGCAAAAGGGCATAAGCTTGCAGAACTTGATACGTTTATCATAGTAGGAAAAGTTTGTTTTTTAATAACGGGGAGTAAATATTTTGCGGAATAAACTACCGATAAATAGTTTATATCAATAACGTTTTTATTCAAATTGAAATACTCGCCGTTAAAACTTGAAAATTCGGGAAGTACCCCTGCGGAATTTATAATTCCAGTAAGGCTAATTGAGTTTTCGGTTATATAATTATAAATGGTTTGCCAACTTTCTTCTTTAGAAACGTCAAGCGTAAGGTATGAAAAATTATCTTTAAGTTCGTTCTTTACCGCTTGAAGCTTTTGTTCGCTTCTTGCAACGCCTAAAACTTTTGCGCCGTAATTTTTAATAAGAATACTCGCTAAATTTTTACCTATCCCTGACGATGCGCCCGTAATTAATATTAACGATTGTTCATTAAAATACTTGTTCATATAACCATTTTATCACAAAATTTTTAACTAGAACAGTATTTTGAAAAAATACTTGATAAATATTTACTTATAGTATATAATAATCTAACTATGAATAACGAACAAATTGAAATTATTAATAAAGAAGTAGAAAAAGTTGAATCTTTTGGAATGCCTGCAATGGCGGTTAGGGGAAAGGTAATATTTCCTAACGTTTACACTACTATTGAAGTTGGCAGAGTAAGGTCGCTTGCCGCAGTTAACGCTTCAATGAAGCAAGATAAGCTTATATTTTTAACTTGCCAAAAAGACGTTAAAATCGATTCGCCCACCGCTGATGATTTATATGAAGTTGGAACGGTTTGCCGTGTTGGTAACCTTTCAAAAGTAGGTAATGAAAATTTCCGTTTAGCGGTAGAAGGTTTATATAGGGCAAAAATAACCGCGGTGTCTGATAATAAGGACTATTTTTCTTTTAACGTAGAAAAAATAGAAGGTAACGTTGAGCTTGATGTTTTAGGCGATGCTTATTTTAGAAACGCTAAAGAACTTTTTAGAGAAACTTCATCGGCTCTTCAAAAGTTTAATAAAGACACGGCAAGTAAAATCGTTGCTATTGAAAACGCTGAAGAATTTATAAATACCGCTACTTTCAATCTTCCAATTAAGGAAAAAGACAAGCAAAGGGTTTTAGAACTTGAAAATTTGAAGGATAGGCTTATTCTCTTTTACGACCTTTTGCTTTACGAAAAGGAAATTGTAAACGCAAACAAGCAAATTGCAGAGCGTGTTAAGGAAAGCGTTGAAAAGAACCAAAAAGAATTTTATCTCCGTGAGCAATTAAAAGCAATTCACGAAGAACTTGGAGACGACGTAAAGGAACTTGACCAATTAACCGAAAAAATCAAGGCAAAAAATATGCCTAAAGAATCGGAAGAAAAGGTGCTGGCTGAACTTACCAAGATGTCGAAAATGGCTCCGTCTTCGCCTGATTACACCGTTCTTCGCTCGTATATTGATTGGATAATAGACCTTCCTTTTAACCTTGAGAGTGAAGATACTGAAAATCTTTCAGACTGTGAAAAAATGCTTGAAGAAGACCATTTTGGCTTGGAAAAAATCAAAGAGAGAATTTTAGAGTATTTAGCGGTACTTAAACTTACAAAATCTCTTAAAGGCCCTATTTTATGTTTAGTAGGCCCACCGGGGGTTGGTAAAACTTCGGTTGCAAAATCCGTTGCAAGAGCGTTAAATAGAAAACTCGTTAGAATGAGCCTTGGCGGTGTTAAGGACGAGGCTGAAATTAGAGGGCATAGAAAGACTTATATCGGCGCAATGCCCGGTAGAATTATCTACGGTATGAAAGAAGCGGGCGTTATAAACCCAGTATTTTTACTTGATGAAATCGATAAACTTTCAACCGATCTTCGTGGCGACCCTGCAAGCGCGTTGCTTGAAGTTTTAGACCCAGAGCAAAACGAAAGTTTTAGAGATAGATATATCGAAATTCCCTATAATCTTCAAAAGATTATGTTTATAACTACCGCTAACACTTTAGACACTATTCCTGCGCCCCTTCGTGACCGTATGGAGATTTTAGAACTTTCCGGCTACACTCAAGAAGAAAAGATTGAAATTGCGCTTAAATATCTTGCTCCCAAGCAATCAAAAGCTAACGGATTGAGCGAAAAAAATATAGAGTTCACCCGTGAAGGTGTTTCGGCAATAATTGAAGGTTATACAAGCGAAGCAGGCGTTAGAAAACTTGAGCAATTAGTTGGAACCGTTTGCAGAAAAGTTGCCGTTCAACTTGCTAAAAATAGTAAATATCCCAAGCAAGTTATAACCGACAAGGTTATTGGCGATTATTTAGGCGCTGAAAGATATAAAAGTGAAGAAACTCTCGAAGAAAACCAAGTTGGCTCTGCAACGGGGCTTGCGTGG
Organism: Christensenellaceae bacterium; assembly: GCA_045651665.1. Taxonomy (GTDB): domain Bacteria; phylum Bacillota; class Clostridia; order Christensenellales; family Borkfalkiaceae; genus HGM11412. Next base: position 2,895 of record JAZRSR010000019.1, read on the forward strand.
ACGCAAGTTGGCGGAACTACGCTCACTATCGAAGTTGCTCTTATGGAAGGCAAGGGTAATATTTTACTTACCGGTAAACTTGGCGAAGTTATGCAAGAAAGCGCTAAAACGGCGCTTGGCTATATCCGTTCTAATAAGGATAAATTAGGCGTTTCTATCGACTTTGATAAAACTGACGTTCATCTTCACGTTCCCGAAGGCGCAACGCCTAAAGACGGGCCTAGCGCAGGTATCACCATAGCAACGGCGCTCCTTTCCGCATTTACGGGTAAAAAAGTAAGAAGAAACGTTGGTATGACGGGTGAAATCACTCTTCGCGGTAACGTGCTTAAAATAGGTGGGCTTAAAGAAAAATCACTCGCTGCGTATAGGCTTGGAGTGAGAGAAATTATTATTCCGTACGGCAACGTTAAAGATTTAGAAGAAATTCCTAGTGAAATTAAGGATAAATTAAACTTTATTCCCGTAAAATCGGTTGAAGAAGTATTTGAAAAGGTAATAGTAAAATAATGATTATTAAAGAAGCAAAATTTATAACTTCGGTAGCGGATAAAAAGAACTTTTTAGTTTCCGAAAAGCCGATTATAGCCGTTTGCGGAAAGTCTAACGTTGGCAAAAGTTCAATAATAAATTGCCTAGCAAACCGCAAAAAATTAGCGAGAACTTCGGTTACGCCTGGTAGAACAAGGCTTATAAACTACTTTGACTTTGGAGAGTTTATTTTAGCAGATTTACCTGGTTACGGTTTTGCAAAGGTATCCGATAGCGAAAAGAAAAAATGGGCAAGGCTTATGGAAGACTTTTTTGCTTATAAAGAAGGCATTTGCCACGTTATAATGCTCGTTGATATTCGCCACGATCCAACTAAAGACGATTTGTCAATGATAAGTTATCTCCACTCTTACGCTTTACCGTTCACGGTAGTTGCAACTAAAGCGGATAAAATTGGTAAAACCAAGATTTTTGAAAGAGTAAAATCTATTGGAAACATTTTAACGATAGGCGGTCAAAGTATAATTCCAACTTCGAGCGAAACGGGTTACGGAAAAGATAAACTCCTTGCTAAATTAGATACTATTTTAGAAATCTTTAACGATGATTTTTAC
>JAZRSR010000020.1:0-47708 GCA_045651665.1 Christensenellaceae bacterium
GCTTTGTTCTTTGTATTTTTGTGAAATTCCTACGACCGATAAGGTCGCTCCCTTCCACAAAAACACAAACGCCTCGCCTAACTTGTAACTAACGGCTTAAAATATCAATTTATTAACTTTGTGTTTTGACTTCGATGACCAGCAAGGTCTATCTCAGCCTATCACTTGCGCGAGCCTAGCCTAATACCCAAACTAACGTCTTAAAATATCTCTTTACTAAACTTTTAGTGTCGAACGCCTCGCCTAACTCGTAACTAACGGCTTAAAACGAGTTTTATTATATAAAAAATAAATTCCACAACTTTTTGACACAGTCAAAAAATATAACTTGGTGTAGCCAAATATATCTTGTCAAAGACAAATATATCTTTTCGCAAAGCGAAAAATATAACTGCGTAGCAATTCGTCCGCAACTTTTTGACACATTCAAAAAATATAACTGCGATAGCAAATGCGTGCGTTTTTATTAAAGTTGATTGATTTTACATATTATTTGACAAGATTTACATAGAAAACAGTAAATTAATATGATATAATAAAATTAATGTTTAGGAGGTAAATACGATGAAAAAAATTATAAGTTTTATTCTAACTTTAGTTACGGTGCTCACGCTTACGTTTACCTTAACAGCGTGTAAAGGAGATGAATCTATGGAAAACAATAATGAAAATTCAAAACAAATAGGTACTCATTATATGGTTAATAACGGTTTAGCTGATTTAGCGGCTAACGGTGCGGTTACAGTAGTTGATAAGTCAACGGCTATAGCGTATTCAACATATTTAGCAAGTGAAGATAAACTTGGCGAAAGCGATCAACTTGTAAAACTTACTAAATTTAACGTTTTACAACCCGCAAACGCAACTTGGGTTACCGTGTTTGATAGAGATAAAGACTTTGATGGTCAAAGACTATCCGAAAGTACGGTTGTTAGTTTAGATAGCAATTACCTTAGAGTTTACGCCGTTAATATGGTAGATTACAAGTATTATTATAAAGACGTGAACAAAAAAACTTTAGAAGTTGGCGAACTTAAGGAATTAAAATTCAAAACTTCGTTAGATAGTGAACCGATTGTTTTTAGTATGGATAATATAAACGGCTATTTATCTTCTCAAGGTCATCAAGCGTTTAAGCATTTAATGCTTGGTTCAAGCATCGTTACCGTTGATGGAAAGTTTTATGCAAATTTTTGCGGTGGAGAAGGTATGGATAACTTTATGTTTATGGAATCTACTGACTGCGAAACTTGGAACTGTGTTTCCGTTGTTAAACATAAGGTAAATTACGAAGCGGTATTAACGTATCACGATAATAAGTTTTGGACTTATTGTAGGAACGGTTTTACAAGACCAACTACTGAAACTAGAGAAAACCTTTTGTATTCTGAAGACGGTGGTAAAACTTGGAAACAAAGCAACCTTGCTTTGACAAGTTCTGACACAAGACCTGCTCTCTTTATTTATCAAGGCGAGTTATATTTGGCATATTCTTCTCCGCTTGACGTAGAATATTCAACTATAAGACCTTGGAGATGCAATATTCACGTTGGTAAAATCGTTTCAAACAACGGTGTAGAAACCTTTGAAGAAGTTTTATATAAAGAAAGTAAATACGGCATAGTATATTATTCGCTTTTCGATTATTACGGCAAAATGATTATGCTTTATTCTTCCGGCGAACTTCACCCCGAAGAAGGAACTATGGGCGATTATACTCAAGGTAAAGATTGCTTGATGTATACGGTATTAAAACAACAAGATCCAATCTTGAAAATTAAGGCGTAATTTATAAAGGAGTTTCTTATGAAAAAAATTATAAGTTTTATTCTAACATTAGTTACGATAGCAACGCTTACGTTTACCTTAACAGCGTGTAAAGGAGATGAACCTGTGGAAAATAATAACGTTGATTCAAAAGCGATAGGCACTAGTTTTATGATTAGTAACGGCTTAGTTGATATTGCCGCTAACGACCAACATACCGTTGTTGACAGCGTAACCTCTATTGCATACACGGTGTATTTAGCAAGCGAAACTAAATACGGCGAAGGTAGTGATTTAATTAAACTTGCAAAATATAATATTTTGCAACCTACTAACGCAGATTGGGTTACGGTTTTTGATAAAGACGTTGATTTTGACGGCGTTAAAATGACTACCTGTAATTTAATTGACCTTGATAAAGAAACCATTAGAGTTTTTATCACAAACCAAGTAGATTACAAGTATTATTATAGGGACGTAAACAAAAAGACTTTTGAACTTGGCGCAGTAAAAGAAGTTAAGTATAAAAAGGCTTATAAATCAGAGCCCGTTACTATGGATAAAGAAAATATCAACGCGCACATCAAAGAACTTGGCGGTCAAGAATTTGAGTTTATTCAATTCTCTTCTGAAATTATCAACGTTGATAGAACTTTCTATACGGCAGTTAGCGGTGGCGCTACCGGTATAAAGAACTTCTTATTTATGGAGTCAACTGACGGCGAAACTTGGAGTTTTGTTTCTATGGCTAACTGTACCGTTAGTTACGAAGCAATGCTCGTTTACCGCGACTATAAATTTTACGTAATGTGTAGAAACGGTGGAACTCATCCCGGCGATGAAACTCAACAAAATTTATACTATTCTGAAGATAACGGCAAAACTTGGAAGCAAAGCAACCTTGCGCTTAACACGTCTGATACAAGACCTTTCTTATTTAATTATCAAGGCGAATTGTATTTAGCATATTCTTCTCCGCTTGACGTAAAATATTCAACTATAAGACCTTGGAGATGTAACGTTCACGTTGGTAAAATCGTTTCAAACAACGGGGTTGAAACCTTTGAAGAAGTTTTATATAAAGAAAGCAAATACGGCATAGTTTACTATTCGCTTATTGATTGCTACGGCAAAATGATTATGATTTATTCTTCCGGCGAACTTTACCCCGAAGAAGGAAATATGGGCGGTTATACTCAAGGTAAAGATTGCTTGATGTATACTATTTTACAAGAACAAGATCCTATTTTGGAAATTAAAAGATAACGTTAAAACGCGTGTTTCAAAACACGCGTTTTTTTATGCAAAAATTCTTATTTTTCAACAATAAATATTATAATATTTAACGTTTGGTATTTTACACTTTAACTATGGCTAAAAAATATGTAATAACGTCTGGTAAAGGCGGTGTTGGTAAAACTACTATAACGGCAAATTTAGGGCTTAAACTTTCCGAGTGCGGTAAAAGAGTTGCCGTGGTTGACGGAGATATTGGGCTTAATAATTTAGACGTTTTAACGGGGGTTGAAAATAAATCGGTATTCGATTTAACTGACGCTATTAACGGCAGGTGTAGAGTAAAGCAAGCGCTTGTTGAAAGCCCGCTTAATAAAAACCTTTTCGTTCTTCCGTCTTGCCACACGCTGTATTCTTCAAAAGTGAGTGGGCAGGATATAAAGAACGCGATAGATAGTATAGACGGGTTATTCGATTATATCTTTATTGATTCGCCGGCGGGGATTGATATGGGATTTCATAGGGCGGTGTCTTCGGCGGACGGGGCTATCGTGGTAGTTACTCCTACCGTAACTAGCGTGCGAGATGCGGATAAAGTTATTTCAATACTCAAAAGTTATCCTCTTTCAGAAGTTTTGGTAATAGTAAATAAAATTCGCGGAGATTTAGTATTATCGGGTAATAGTTTGAGTGAATTTGATATTGAAAACACGTTGAAAGTAGACGTTTTAGGAGTAGTTCCAGACGACGATTTATTAAACTCGTTATACCCCGAAAATTTAGGGGTAGAAAGTGCTAAAGCAATAAAACTTTTAGCATTAAAATTGCAGGGAAAATCGAGCAAAACGTACGATTATCTCAAAAGATACACGGGCTTTTGGGGAAGTATTAGAAAGGAGCTTAAGCGTAGGTTATGAAAAGAAAAAAGAACGCGTTAAAAGAGATTATTACGAGCGATAGATTACTCCTTAGTTCGGATACCTCCGAAATGATATGTTACGACCTTAAAAACGTGCTTTTAGAGTATTTTAATTTAGAAGGTGGGGTGAGTATCGTAGTTGAGCCTACTAAAGATTATTACGAAGTTACCGTTAAGGCAACCGCCGTTGCCGTAAAGTCTTTCGGAATTATTAGGTAATACTTATAGATAGTAGTTGCCTAAAAAAATAAATTGTGGTAAAATAAAATTACGAAAGGAGTACGATTATGCAATTTGATGAAGTTATAAATTCGAGATATTCAGTTAGAAGTTACAAACAAGTTCCCGTTGAAGATGAAAAAATTAAAGCGGTGCTTGAAGCGGGCAGGGTTGCGCCTACTGCAAAAAATAGCCAACCGCAAATTATTTACGTTGCAAAGAGCAAAGAGGCTATGGAAAAGATTAGAGAACTTACCACTTGCCATTTCGATGCCCCCGTTGCTTTTATCGTTTGTGGAAATCAAGATAGGGCTTGCATATTAAAATCCAATGGTAAAAACTTTATGGAAATTGACTGCGCTATCGTTCAAACCCACATGATGCTTAAAGCCACCGATTTAGGGCTTGGTACTTGTTGGGTAGGTAGAATTATGCCTGAAGACGTTAAAAAGGCGTTCAATCTTCCTGAAAACGTAGTTGTTTACGGTTTCTTGGTTATGGGATATCCGAGCGATGATTGCGAGCCTGCTCCCCGCCACGGCGAAAGATTGAGTTTAGAAGAAACGGTAATATATTTATAAAATCACGCCCCGACGAGAGTTCGGGGCTTTTATTTATGCGCGTAATAATATTAAAATACTTGTATTATTAAAAAAAGTGTGTTATAATATTTTGCGATTTATCTTTTTTGGGTGTTTTATGAACTGTATTGAAAAAATGTATAAAGAAATCGAAGAGATTTTGAGAAAAGAAAAAGAAGAAGCTCAAAAGCTTGCCGTTCCTATCCGTGAAATTAAGCACGGGTTTTCTCAAGATGCCTCATTTTTAACGCAAGAAGATTACGTTCCCGTTGATTATCTTTCAATGATAACGCTTGACGGCGAGTGGGAGAAAAAGCGTTTCAACTTGGTTAAGGCAAAGAGTTTTATACTTTTCATTTTCAAAAAATTTATATGTTTCAACAAAATAACTTTCAATGCGGATAATTTTTTTGAAGGGCTTGAAGAAAAACTCGCAAGCGCTGAAGACCTTTTGAAAGTTTTAGTAGACGCTGAAAACGATTTTATTGAACTTTTAGGTGGCGAAACTGAAGATATTAAAGCATTTTTCACCAATCCTTACAACGCTCTCTTTTTAGATGAAGAAGGCTACTATGCAGTTATTAAAAAGGGTAAGTTTAGTGACGTTAAGCGTCCTTTTGGCTTTAATCCCAACCAAATGAAGAAGATAATCAAAGAAAATTTAGAAGAGTACCTTGCAGACTTTAAGGGTAAATTCAAATCGGAAAAAGAATTTAACGCTTTTTCAAATTCGGTTAAGGCTTTTGTAAACAAGGCGGAAGGAAACCCTTGCGATATTGAAAGCGAGTGCAATCTTAAGCTTAAAGAAGTTCTTATTAAAAACGGCGTTACAAACCAAGCGTTTGAATCTTACCTTGAAGAAAAGGGAATTTCAATCGTAAAGCAAGGCAATTATTATTTTAGGAAAAAGGCGTATCTTGAATACGCTGAATATAAAAAAATAGAATTCCGATACTGATAAACAGAATATAAACGGAATACAAAGGAGTAAATTTTTCAAAAATGCCAGACGGCTCGTTACCACTGCTAATAGCTTTAATAGTATTAGTAATCTTATCTGCTTTTTTCTCGGCAACGGAAACGGCTTATACAAGCCTTAACACTATAAAACTTAAAAGTCTTTCACAAAAAGACAAAAAGTTCAAAAGAGTTTTAGACCTTTATGAAAAGTACGATAAACTCTTGACGACTATACTTATAGGTAATAACATCGTTAACCTAACCGCATCGTCGCTCGCACTTATTTTCTTTACTTTAGTGCTTAAAGACGGTTCGATATTAGATCCTTCCGTAATATCTACGGCGGTAATTACGATAGCGGTATTATTATTTGGCGAAATAACGCCAAAATTTATAGCGAAAGCGTACCCTGATAAACTCGCTGCGTTTTTCTTACCTTTTATAACTTTTTGTTATTATCTTTTTTATCCGTTAAACTTCCTTCTCGGTTTATACAAAAAACTCATTAGCTTAATGTTTAAGCTTGATCGTGAAGAATCTATAACGGACGACGAGCTTATAACGATAGTTAACGAAGCGGAAGAAGACGGAACGCTTAAGGAAGACGAATCGGATCTTATTCGTTCAGCAATAGAGTTTGATGATTTGGAAGTAAAAGATATTTTAGTTCCGAGAATCAACGTAATATCAGTTTCAGTTGACGCTACTAAACAAGAAGTTAAAAAGATTTTTGATAGCGAGAGATATTCTCGTATTCCCGTTTATAAAGATACCGTTGATAGCATCATCGGATTTATTCACGAAAAAGATTTCTACCGCAATTATTTTAAGCAAGATTTTTCGCTTAAAGATATAATGCAAAAGGTGGTTTCGGTTGTAGAACACACCAAGATTTCAGACCTTCTTAAAAAATTGCAAGCCAAGAAAGTTCATATGGCGGTAGTTCTTGACGAGTACGGCGGAACAGCGGGTATCGTTACCGTTGAAGATATTATCGAAGAACTCGTTGGCGAAATTTACGACGAGTACGACGAAGAGTCTGAACCCATAAAGAAGATTGAAGAAAACGTTTATATCGTAAGCGGTGGTTTAGAACTCGATAAATTCTTTGAAGAGTTTGACCTTTTAGACGACGATGAGTACGATTCTAATACCGTTAGCGGTTTTATAACTGAAATTTTAGGCGAACTTCCTATAACGGGCAAAGAGTTCGATTATAAAAATTTACACGTAGAAGTTACCAAAACAACCGTAAAGAAAGTTTTAGAAGTTAAAGTTATAGTTTTGGAAAATTACGAAGAAATTGAAGACTAATTTTGTTTACCCGTTTGTTAAACGGGTAAATTTATAGGAGAAAGTATGAGCAAAAAACTTTATTATCCTGCCGATATTATGCTTCCTGATTTTGATAAAGTTTCAGGTACTAAATGGGCGGTTATCGCTTGCGATCAATATACCAGCGAGCCAGAGTACTGGCAAAAGGCTGAAGAAATTAGAAAGGATAGTCCGTCGACCTTATCGCTTATTATTCCCGAAGGTTTTTTATCCGAAGCAAAAGAGCGTATTCCTAAAATCAATAGAGAAATGGAAAACTACGTTCAAAACGTATTAAAAACTTATCCTAACTCCGTAATTTATACCGAACGCGTTCAAAAAGACGGTAAAATTAAGCACGGCTTGGTTTGTATGGTTGACCTTGAAGAATACGATTTTAAGGTTGGCTCAAAATCTTTAATAAGGGCAACTGAAGGAACGGTACTTGAAAGAATACCGCCACGCGTTGAGATTAGAAAAGACGCGCCTATCGAACTTCCCCACATAATGCTACTTATAGACGACGATTATAAAACGGTTGTCGAACCTATAACCGCAAAAAAGGATAGTTTGCAAAAAATTTACGGTTTTGAACTTATGCAGGGTGGTGGTAGCGTATCCGGTTACTTGGTAAAGGATAGCGATTTTGAGAATATTAATCTTGCACTAGCAAATATTATTAGCGATGAAAATGCAAATAGATTATACGGCAACGCCCCCTCAAAGCTTTTGTACGCGGTTGGTGACGGTAATCATTCGCTTGCAACCGCAAGGACTTGTTACTTAAATATTAAAAAAGAACTCGGCGAAGAAGTTGCTAAAAACCACCCGTCGAGATACGCTTTGGTTGAAATAGTAAACCTTCACGACGATGCGTTGGATTTTGAACCTATCTATCGCGTAATGTTCGGCGTTGATTCTAAAAAAGTTTTACAAGCCCTTAAAGATTACGCTAAAAACTTAAACGGAAAAGAAAAACCGCAAACGGTTGAAGTTTACTTTGGTGATATCGTTGAAAAAGTTACCTTTGAAAAACCTGAAAAGCAATTAACGGTAGGAACTTTGCAAGACTTTATAGACCAATACTTAAAGGTAAACGACGGAGAAGTTGATTATATTCACGGGGAAAGCGTTACGAAAAATCTCTCAAAGAAAGAAAATGCAATCGGTTTCATCTTTAGTGGAATAGAAAAAAATCAACTTTTCAAAACCGTAATATACGACGGCGCTCTTCCTAGAAAAACTTTCTCAATAGGTCACGCTTACGATAAGCGCTATTATATCGAGTGCAGAAAAATTAAGTGAGGTAATTATGAAAAAAATTATTAGATTTTTAATCGTACTATTAGTAGTGTTTACTACCGCTTTCATTTTTACTGCTTGCGGTGGCGGAAATGAAGATAACGGCGGAAACGGTGGTGGCGGTCACGTTCACGATTATACTTTCAAAACTGAAACTGTAGTTGCAACGTGCGCTAATCAAGGTTACACTAAGCATATTTGTTCTTGTGGAGATTTTACTAGCGATAATTTTGTTCCGTCAACCTTGCACGTTCTTGACGGTGATATGAATTGTACCACTTGTGATAAAAAGGCAAGCGAAGGCTTAAGAATAGTAGGCGAAGAAGTTAGATCACTTTATAATTGTAAAGATGCCGAGGTAATTATTCCTAAAGATATTACGAGCATCAATAGTAGCGCGTTTAAGGATAAAACTCAAGTTACTGCAGTTTATATTCCTAAAACGGTAATTGAAATTAAAAACGATGCTTTCTCGGGTTGTGTTAACCTTACCACGGTTATTTTCCAAGAAGGTAGCGAGTTAAGTGTTTTAGGCGACAACGCTTTTAAGGGTTGCGTAAATCTTAAAAATATTGATTTTGGTCAATGTTGCTCGTTAACTTCGGTAGGAACGAGAGCTTTCTTTGAGTGTAGCGCTTTAAGTTTTACTGAAATCAACGGTGGTTTATACCTTGGTAGCGAAAGTAGTCCGCTCGTGTTTATGGGAATTAAAGACGAGGCTTTAACTTCTCTTAACGTAGTAGAAGGAACTAAGGTAATTTACGAAAATTCAGCGTCGAGAAATACTTCTATTATAGAAGTTACTTTACCTAATTCTATAAAACAAATCTGTGGCGAAGCTTTCTTCGAGTGTTTCAATATAAATTCAGTAACCTATTTAGGTACTTATAACGAGTGGGCTACCATCAACTTTGTCGACTCTTATTCTCCGCACTATTACGCGCGTGAATTGATTGCCGAAGGTATCGTAAACGGTACGCTTACTTTGACTGTTGAAACTATTAACGAATACGCTTTTAACAACTGCTTGAATATTGAATCTTTAGTTTTAGCAGATAGCGTTAAAGAAATCGGCAAGAACGCCTTCGTAGGTTGTAGTAAAATTAGAGATCTAAAGATAGGTAACGGTATTGAAACGATTGGAGTTAAAGCATTTGAAAACTGTACTAAATTATTTGAAATTTGCAACGATTCTTCTTTCACTTTAACTTTAGGCAGTATTGATAACGGCTACGTTTCTAACTACGCTAAAAATATCTATACTTCTAAAAGCGGTTCTTCAAAATATATAGTTCAAAACGGATTCTATATCTTCCCCGATAACGGCAATAAGGTATTAATCGACTATACCGCTAAAAATTCAGTTGTTTCAATTCCCTCGGGCGTACAGATTATAGAAGGTTACGCGTTATACGGCAAAGACTATATCACGGAATTAATTATTCCTGAAGGTGTTAAAGAAATAGGCGACTATGCGTTTGCAGGTCTTAGTGGTATTACCGAAATTAATATTCCTAACAGCGTAGAAAAAATAGGAAACCACTCGTTTGAAGGTTGCTCTAAAGCCGAAGTTATTAACTTTGGAACTCAAAGAAAACTCAAAACGATAGGTGATTACGGTTTTGCAAGTTGTAGAAGTTTAACTGAAGCTATTCTTCCAGACGGGCTTATTAGAACGGGCGATTATTCCTTTAACGATTGCGCTAACTTGCTGTTGTTCAGCATGCCCGCAAGTTTAGAAGAACTTGCTTGGCGTATGGTTAACGGCTGTTTCAAATGCGATAGGCTTTACTTTAGGGGTGTTGACGGAGTTAACGAAAATGGCGTAAGCTTTAATGCTATGGCAAATCAACCCGGTAAGTTATGGTGGAACTGGTATTTCGAGTGCGCAACCGCATACGTTTATTTCCCCAAGTCAAACGGATTTGAAGATGGCTATATTTATTTTGAAAGTCATGGCCGTGGCTAATTTTAAGACATAAAAAAGCATCGTCATACTTTGTTACTGCGACTTTTTACCACCTCGTTGACCGACAAGGTCTAACTCGGCGTGAAAAAATCTTGTGCGTCGTCTAACTTGCTTCTAAGGTCTAAAAATCCGCGTTCAACTAGGCTTTGTGTTGCACTAACAATGTATATAAAAGAGCATAGGTTGTTGCCTATGCTTTTTTAATTCGTTATTTACTTCGTTATGCTTCGTTTACTGCCGTCAAGTTACGATTACAATGACCTATTTTACACCCAAAATTTTTTTGTGTCATAATAATTTAGCAAGGTTTTTGTGTAAAAAAATTCACAAAATTTTAGTATAAATAACTTGACAACGACATAATTTTAGTATATAATCATCACGGAATTAGCAATGGCTAACAAGTTTAATTTTTGGAGTGTTTATGGATTTAAGTATTGCTGAAATCGGCAAAGAATATTTGGTTGACCAAATTAATACGAACGATGATGAACTTAATTCTTTATTGTTTTCGCTCGGCTGTTATAGTGGAGAGCCTATCACGGTTGTTTCTAAGTTAAAAAGTACTATGGTAGTTGCTATTAAAGACGGTAGATATAGCATTGATAAAAATCTTGCTAAAGCCATCAGCGTAAAATGAAAGATTTATTTTTTTGTATCAATGTTAGTTTATGCTAACAAGTTGTTTAAGTAAGGAGTATGTATGAAAATAGCGCTTGCGGGTAATCCAAATAGTGGTAAAACCACTATGTATAACGCGCTCACGGGTAAAAATGAAAAGGTGGGCAATTGGGCAGGGGTTACCGTTGATAAGAGAGAGCATAAGGTAAAGAAGTCTTTTTATAAAGGAGAACTCACGGTAGTAGATCTTCCGGGGGCGTATTCTATAAGTCCGTTCACGTCGGAAGAAAGTATTACGAGCGAGTACGTTAAAAATGAAAAGCCTAACGTTATTATTAATATAGTAGACGCTACTAATTTAAGCCGTAGTTTGTTTTTTACCACGCAACTACTTGAACTTGGCGTACCCGTAATAGTTGCGCTTAATAAAACGGACGTTAATAGGAAAAGAGAAACCGTTATTGATATAAACTTGCTTTCTAAAAAGCTTAACTGCCCTGTAGTTGAAACTGTTTCTATAAAAAAGAGCGGACTTAAAGAATTAATATTAAAAGCCGTAAAACTTATAGATAAAACTCAAGTTTCGCCCTTTATAGGAGAAACTAGCGTTTTAGATAAAGAGCAAGCCGAAATTTTAGATAAAAAACGTTTTGAGTTTGTTAACGAGATAGTATCTAGCGTTGAAAGGAGAGAAGTTTTCACCAAAGATTTTAACCGCCAAGATAAAGTGGATGCGCTTTTAACTAACAAATGGTTGGGTATTCCCATTTTTGCAGTTATTATGTTTTTGGTATTTTGGATTTCTCAAGCAGGCCCAGGCGTATGGATAGCCGAAGGTTACGAGTTTAGTAACGGCGTAGTAATTTCGGGCTTAGTAACCTTTATAGAAATGTTTGGAGAACTCGTTAGTGGTTGGCTTGAAAATTCGCCCGCAATACTCCGCGCAATTATAGTTGACGGTATTATTGGTGGCGTTGGAGCAGTCGTTGGGTTTTTACCACTCGTAATGGTAATGTATTTTTTAATTGCATTACTTGAAGATTGTGGTTATATGGCAAGGGCTACCGTTGTGTTAGACCCTATATTCAAAAAAGTAGGTTTATCTGGTAAGTCGGTTATTCCGTTCGTTATGGGAACGGGTTGTGCAATCCCTGGCGTAATGGCTTGTAGAACTATTAAAAACGAAAGGGAAAAGAAAGCAACCGCTATGCTTGCTCCGTTTATGCCTTGCGGTGCAAAACTCCCGGTTATAGTGCTTTTTGCAGGCGCGTTTTTTGGGGAATCGCCGTGGGTTGGAGCGATAATGTATTTTGTGGCTATCGCTTTAATATTAGTTTGCGCGTTTATTATCAATTTGATTACGGGTTGCAAAGCAAAGCGTTCTTATTTTATTATAGAACTTCCCGAATATAAAGCGCCAAGTATATCAAAAGCAACGATTTCAATGTTAGAACGCGGTTGGTCTTACATAGTAAAGGCTGGAACGATAATACTTTTGTGTAACTTTTTAGTTACCTTAATGTTAAACTTTAGTTGGTCGTTTAGATTAGTTGATAATCCGACTAATTCAATACTTCACGATATAGCAACTCCGTTTGCATATCTTTTCTCACCAATTACGGGAACGGTATCTTGGCAACTTTCAGCATCTGCTTTAGCGGGTTTCGTAGCAAAGGAAGAAGTTGTAGGCGCGCTCGGAACTTGTTTTTCAACTTCGCTTATCGACGGAGAAAATTTTGCAATAGCAAACGGTGTTACGGGCGCCGAACTTGCAAAAGTTCTTAACCTTACTAACGTTAGCGCTTTAGCGTATTTGGCGTTTAACCTTTTTACTCCGCCGTGCTTTGCCGCAATCGGCGCTATGAGATCGGAACTCAACAGCAAAAAATGGTTCTGGGGAGCGATTGGTTTTCAGTTTGGAATTGGTTATTCCGTTGCGTTTTTAACCTTCTTTTTCGGAAGTGTGTTTACAGGTGGTAGTTTAGGTGAAACGTGGATGCCTATTCTCGGTTGGATAGTGGTATTATCGTTTATCTCTGTTTTAGCCGTTTTAATAATCAAAAATCGCAAGGGTAAATAATAATGGAAACGATAATTGCAATAATTTTTATAGTTCTTGCCGTAGGCGGTGCAATTTATTATATAATTCGCGCTAAAAAGAGTGGTAAAAAATGTATAGGTTGTCCTTACGCTAAATCTTGCGGTTCAAAAAAAGAGTGTTCTTCAAAAAACGATTAACCCCTTTACAAAAAATTTAGTGAGTGGTATAATCAAAATATGAAATATCGCGAATCTGAAGAAACGTACCTTGAAACGATATTGGTACTTAAAAAGAAACTTAGTTTAGTCCGTTCGATTGACGTTGCAACTGAACTTGGGTATTCTCGTCCGAGCGTGTCAAGGGCGGTTAACCTTTTATTAAACAAAGGTTATATTACCATTGCCAAAAACGGAGAGATTAACTTTACTGAATCGGGTTTAGTTAGGGCTAATGAAATTCAAGAACGCCATAGCGTTATAACACAAGTTTTTGTAAGCCTTGGCGCAAGTGAAGAAATCGCTGAAGATAACGCTTGCAGAGTTGAACACGTTATCACTAAAGAATTGTTTGAAGTTTTGAAAAATTCAATAAAAAATTAACGGAGTACTTACTCCGTTTTTTTATGAAATTATTTGACTTAATAAAGCAAAAAGAGTATAATTCTTAATTGTGTGGAAAAAAGCATAAACACGAAAGAGGTATTTATGAAAAATTTATCTAACAAATGGACTAGAGCTGCAATTCCTGCGCTTTTACTTCACGCAAGTATTGGTACGGTATATTGTTGGTCGATTTTTAGCGCGTCTTTCAAGGGTTTAGATTTTAATATGGACGTTCTTGGTTGGGCGTTCAGTTTAGCAATCTTCTTCCTTGGCATGAGCGCCGCTTTCCTTGGCAACTTTGTTGAAAAGGATATTCATAAGGCAAGTTTAATTGCAACTTTATGTTTTACCGTCGGTATCGTAGGTACGGGTTTTGCCGTTAGAATTGGTAGCGAAATATTAGTTTTATTATTCTACGGCGTAATTATGGGTTTTGGTTTAGGTCTTGGTTACCTTTCTCCAGTAAAAACCTTAATGCTTTGGTTTAGCGATAAAAAGGGCTTGGCAACGGGTTTAGCGGTTGCTGGTTTCGGCGCTGCAAAAATGGTTTTCTCACCCGTTATCGAGTGGCTTCTATCTCTCGTTGGGCTTGAATTTGCATTTTACATTTTAGGCGCGGTCTGGTTCGTAATGATGTTCGTAGGGCATCTTCTTCTCAAAAAACCTGAAGGCTGGGTTGAATCGCACGAAAAGGTTAGCGTTAAAGAATTCTTTGGTCGTTTCAAAATTTTCTTCGACGTTAAGTTTATTGGTATTTGGCTTATTTTCTATATCAACATCACTTGCGGTTTAGCGCTTATCTCTCAAGAAAAATATATTTATACCGCTATCGGTTTAGGTTCTTTATCTGCGTTACTTTGCACTATAACCGGTCTTTTGAACGCTGGTGGTAGACTTGGATATTCCGCTATCGGCGATAAAATGAAGAGCCGTAATACCGTTTATAAAATCATTTTAATAAGCGAAATTGCTCTTACGATAATCGCTCTCGTAACCGGCGCATTGAACGGCGGTAGCACCTTCGCTCTCGTTATAGCAATAGCGCTTTTACTCGTTGTAAACGCAGGCTACGGCGGTGGATTTAGTAACCTTCCAACTCTTCTTTCTGACGTTTACGGTATGGGTAAAATTTCTTCAATCCACGGTATTGCGTTATCGGCGTGGGCAATTGCAGGTTTAACTGGTAACCAAATCGCAGACTTAATCGTTTCTAAAACGGGTAGTTATTCTAACGTTTTAATCTTCACGGTTATTATGTACGCAATAGCAACTGTTATTAGTTTCTTATTAAAACCAAACAAGGTTCAAGAATAAATAAAAAAAAGGGGTTGAAAAAACCCTTTTTTTAATGTATAATACCCTTATGAAAAAATTTCTTACTAAAATTTTAAGCGCAGTAATTATCACATTATTATGCTTAACGGCAACGGCTTGCAAAATGATGCCACTTGGCGATAATTACACCGCGCACGATCTTATTAACGGCGTTTACGACCAAAAGATTATAACGGCAAACGTTTCCGTGCATCTTACCATTTTCGATAAAACTTTTTACGGTGAAAGAGTTAACGAAGATTTTTCTCACGGTAGTGGCGTTATATTCAAAAAACGCAGTCTTTCAGAAGGCGCGGAGTATTTTGTATTGACTAATAACCACGTGGTTTATAGGGAAGACAACGGGCGTAATTTTGAATACACCGTAAACGATTGTTACGACGAAGTTTTCTCTGCAAACGTAATTTGCGCTAGCGCTGAGTATGACTTAGCCGTAATTAGTTTTTATAGCCCCGTTGAGTATAACGTTTTATCTTTTTCGGAAACCAATCCGCATATTGACGATATGATTATAGCCTTTGGTAATCCTTTAGGCGTAAGCAACGCTGTAACTTTTGGAACGGCCAAAGAGTATAGGCACGTTACGTTATCAGGTGGGCTTTCAAAGGAAATGTCGAACGTAACCTTTTCAGTAGTTAAGCACGACGCGTATATGGACGGTGGCTCTTCAGGTGGGGCGTTACTTGACGTTAATTATAGAATTTGCGGAATAAACTACGCAGCGGAAGTTAGTAGTGATAAAAAATTCGTATCGGGATATGCTATTCCTATAGACAAAGTAGTTGAGTTTATAAATATGCATAAAGAACAAATTTATTCATAAAATATTCAAAAATAAGAATAAACCTATCATTAATTGGTAGGTTTTTTTAATTTATGCGTATATTTAATTGATTTTTTTTGCGTTTTATATTATACTTTGTAAATATTATAATTTTACATAGGGAGTTTTATTATGACAACGGTTCAACAAGTTTTTGAAATAGTTGCTTTCGTGCTTTATTTCGTTATCGTACTCGGCGTTGGTATTTACTTCTTCTTAAAGACTAAAGGAAGCGGTGAAAAAGAATATTTCATCGGCGGAAGAAATATGGGTGGTTTAGTAGCCGCTTTATCAGCAGGCGCATCTGATATGAGCGCTTGGGTGCTTATGGGGCTTCCCGGCGCAATTTGCATGCTTGGTATGGGGCAAGTTTGGATTTCGGTAGGCTTAATTATAGGTACTATTTGCGCCTGGATTTTTATCGCTCCAAAACTTAGGCGCTACGCTATTAAGGCGGGTGACGCTATTACTATTCCCGAATATCTTTCAAACAGATTCAAATCAAAAAGTGGCGTTATGCGTGTTACTTGCGCTATAATTTTCGTTATTGCGTACTGTATCTATACCGCATCTTCAATCGCTGCTTGCGGAACGCTTTTCTACACCGTAACAGGCGGAGCAATCAATCAAACTTGGGGTATGGTTATCGCTGCGGTAGTTATCGGCGTTTACACTTTACTCGGTGGTTTCAACGCAGTTTGTTGGACTGATTTTTTCCAAGGCTTATTAATGCTCGGCGCATTGATGATACTTCCGATAATTGCTTTATTTATCATTAACGGCGATGGTTTTACTTCAATCGGTGCGGTTATTACTTCTGAAAATTATTATAACCTTTTATCTAGCGGTAAGTTTGACGGTCAAAGTATAGTAGATATTATTTCTGGTCTTGGTTGGGGCTTGGGCTATTTCGGTATGCCACATATTCTCGTTAGATATATGTCTATTAAAAACGAGAAGGAAATGAGAAAATCTCAAATCGTAGGTAGCATTTGGACTACTATTATTTGTATAATGGCGTCAGTCGTAGGTTTAGTTTCTCATCAATATTTTGGAAGTGCAATCAACAGCGGTAATAGTGAAGAAGTATTCATTATGCTTGCAAGAGCAATCGTTCCGGGTTTATTGTCAGGCGTTCTTATTTCTGCGATAATGGCGGCGTCAATGTCCACGGCAGACAGTCAGCTTTTAGCATCTTCAAGTGCGTTTGCAAGCGATATTTACAAAACCACTATTAAAAAAGACGCTAACGATAAAAAGGTTTTATTTATTGGTAGAATTTCCGTTGCCGTAATACTTGCAGTTGCGCTCGTTATTGCCTTACTTCCTGGTACGGGTGGTATTATGGGCTTGGTTTCTAATGCTTGGGCAATCTTCGGTTCTGCTTTCGGTCCTGTAATTCTTCTTTCGCTTTATTTCCGTCGCTTAAATTTCAAGGGCGCTGTTTCTTCAATTATTACTGGTTTCGTGGTTTCCGTTCTTTGGACTTACGTTATTGGTAAATACTTATGGCCTATCGGTCTTTACGAAATTATCCCCGGCTTTATAATTGCTTTAATCGTTGCAATCGTAGTTTCTCTCTTAACTAAAGAGCCAGAAAAAGAAGTTACCGATATTTTCGATGAAGTTAAGAAAATGGGTTATTCAAGCGAAGAATAAAACTCAACTTAAAACGCAAGGCAATCTCGCCTTGCGTTTTGTATATTTATAGGCGTTTTTTAGCATACTTTTTCTATGAAAAAAATTAGTGTGATAAAAGGCGCTTTTATTTTATCTTTAGGCGGAGTTATAACTAAACTACTCGGCGCGATTTATAGAATACCTTTAACTAACTTATTAGGAGTAAAGGGTATTGGGCTTTATCAAATGGTTTTTCCTTTTTACGCGCTACTTTTAACTTTTTCATCAACGGGTGTTCCAAGTGGGACGAGCAAACTCGTTGCTGAAGGTAATAATCCTGTAAGAGTTTTGAAAAGTTCGCTTAAAGTGTTTGGAACGGCAGGTTTTATCCTTTCTATTTTAACGGCTATATTTTCAAAATCTATCGCCACCTTTCAAGGAAACGCCGATGCGGGGGTTTGTTATTTGGCGTTGTCGCCATCTATATTTTTGGTAAGCGTAATTTCTTGTTTTAGGGGTTACTTTCAAGGCTTTTCAGAAATGCGCCCGACTGCGTTTTCACAAATACTTGAACAAGTTATAAAGGTAGCGTTTGGTTTGTCGTTTTGTTATGCGTTTAGAAGTAATTTTTTGTTATCGGTTACCTTAGCCGTTTTATCAGTTACCGTTTCAGAATTTATAACCACGCTATACTTTTTAATAAAGGCTAAACGGCGCAAGGCGTTTGTGGGATTTTTTCGTGAAAGGGTAGACTTAAAGCCAATATTTTCAACGGTAGTTCCTATGATGGCGGTAACTTTAATTATTCCCCTTATTAGAACCGTTGATAGTTTTTTAATTATAAATATAATTTCAACCTATTCAAGTAAAGGAACTGAACTTTACGGTATACTAACGGGAGCGGTTGAAAGCGTTATAAGTATGCCCGTATCTATTTGCTATGCAGTAGCGATTTCTTCAATCCCAATTATTTCACGCCTTAAAAAACAAGGCGCAAATATAGAAGATCATATAGTTAAAATACTTTTAATAACTTTGTTATTAGGTTGCTTATTAGGATTGCTTATTTACTTGTTTGCTCCGCTAATTATAAGCGTTTTATACGGCGGGTTAAGCGGGTATGCAAGAATTACGGCGGTAGAGTGTTTGAAAGTTTCTTCGCTTTCGATAATTTTTTTATCCCTTATGCAAACGAGCGTTGCCATTGTAAACTCGCTTGGAAAATTCAAGGCAACTTTAATTAGTGGAATTATTGCCGGCGCTTTTAAGATAATTTTATCAATAATACTTTTAAGTAGCCCTCAAATTAATATTTTCGGTGCAATTTATAGTGATATAGTTTGTTATTTTGTTGCGTGTTTTATAAATTTAGGCTATATTATTAGTAAAGAATTTACTAAAAAGGTGCAAAATGTTCAAAATTACCGTTATAGGATTAGGGGTTGATGCAAACGATTTACCCTTTCGCGCTAAAGAATTAATCAAATCTCATCAAGTAGTTATTGCAAGAACGGGCGAAACGCTTAGTTTCAAACTTATTAAACAAGAGTTTCCTAACGTAAAAACGCTTGACGGCGTTTATCTTAAAAGCCGTAACTTCGATACGCTTAACAAAAATTTAGGCGACGAGGTTATTAAACTTGCTAAAACTTCTTCCGTTTGTTATTTGGTAGACGGTTCGGCTATTGAAGATAATTCCGTTTCGTATATCCTTAAAAAAGTAAAAGACGTTGAAATTATTGCAGGCGTTTCTCACACCGCAAAGTGTTTAGAAAGAGCGCGCGTGTCTTCTCCCAACGTTTGTTCGGTTACTTGCTATGATATAAACGTAAATGAAATTAGCCTTCCGCTCGTTGTTACCGCGATTGATAGCCCTATTATTGCAAGTTCGGTTAAACTTGCTCTTTCAGATAGGTTTGGCGAAGAAATCGACGTTTTCGTTACCGATAATAACGGCGCTAAAAAAATTAAACTTTACGAACTTGATAGGCTTTCAAGTTACGGTTACTCCACTTGTTTATATATTCCAAGCCTTCCCCTTACTCAAAAGCAAAGGTTTGATTTTTCAGATCTTATGACCGTTTTAGAAGTGTTAAGAGCGCCTAACGGTTGCCCTTGGGATAGGGAACAAACGGAAAAATCAATACTTAAAAACGTTATTGAAGAAGCGTATGAACTCGTTGACGCCGTTGAAAGTGAAGATGATGATATGATTATTGAAGAAACGGGCGATCTTATCTTGCAGTCAGCTTTCTATTTGACTTTTGGGGAAGAAGATTCGAGATTTTCTCGTTACGACGTTTTGTCGGAATTGTGCTCAAAACTTATCTACCGCCACTCACACGTTTTTGGTAACGATAAAGCAGGTAGCGGAGAAGATGCGTTAGGTTTTTGGAACGCCAACAAAATTAAAGAAAAGGGATATGAAACGGCAAGTGAATATTTAAGCGCAGTTCCAAGCGCTATGCCAGCCGTTATGCGCGCTGAAAAAGTAGGAAAGAGAGCGGGCAAGTACGGTTTTGATTTTGCAAGCGTAAAAGACGCTATTTCCAAACTCAAAGAAGAAATTTTAGAACTTGAAACGGCTATTTCATCTAAAAACTCAATAGATATTGAAGGTGAGTGCGGTGATTTAATGTTTAGCGCCGTAAATATTTTAAGGCTTTTAGGTGTTGAAGGGGAACTTGCGCTTAAAAACTCTACTGAAAAATTTATTAAGAGATTTACGCTCGTTGAAAATGAAGTTATAAATCGCGGTAAAACTCTTGGCGATTATACCGCTGAAGAACTCGACGCTATATATAATCAAGTAAAACGCGGAGAATAAAATGGAAATTAAAAAGATAAAGATAGGTAACGTTGAAACGCCTAACAACTTATTTTTCGCTCCGCTTGCTGGGTTTTCAGATTCGAGTATGAGAAAGGTTTGCTCACTTGCGGGCGCAGGGCTTTGCTTTACTGAAATGGTTAGTTGTAAAGGGCTTAAGTACACTCCGCAAGCATCGAGTGAACTTTTAGAAACTTACGACGGCGAAAGGTTAAAAGCCGTGCAAATCTTCGGCGCGGACGAAGATATTATGGGAGAGATAGCAAAAAGCGAATATCTTGAAAAATTTGATATCATAGATATCAATATGGGCTGTCCGGTCCCTAAAATTTATTCTAACGGCGAAGGTTCGTTTTTACTTGGCGATCTAAATCAAGCGTCAAAAATAATAAGTTCCGTTGCAAAGAGCAATAAACCCGTTACCGTTAAGTTTAGAATAGGCTTAACGCCAGATAACTTTGTTACTCGTGATTTTGCAAAGATGTGTGAAGATAGTGGCGCAAGTTTAATAACTATTCACGGCAGAGTTAGAACGGCTTATTATACCGGGGATATAAACTATTTTGAAATTGAAAAGGCAAAAAATTCCGTTTCAATTCCCGTTATTGCAAACGGTGGAATTTTTACTAAACAAGACGCCGATATTATGATGCAAAGAACGGGGGCGGACGGGGTTATGATTGCCCGTGGCGCGCTTGAAAACCCGCTTATTTTCTCTGAAATTTTAGGTGCGCCTTGCGAGTATTCACTTAAAGATTTAATATCTATTCAAATAGACTCGTTAAAAGAGCGTTACGGAAAAGAGCGTGGTGCCGTTGTGTTTAGAAAACAAGCGGCGTATTACCTTAAAGGCGTAATCGGCGGTAAAAAATTAAAAGAAGAAATCTTTGCTTGCTTGGATATTGATAAAGTTAAAGAAATTTTACTCGGCGCTAACCTTTAACCTTTTTTAGCCTATCACAGTATAATAGTGTAGTTAGGGTGAGCGTCTATGCTAAAAATTTATACTGACAAAGTGGCAAAAATCAAAAACGAAAATTTTAACGACGATAGTAGTTACCAAATTTATATTTACGGCTTCGATAGTTTAGGAAAGGTTAGTTATAAGTATGAACTCTCTGGCGCGGAAAATAAACTACACGAATTGAGTAACTTTTCAAAAAAAGTTAAAGGCGTGGTAATCGCAGGTTCTATAACCGACAACTACGGGATATTAAAGCAATCCATTGTGATTGCTGACAAGGGTAAACTTTTAGGCATATCAGATACCGTTATAGGTTATGAAAACAGCCCTTATCAAGTGGGTGGAAGTTTTAAGGTTTACCAAACGTCCGCGTGCAAAATAGGCGTGCTCGTTGGCGACGATATTATTAATTTTGATGCGGTAAGGTCAATGTCGCTTTGCGATGCCGATATAATTATTGCAATAACGCCACTTGAAGAAAAACCGCAGTATAATTTTTTAATAAGAAGTTACGCTTATTTGTTTGGGGTTTCCGTTTTGTTGCTTTCAAAAACGGGAGTAATTGCAAGCGATAATCAAGGCGAAATATGCGCTAAAAGCGTAAACGATAAAGCAAATTTAATTATCCCCGTAAAGCGTGAGTACGTGCTTATGAAAACTAAACGGCGGGGAATAAAGGATTGATATGAGATTTAACATAGTATTAGTAGAGCCTGAAATTCCGCAAAACACGGGTAATATTTCAAGGACTTGCGCGGCAACTAACTCGTCGCTCCATATGATAAAACCCTTTGGGTTTGAACTTTCGGACAAGCACTTAAAAAGAGCCGGTCTTGATTATTGGCAGTATTTAGACGTTCACTACTACGAAAACTTAGCCGAATTTTTTGAAAAGAACAAGGGCGGTAATTTTTACTTTATGTCAACAAAAGGCGATAAAGTTTATAGTGAAGCAAACTTCAAAGACGGAGATTTTTTAATTTTTGGTAAAGAATCTCACGGGCTTCCCGAACCGCTTTTGAAAGATAATTATGATAAGACTTTACGAATACCAATGTATGGTAATTTAAGAAGCTTAAACCTTTCTAATTCCGTAGCCTTAACTCTTTACGAAGCGCTTCGTCAAAATAATTTTGAAGGGCTTAATGAAACGGGACGTTTGACAGGTAGACCGAATTAAGCCGTTATTTACTACGTTATGCGTCGTTACTGCCGTCAAGTTACGATTACAATGACCGCATAGGTCTATTGTACCCGATAACTTGCCGTCGAGCCTCGCCTTCGTCGCAACACGCAAAATAAATCAAGCGTTAACCTAAAGGTAAACGCTATGATAAAATGGCGGTTGCTCCTCTTCCCAAAATTCTTTTTATACTAAAAACAATTTCGGGAGCCCTATGATTTTCTAACGTCTTAATCTGAGCATTGAATATGCTTTGCGTTTTGAATTAATATTATATAAAAAATAAAATCAACAACTTTTTGACATAGTCAAAAAATATAACTTGGCGTAGCCAAATATATCTTGACGCAAGTCAAATATATCTTTTCGCAAAGCGAAAAATATAACTTTTAACGCAGTTAAAAAAACGGCAATTGTTTGCCGTTTTTTTAATTTGTAAAAATCATAAAATTATACCTATAAAAATACAATAAAATATGTTTGTTTTGAGATATATTTTATTAACTCTTGGCGGTATTACTTTTTTTATTTTAGGGCTTAAGTTTATGAGTGAGAATATGGAAAAACTCACGGGTAAAAAAATGCAAAAAGTTTTAAGAACTTTTACTAAAAATAAGTATGCAGGCGTGCTAACGGGCGCAGTTTCAACAGCCTTAATTCAATCGAGTATTGCAACGAACGTAATACTCGTGGGATTCGTTTCGAGCGGAATACTGTCCTTTTATTCCGCATCCGCCGTGGTTATGGGTGCAAACATAGGTACTACGATTACGGCCCAATTAGTTGCGTTGTCGGGTAATTCGGCGTTTGATATAACTGCGCTCGGCTCTTTAATTGCGTTTATAGGGCTTATTCTTTCATTTTCTAAAAATGAAAAGTTAAACCTTACGGGTGGCATTTTCGCAGGGTTTGGTATGTTGTTTTTCGGGCTTAACGTAATATCGGATAGCGTTGCGTACTTCAAAAATTTTGAAGCGTTTAGAAGAATATTTTTAGTAAAAAACCATTTTATTTTACTGCTTAACGGAATAATAGTTACCGCAATTATTCAAAGTTCTTCCGCGGTAACTAGCATTATGATAATACTTGCCTCAAACGGACTTATTAATTTTGAAAGCGCTATGTTTTTAATTGTCGGCACGAATATTGGAACTTGCGTTTGCGTACTCTTTGCCGCAAGCGGTAAGAGTATTGAGGCAAAGCGTTCGGCGTTTTTCAATATCTTTTTTAATATTATCGGCGCTGTTATTCTATTTTTACCGCTCTCGCTTTTTTCAACCCAAGTGGCTAACGCCTTTGCAAGTTTTTCAGGTGGGATAGAACGGCAGATTGCTAACTTTCACACACTATTTAACGTATCGGTAGCCGTGCTTATTCTTCCCGTGCTTGAACCCGTAACTAAACTATGTTCGTTTATAGTTAGAGAGAAAAAACCGTCAAAAGGGGTAGAATATAGGCTAAAACTTAATAAAACGTAGTTATATTGTTTGACAAGTTGATTAAAAAAAGTTAAAATGTTAATAGTAAATTTTGAAGGAGTTATTCTATGAATAAATTAACTGTTAAAGATATTGACGTTAAAGGTAAAAAATGCCTTGTAAGAGTGGACTTCAACGTTCCAATGAAAGACGGTGTTATTACTGATGAAAACAGAATCAACGGTGCTCTTCCCACCATTAAGTACCTTATGGAAAACGGTGCAAAAGTTATACTTTGCTCACACATGGGTAAGCCCCACAACATTTTCAATGAAAAGGTAAAACTTAACAAAAAAGAAAAGAAAGCCGTTGAAGCTCTCCCTGAAGAAGAAAGAGCAGCTGCAACTGCCGAATATTTAGAAAAGGCTAAAAAGGATATTAAAAAGTACACCTTAAAGCCTGTTGCTGATAGGCTTAATGAAATTTTAGGCGGTAAAGTTACTTTCGCTACCGATACTATCGGCGCAGACGCAACCGCTAAAGTAGAAGCGTTAAAAGAAGGCGAAGTTTTAATTTTAGAAAACACTCGTTTCGACGCTGGCGAAGAAGGTAAAGATTTACAGTTCTGCAAAAAACTTGCATCTTTTGCGGACGTTTACGTTAACGACGCGTTCGGTACTGCACACCGTTCACACGCATCAACCGCTGCAATCGTTGAATACGGCCTTGTTAAAACTGCGGTTTGCGGTTTCCTTATTGAAAAGGAACTCAGCGTTATGGCTGACTCTCTTGAAAACCCAGTTAGACCTTTCGTAGCAGTTCTCGGTGGCGCAAAAGTGGCGGACAAGCTTAACGTTATTTCTAACCTTTTAGAAAAGTGCGATACCTTAATCGTTGGCGGTGGTATGGCGTACACCTTCTTAAAGGCTAAAGGATACGAAGTTGGTTCATCACTCGTTGACCTTGAAAAGATTGATTACTGTAACGAAATGATTGCTAAAGCTGAAAAACTTGGCAAAGAACTCGTTCTTCCTATCGATACTACTATCGCTAAAGAATTCCCGAACCCTATCGATGCTGAAATTGAAGTTTCAGTAGTTGATAGCGATAAGATTCCTTCAGATATGATGGGTCTTGACATCGGTAACAAAACTATGGAACTTTTTGCAAGCAAAGTTAAATCTGCTAAAACGGTTATTTGGAACGGTCCTATGGGCGTATTTGAAAACCCAACTTTAGCAAAAGGTACTATCGCAGTAGCAAAGGCTATGGCTGAAGCGGAAGGCGCAACTACTATTATCGGTGGTGGCGATAGCGCGGCTGCGGTTGCTCAACTCGGTTTTGCGGACAAGATGAGTCATATTTCAACGGGCGGTGGCGCATCACTTGAACTCTTTGAAGGTAAAGTGTTACCGGGTATTGCATGCCTTAACGAAAAGTAAGATTTATTGCGGATCAACCTAAAAACCAATTAAAAAAGTAAAAATTTTGGAGATATAATTATGAGAAAAGCAATTATTGCAGGTAACTGGAAAATGAACCTTACTCCTTCTCAAGGCGTAGCGCTCGTTAACGAACTTAAACCCCTTGTAAAAGACGCTGACTGTGACGTTGTAGTTTGCGTTCCCGCAACTGACATTTACGCAGTAGGCGAAGCAATCAAGGGTTCAAATATTAAACTCGGTGCTGAAAACGTTCACTTTGCCGACAACGGCGCATATACCGGTGAAATTTCAGCAGATATGCTTTTGGAACTCGGCGTTGAATACGTTATTATCGGCCACAGCGAAAGAAGACAATACTTTGCTGAAACTGACGAAACCGTTAACAAGAGAACTTTACAAGCGTTAAAGAAAGGTTTAATCCCCATCGTTTGCGTTGGTGAAACTTTAGAAGAAAGAGAAACCGGCAAAACTGAAGAAGTATTAAAGCGTCAAATCGTTGAAGGCTTAAAGGACGTTGAAGATCTTACCGCTTTAGTTATTGCATACGAACCCGTTTGGGCTATCGGTACCGGTAAGACCGCTACTAGCGAACAAGCAAACGAAACTATCGGCTTTATTAGAAAAACTCTTGCTGAAAACTTCTGCGAAGTTTGCGCAAGCAAAGTTAGAATTCAATACGGCGGTTCTATGAAACCGGGTAACGCTAAAGAACTTATGGCAATGGAAGAAATTGACGGTGGCTTAATCGGTGGCGCAGCGTTAAAGGCAGCAGATTTTTCTGCAATCGTTAATTACAACAAGTAATTTTAAGCCGTTATTTACGGCGTTATGCTTTGTTTCTACTTAGCCGATAGACTTCGATGACCGGCAAGGTCTATCTCAGCCTATCGCCTGCGTGAGCCTCGCCTAACTTGTAACTAACGCCTTAAAACGAGTTTTAATCCGTTATTTACGGCGTTAGGCTTCGTTTACTGCCGTCAAGTTACGATTACAATGACCGCATAGGTCTATTGTACCCGATAACTTGCCGTCGAGCCTTGCCTAACTTGTAACTAACGCCTTAAATTAATCCGTTATTTACGGCGTTAGGCTTTGTTCTTTGCACTTTTGCAAAATTCCTGCGACCGACAAGGTCGCTCCCTTTCGCAAAAGCACAAACGCCTCGCCTAACTTGTAACTAACGTCTTAATCTGAGCATTGAATATGCTTTGCGTTTTGACTTCGATGACCGACAAGGTCGCTCCCTTTCGCAAAAGCACAAACGCCTTACCTAACTTGTAACTAACGCCTTAAAATAAGATCATTAAGTAAACTTTGAGTTAATTGTTATTACATATAAATAACATCAACAACTTTTCGCAATGCGAAAAACATATCTTTTTACAACGTAAAAAATATATTAATAAACAAATTTAACCACTCGTTGAGTGGTTAAAATTTTGGAGATTTTATGAAAACTAAACCTATCGTTTTAATTATAATGGACGGTTACGGTATCGCGGGTAGCGAATACGGTAACGCAATCGTTACTGCTAACGCAGGCGTGATTGAAAACTTAAAAAACAATTATCCTTATACAACGCTTGGCGCAAGCGGTATGAGCGTTGGTCTTCCCGACGGGCAAATGGGTAATAGTGAAGTTGGCCACCTTAATATGGGCGCTGGTAGAATCGTTTACCAAGACCTAACTCGTATTACCAAAGAAATTCAAGACGGAGATTTCTTTAAGAACGAAGAACTTTTACTTGCTATCAAGAACGCTAAGGATAACGGCAAAAAACTCCACCTTTACGGTTTACTTTCAAACGGTGGCGTGCACAGTCATATAACTCATCTTTTCGCGCTTCTTAAAATGTGCAAAAACGAAGGGTTAGAAAACGTTTTTGTTCACGGTTTTTTAGACGGTAGAGACGTTGCTCCTACTTCGGGCGCAGACTTTATTGCTGAACTTCAAAAGGAAATGGACGCTATTGGCGTTGGCGAAATTGCAACCGTTTGCGGTAGATATTACGCTATGGATAGAGATAACCGTTGGGATAGAGTTGAAAAGGCGTACGATATGCTTACCCTTGGCAACGGCGAACAAGTAGACGATGCTGAAGTTGCCGTTAGAAAGAGTTACGAAAACGGTGTAACCGACGAATTCGTTCTTCCAACCAACGTTGTTAAAAACGGTAAGGCAATCGGTCTTATTGAAAAGGGTGATAGCATAATTTTCTTTAACTTCCGCCCTGATAGAGCAAGAGAAATTACTCGCGCAATGACTGCTCAAAGTTTTGACGGGTTTGAAAGAAAAACGGGCTATTTAGCGCCTTGCTACGTAGGTTTTTCTACTTACGACGCTACTTTTGAAAATGCTAAGGTTGCCTTTAAGAAAATTAAACTCACTAACACTTTAGGTAAGTTCTTATCCGATAAAGGATACAATCAACTTAGAATTGCCGAAACTGAAAAATACGCTCACGTAACCTTCTTCTTTAACGGTGGTGTTGAAGCGCCTGAAAAGAACGAGCAAAGAGATTTAATTTCTTCTCCCAAGGTTGCCACTTACGATCTTCAACCTGAAATGAGCGCGTTAGAAGTTACCGACAAGGTTATTGAAGAAATCAACCTTGATAAGTTCGAAGTTATTATCCTTAACTACGCTAACTGTGATATGGTAGGTCATACCGGTGTTGTTGACGCTGCCGTTAAAGCAGTTAAAACGGTTGAATCTTGCGTTGATAAAGTAGTAAAAACCGTACTTAATAAAGGTGGTTCGGTACTTATTACGGCAGACCACGGCAATGCGGATAGAATGTTTGAAGACGAAAAGGGTGAAAAACCGTTTACCGCTCATACTACTAACGTAGTTCCTTTCATTTTAGTTAGTGAAGAACTTAAGAACGTAACCTTAAGAGAAGGTGGCGTACTTGCCGATATTGCTCCTACTATGCTTGAAATTATGGGCGAAGAAAAACCTGCGGAAATGACGGGTAAATCACTCATTACCAAAAAATAACGATTAAGTACTAAAAAATTGTTGTAAAAAACCAAATTATATGCTATAATTCATTGGTAACAACAAAAATAATAGTATTTTATAGGTGGAATATGTTGAATTTATTAGCAATTTCTTACGAATTATATATGGCATTAAGTATTGTATGCCTTGTTCTTTCCGTAATTGCATCGATTTTCGTTATTATTATCGTAATCATGCAACCGGGCAATTCAAGTGGTATTGGCGCAATAAACGGTCAATCGGAAACTTTCTATGGTAAAAACAAATCAAAAACTTTAGAAAGCAAGATGAGAAAACTTACTGTTATAGCAGTTATCGTTATGGCGGTATGTATGATTTGTTTCTACATCTTATCACTTATTGCAGGTATTTAACAAAAGAACGGCTACTCAATCGTAGCCGTTTTTATTTTTTGAAGTTCGTAACCAATAATAAATATGATTATTAAAGATATATTACTTGAAAAATTTAATAACGGCGAAGCAGAAGGGCTTGGAATAAAGAGAATTTGCGAACTGTTTTCGGCAAAATCAAGAGATGAAAAGAACACCGTTATAAACGCCGTGTACGACTTGGAGCAAGAAGGCCGTATCGTTTACGATAACGGTAGATTTATATTGCTTGAAAATAGCAAGTATATAAAAGGCGTAGTTAAAGGTAACGAAAGGGGCTTTGCTTTTGTAATAACCGAAACGAGCGGGGACTTTTTTATTCCGCCTAAATGCTTAAACGGAGCGCTCAACGGAGATACCGTTATTATTGAAAGGGAAACTTCTTCAAAAGGGTCGACTGACGAGGCTAAAGTTACCAAAATATTAAAGCGTGGAACTACTAAAATAGTGGGTACTTTCGACGGGGAAAACGGTTACGGTTTCGTTATTCCAGACGATAGAAATTTCTCCGTTGACGTGTATATTCCAAAGGCTAAAACAATGGGCGCAAAACCCTTTGATAAGGTTGTTGCGTTAATTACGGATTATCCCGAAAAAATGCGTAATCCCGAAGGTAAAATTATCGAAATTCTCGGTAAAAAGAACGACCTTAAAGCCGAAGAATTGTCAATCATTAAAGCTTTTGATTTACCTTTAGAATTTCCTGAAAAAGTAGAGAGAGAACTCGAAAGAGTTCCCAGCGAAGTCTACGCTGAAGATAAACTTAATAGAACGGATTTTACAAACGATTTAGTAGTTACTATCGACGGGGAAGACTCTCGTGATTTTGACGATGCGGTTTCCGTTAAAAAGACCAAAACGGGTTACACTTTAGCCGTTCATATAGCAGACGTTTCTCATTACGTTTACCTTAATTCCGCAATAGGAAAGGAAGCCTACGATAGGGCAACTAGCGTTTATTTTCCTGAACGAGTTATACCAATGCTTCCCAAAAAACTTTCTAACGGCATTTGTTCGCTTAACGAAGGGGTTGATAGGCTCACGCTTTCACTTGTTATGGACGTTGATAAGCATGGTGAAGTTAAGAGTTTTGATTTAGTTAAAGGTGTTATCCGTTCTAAAAAGCGTATGACGTATACGGCGGTTCAATCGGTAATAGACGGCGTTGTGCCGGACGGATATAGTGAGTTTGTTCCTTTAATAAAAGATATGTACTCCCTTTCTAAAATTTTAACGAAGAAACGCTCGGAGCGTGGCAACATTGATTTAACGGTAGAAGAAAGCCATATTTACGTTGATGAAAAGAAGAATATTATAGTAGAGCCAAGAAAAAGCCTTGATGCGTATAAAATTATAGAAGAATTTATGATACTCGCTAATGAAACGGTAGCCGAATACGTTTTCTATACCGAAATGCCGTTTATTTATAGAGTTCACGAAAAACCGAGCGCTGAAAAAGTTGACGGGTTTAAGAATTTTTTGAAAATTTTAGGAATAAACGTAAAGTGGAATGCAGACACTTGCCACCCAAAAGATTATCAAACTTTGCTTGAAACCCTTAAGGACGACGCGCTCTTTAGCGTTGTTAACAAGGTTATGCTCCGTTCTCTTCAAAAAGCTAAATATACCCCTATAAACGTTGGGCACTTTGGGTTATCAAGTAAATGTTATTGCCATTTTACTTCGCCTATAAGGCGTTTTCCCGACCTTGTTATTCACAAGATAATTAAGGATATTTTAGACGGGAAGGACGTTTTGAAAAAGTATTCGGAATACGTTTACGAAGCCTCAAACCACTCCTCGCTTAAAGAGCGTGAAGCCGATGAAGTTGAACGTATGATGGATGATTATTATAAGTGCCGTTATATGAAAAAATTCGTTGGGCACGAGTTTTTTGCAATCGTTAGCGGTGTTACTAATTTCGGTGTGTTCGTTGAACTTGAAAATACGGTTGAAGGCTTGGTTAGAACGGAAGTTTTACCGCGTGGGCATTACGAACTTGACGAAAAGACTTTCTCTCTCCGTTCGGGAACTAAATCATACACTCTTGGCGATAAGGTTTACGTTAAAGTTTTAGGCGTAGATATGCGTGCGAGAAAAGTGGAAATGGCAATACTTCAAAAAATTAGTTGATTAAAATAATAAAAATTGATAAAATAGAGTAGTTATGAAACTTATTACGGAAAATAGGCAAGCCCGCCACGAGTATTTTATAGAAGATACCTATAATTGCGGTATCGTGCTTGAAGGCTCGGAAGTTAAGTCGATTAGGGCGGGCAATATTAACTTAAAAGATAGTTTTTGTCTTATAGCAAAGGGCGAAGTATTCGTTAAGAATATGCATATAGCCGTTTACGATAAATCTGGCGCGTATAATACGAGAGACAGTAAAAGAGATAGAAAACTGCTTTTAAGAAAAGCAGAAATTTTCAAACTGCTTGGTAAGGTAGCCGAAAAGGGCTATTCACTTATTCCGCTCGAAGTTTTTTTTGAAGGTAGTTTGTGTAAGGTAAAAATGGGCTTATGCAAAGGTAAGCACACTTACGATAAAAAGGAAACTATCAAGCAAAGAGATATTGATAGAAGTTTAGAGCGAGAACTTAAAAATTATTGATAAGCCTACGTAGGCTTAAAATGGGGATGCACCGGATTTGATTGCGCGGGGCGGTACTCGTAAGCGTATCGAAGCGCCTGGCTTCGTTAAAACGGGCAAATTAAATTTAGATGCAGACAATAATCGTTTAGCATTCGCTGCCTAAGTTGCGGCTGTCCTTACTACTTTACCGCCAAGGTAGATAGGGGCATCATTATCGGCGGGACGTTATCGTAGGTTTTTGTTGCGGTTTACGGTAACTATTTAGTAACACACGGCTCTATAAGTTTTTTCGTTGAAGTATAGGGCAAGGGATAAAAACGGAATACGTACGTAGAAAGCGGTAATAAACCGTGTAAGACGTGGGTTCGACTCCCACCATCTCCACCACACAAACGCCCAAGCGGGCGTTTTTTTGTGCGGTGGAGATTGGTGAGGGGGAGAACCCAGCGGTTCAGGGCTAGCGAAGCGACGCTTTGCCGAGGGTTTCCCTTTTAAGGGTTTCGGCAAACTCCCACCAAAAAAATGCGAGTTTCGATAACTTGCATTTTTTTTATTATTTACCAACAAAGACGCCTTGTGGCGTTTTTTTGTGCGGTGGAGATTGGTGAGGGGGAGAGCCCACCGGTTCAGGGCTAGCGAAGCGACGCTTTGTTTGTTCTTTGAAAAACTTTATAAGTTAATAGACGTAATCGTTGACAATCAAGAACAACTGATTTATAATAGCAACATTATATTTTTTGGAGTTAGATTTGAATTTTTTATTTTTTACAAGAAATATCGCGCTTGGCTTGGGCTTAGCGATGGACGCTTTTTCCGTATCCTTAACCAACGGTCTTTGCGAGCCTAAAATTAGGTATAGAAAGGTTTCTTTAATTGCGGGAATCTTCGCGTTGTTTCAATTTTTAATGCCACTTATAGGTTGGGTGTGCGTTCATACGGTACTTAAATACTTTCAAATTTTTGAAAAGGCTATACCGTTTATTGCGCTTGGGCTTTTACTCTATATTGGTATTAAAATGATAATAGACGGGGTTAAGCCTAAGGAAGAAGAAAAATGCGGTATAGGTATAACCGCGTTGTTAATTCAAGGCGTGGCAACTTCGATAGACGCTTTATCCGTTGGTTTTACTATTGCAACTTACACTTTTTTTCACGCACTTGTTGCTTGTTTAGTTATAGGCGTAGTTACTTTTGCGGTATGTTTTGCAGGCGTAATTATCGGTAAAAAATTTGAAACAAAAATTTCAGGAAAAGCAAATATTTTCGGCGGTATAATTTTAATTATTATAGGGCTTGAAATATTTTTAACGGGGATATTATGAAATACTTATATTGGATATTTGCAATATTTATAATACTTGCTCTTATCGACCGTATATTCGGTGGAAAATTTGGGCTTTTTAAGGAATTTGAAAAGGGTGTTATGTTATTTGGTACGCTCTTTTTATCAATGGTAGGTATGATTATTATCGCGCCGTTTATCGCTTGGTGTTTAGAACCTATCGTAGGCGGTTTAGACGGGCTTTTAGATCCTTCCTTTTTATCTGCAATCGTGCTTGCTAACGATATGGGCGGAGCGCAAGTTTCAACCGAAATTTGTAACGATATAAACATCGGTTATTTTAACGGTATGGTAGTAGGCTCGATGACTGGCGCTACTATTTCGTGCGTTATTCCCTTTAGCGTTGGCATTGTTCCTAAAGAAAAACAAGGCGATATGGCTATCGGTTTTATGGCTGGCATTATAACCGTTCCAATCGGCGCGTTTATCGGCGGTTTAGTTGCAAATATTCAAATTTTACCGCTAATAATAAACCTTTTACCGCTTACCGTATTTTCAATTATAATTGCGGTAGGGTTATGGTTTAAGCCCAACGTTTGCGTAAAGATTTTCTCGGTGGTTGGCGTTGTTCTTAAAATCATAGTAACGATTGGTTTAGGCGTTGGAATGTTTGAGTTTTTAACTCAAATTGATATACCGTACAACACCTCTTTATCCGAGGCAACCGAACTTGTTTTGAATATAGTTTGTTTCTTGGCGGGCGCTTTCCCAATACTTATGATTTTATCAAAAATTCTCAAAAAACCGCTTAAGTGGGTAGAGAGCAAAACGGGTATGAACGACGTTTCTGTTTCGGGCTTTTTATGCACGGTAGCGTCGCCTTTCCCAACCTTTTCAACAATGGATAAAATGGACAGAAAAGGTGCAATCTTAAACACGGCGTTTTCAGTTTCGGCTACTTGCGTTTTTGCAGATCACTTGGCGTTTACTTTAGCGTTTAATCCTGCCTTTTTACCATCAATGCTCGTTGCTAAACTTTTAGGTGGTGTTCTTGCAATCGTTATGGGAATAATCGTTTATAAAAGACTACTTAAACAAAATAGGGTGTAAAAGCCCTATTTTTTTATTGTAGGCAAGGTTTTTGTGTTGACATTAATATTTAATAGTAGTAAAATATATATTAAATATGAATATAAATGGGTAGTTTTACCCTTAAACCAAAATTAAAGGAGAAATTTATGGCAACAGTTGTAATTATGCCCCGTCAGGGACAAAGCGTTGAAAGTTGTGTTATCACTTCTTTCCAAAAGAAAGTTGGCGATACCGTAGAAAAAGGCGAAGTTTTATTCTCGTATGAAACTGACAAGTCGTCTTTTGACGAACCCGCTCCGGTTTCAGGCAAAATTTTAGCAATCTTCCGTGAAGAAGGGGATGACGTTCCCTGTCTTGAAAACGTTCTCGTTATCGGTAACGAAGGCGAAGATTTTTCTCAGTTTGTACCCAAGGCGGAAGGAGATAGCGCTCCCGCTCCCGCTCAAGAAGAAAAGGCGGAAGTTAAAGAAGTAAAAGAAGAAATAGTGGTTGCTACTAAAGCCGACGCCACGTCAATTTCTCCAAGAGCAAGAATGCTTGCTGACAAGACTGGGGCTGATTTATTAAAAGCAGTTCCAACCGGTCCAGACGGTAGAATTATTGAAAGAGACGTTCAAAGGCTCGTTGATATGGGCTTAACCGTTTCTTCCGCTGCAAAGGCTGAATACGCTCAAGCGGTTGAAGGTTCTGGCATTAACGGCAAGGTGGTTCTTTCAGACCTTAACAAAGCGCCCGAAGTTGCTACTACTACCGCTCCTTTGGTTGCTCCCGAATTTGAAGACGTTAAACTTCCCAACGTTAGAAAAGTTATTGCTAAATCAATGCACGCATCACTCTCTACGATGGCTCAACTCACTCTTAACGCTTCGTTTGACGCTACTAAGCTTATGGCTATGCGTTCGTCGCTCAAAGCCGGCGCTGAAGCGCTTGGTCTTAACAATATAACGCTCAACGATATGGTTTTATACGCGGTATCGAGAGTGCTTAAGAACCACAAAGACTTGAACGCTCACTATCTTGACGATAAGATGAGATATTTCACAAACGTTCATCTCGGCGTTGCAGTTGATACCGATAGGGGATTACTCGTTCCCACGGTATTTAATGCGGATAAACTTTCTCTTAACGAAATGTCTATCGCTGCTAAAGC
This sequence comes from Christensenellaceae bacterium, assembly GCA_045651665.1. Taxonomy (GTDB): domain Bacteria; phylum Bacillota; class Clostridia; order Christensenellales; family Borkfalkiaceae; genus HGM11412. The sequence goes on from JAZRSR010000020.1 coordinate 34,663, forward strand.
CGTTATCAAAGACGCTCAAAGTGGTAAGATTAACCCGGATTTATTAAAAGGCGCATCTTTCACCGTTACCAACCTTGGTTCACTTGGCGTTGAATCTTTCACACCTGTTATTAACCCACCGCAAACGGGTATCTTAGGTGTTTGCACAATTACTCGCAAGGTGAAACAAGTTAACGGTGTTGACGTGTTCTATCCTGCAATGGGCTTATCTCTTACTTTCGATCACAGAGCGCTTGACGGTGCGCCCGCTGCAAGATTCTTAAAAGACGTTTGCTTCGCTCTTGAAAACTTTGATTTATTACTCACTAAATAAGGAGTTTAGATATGTACGATTTAATTATTTTAGGTGGCGGTCCGGCTGGTTATAACGCTGCCGATCACGCAGGCCACGCAGGTCTTAAAACACTCGTTATAGAAGAAAGAGCGCTCGGTGGCGTTTGCTTGAACGAAGGTTGTATCCCCACTAAAACTCTTTTATACTCTGCAAAGATTTACGATTACGCTAAACACTCTCAAGACTACGGCGTTAAGTTTGAAAATGCAACTATCGATCACTCCTTCGTAATTGATAGAAAAGCAAAAGTTATCAAACAACTCGTATCTGGTGTTGGCGCTAAACTTAAAAAAGCAGGCGTTGAAGTAGTTAAGGCTCAAGCCGTTATCAAAGAAAGAAACGCCGATGGTTTCGTGGTAACAGCAGGCGATAAAGAATACGTTGGTAAACAACTTTTAATCTGCACGGGTTCAAACCCAGCGCTTCCCCCGATTGACGGGCTTGCAGATTCCTTAAAGTCAGGCTACGCGCTTACTAACCGCGAAGTTTTAGAACTTAAAGAAATTCCCAAGCAAATCGTTATCGTAGGCGGTGGCGTAATCGGTCTTGAAATGGCTTCTTACTTTAACAGCGTTGGCTCTAAAGTTTCAGTCGTTGAAATGATGAACAAGATTGCAGGCCCTATCGACAATGAGATTTCTACGATGCTTCAAAAAGAATACGCTCAAAAAGGCGTTGAATTTATTCTCGGAGCAAAAGTAACTTCTATCAAGAATAACGCCGTTACTTATGAAAAAGACGGTAAACTCGTTGAACTTAAGAGTGATTACGCTCTCGTTTCAATCGGTAGAAGAGCAAGAACTCAAGGTATCGGTTTAGAAAATATCGGCGTAATGCTTGAACGTGGCGCAATCGTAACTAACGAATTTGGTAAAACTAACGTTCCAGGCGTTTGGGCTGCGGGTGACGTTAACGGCAAGTCAATGCTTGCTCATACCGCATATCGTGAAGGCGAAGTTTGTATAAACAACATTTTAGGTAAAAAGGATAGAATTAACTACAATTCAATTCCGTCCGTTATCTACACTAATCCCGAAGTTGCTTGCGTAGGCGAAACTGAAGAAACTGCAAAGCAAAAAGGTTTAGACGTTAAAATTCAAACCGTTACCTTAAAATATAGTGGCCGTTACGTTGCTGAAAACGAACACGGCAACGGCGTTGTTAAAATTATAACCGATAAAAAGCACAACAATATCGTTGGTGTAACCATTATTGGAACTTACGCGTCTGAAATGATTTACGGCGCTGCAATGATGGTTGAAACCGAAATGAGAGTGGTAGACGTTCAAAAACTCGTGTTCCCACATCCGACGGTTTGTGAGGTTATTCGCGAAGCAATGTTCCTTTAAGCCGTTATAAGCGTCGTTATACTTTGTTACTACGACTTTTTAACACTTCGTTGACCAGCAAGGTCTAACTCAGCGTTAAAAAATCTTGTGCCTCGTCTAACTCGCTTCTAACGTCTTAAAATATGAGCATTGAATAGGCTTTGTGTTTTGACTTCGATGACCAAAAAGGTCTATCTCATCCAAAACCCTTCGCGAGCCTTGATATACTAGCAACTAACGTCTTAATTTTAATCCGTTATAAACGGCGCAATACTGCGTTAACTGTCAAGCCGTTGCACTAACAATGACCAAAAAGGTCTATTGTTACCGCACCGTCTTGCCGAGCCTTGTCTTGCTTGTTTCTAACGGCTTAAAGTATAGCGTTGAATAGGCTTGGTTTTAGCCTAATACGTAAACTGATACCTTAAAGTATCTAATTATACTTTAGGTTATTAAAAATTAATTAAATTAAGGATTATTATCCGTTCAATAAATTAAGGAGAAATTTATGCCAAAGAGTCAATACGTAGATCCTGCCAAAGCATTTGACGCAGGTTACATCAAGTTTACTGACATACCAGTATGTCAATACAAAAAAACTTTGAAAGAAGAATTAAAAATCTATTCTAAAGCCGATATGATGCGTATCTATCGCGATATGGCTATCATTAGAGAATTTGAAACCATGCTTAACGAAGTTAAGGTTAAGAGCGAATACAACGGCGTTCAATACAATAACCCCGGTCCCGCTCACTTATCTATCGGTCAAGAAGCTTCTGCAGTAGGCGAAGCGTACTGTTTAGATATTAACGACTTATCTTTCGGTTCTCACCGTTCTCACGGCGAAATTTTAGCAAAGGGTTTATCTTCTATTGAAAAACTTGACGATAAGGAACTTTACGATATTATGAAGGAATTCCTTGACGGTTCAGTTTTATCAGTAGTTGAAAAATATATGAACGCTAACGGCAATATTAAGGAACTTGCAATCAACTTCCTTCTCTACGGTGCGCTCGCTGAAATTTTCGCAAGAAAAACAGGCTTTAACCGTGGTCTTGGCGGTTCAATGCACGCTTTCTTTATTCCGTTTGGTTTAATGCCGAATAACGCAATCGTAGGCGCGTCTGGTCCGATTGCTCTCGGCGCTGCTTTATATAAGCGTTCTAATCATAAAAAAGGTATTATCGTTTCTAACTTTGGTGACGGCGCTACCGGTCGTGGCCCCGTTTTAGAATCAATGAACTTTGCATCAATGGACCAAATCACTAAACTTTGGGGTATGGACGGAAAGTATGAAGACGGTGGTCTTCCTATTCTTTTCAACGTATTCAACAACCATTACGGCATGGGCGGTCAAACTCGTGGCGAAACTATGGGATATGATATGGTTGCTCGTTTGGGTGCAGGTTTCAATCCTAGCCAAATGCACGCTGAACGCGTAAACGGTTACGATCCGCTCGCAGTTATCGACGCTGTTACTAGAAAGAAGAAACTCCTTCTTGAAGGTAAAGGCCCTGCGCTTTTAGACGTTGTTACTTACCGTGTTTCAGGTCACTCTCCGTCAGATTCTTCAACTTACCGTACCGCAGAAGAAATCGAAGCGTGGAAGAATGCTGATCCTATTCTTGCTTACAAGACCAAACTCATTATGGGTGGGGTTGCTACTGAAGCGGAATTTGACGCTATTAAGGAAGATATCGTTAAGCGTATGACTGAAATTATGAAACTCGCTATCAACGATGAAATTTCTCCACGCATGGATCTTAACAAAGAACCTGACGCTATTTCTTCTATTATGTTCTCTAACCAAAAGGTTAAGAGCATGGATCCTTCTCGCGAAGCAGATATGTTAATGCCTAAGGAAGAATGCCCGCGTGTTAAGGAAATTAAGGGTAAGGTTCGTAAGTCTAAAGACGCTAACGGCAAGCCCGTTTCTAAAATGAAAATGTATAACATTTGCGACGGTTTATTCGAACCTATCATTGATAAGTTCTATGAAGATCCTACGCTTATTGCTTACGGCGAAGATAATCGTGACTGGGGTGGTGCTTTCGGCGTTTATAAGAAAATGACTGAAGCCGTTCCTTATCACAGATTCTTCAACTCTCCTATCTCTGAATCTGCAATCGTAGGTTCTGCAGTAGGTTACGCTATGTGCGGTGGTAGAGCAATCGTTGAACTTATGTACGCTGACTTTATCGGTTGTGCGGGCGACGAAATCTTCAACCAAATGGCAAAATGGCAAGCGATGAGTGCCGGTATCTTAAAGATGCCTATTATCCTTCGTGTTTCAGTTGGTTCTAAATACGGCGCGCAACACTCTCAAGATTGGACTGCGCTCTGCGCTCATATCCCAGGTCTTAAAGTAGTATTCCCGTCAACCCCGTCTGACGCTAAGGGTTTAATGACTTCTGCTTTAGAAGGAACTGACCCCGTTGTATTCTTTGAATCTCAAAGAATTTACGGTATCGGCGAAGATTTCTTGGAAGACGGTGTTCCTGAAGGTCATTACGAAATTCCGTTCGGCGAACCCGATATCAAGAGAAAGGGTAGTGACGTTACTATCGTAACTATCGGTGCGGTGCTTTATAGAGCGCTTGAAGCCGCTAAAATCTTAGAAGAAAAATACGGTGTATCTGCTGAAGTTATCGATACTCGTTCAATCGTTCCGTTCAACTACGAAAAAGTTATTGAATCAGTTAAAAAGACTGGTAAAGTATTATTCGTAGGCGACGCTTGTGAAAGAGGATCGGTAATGAGAGATATGGCGTCTAACATTACCGAAATGTGCTTTGACTACTTAGACGGTCCTGCCGTTGTAGTTGGTTCAAGAAACTGGATTACTCCTGCGTTCGAACTTGAAAAGAGCTTCTTCCCACAACCTGATTGGATAATTGATGCTCTTCACGAAAAAATTATGCCACTTCCAGGTCACGTTCCTACTGCTAACTTTACTGATATTGAAAAGATTGACCGTTCAAAGAAGGGTTTATAAGAACAAACTTAAACGGGAGCGTTTCCGCTCCCGTTTTGATATAGTGTTATGAAATTTTGTATTTTGCAAACGACTGACCCCTATTATAATTTAGCGGTGGAAGAATATTTATTCAATACGGCGCAGAGCGACGTGTTTTTGTTGTGGCAAAATAACAATACCGTAGTAATAGGCAAAAATCAAAACGCATACGCTGAAATTGATTTTAATACATTAAAATCAACGGGTGTAAATTTAGCAAGGCGAATTACGGGTGGTGGCGCAGTTTATCACGATCTTGGTAACGTGAATTATTCCTTTATTTCCCCAAACGCAAAAACGAGTGGAATTGATTTTAATTACTATGTAACGCCCATTATAAACGCTCTTAAAAGTTTAGGCTTAAGCGTAACTTTATCAGGTAGAAACGACCTTTTAACTAAAGATGGTAAAAAGATTTCAGGTAACGCTCAACATAGAGTTTTAGATAGGGTTTTGCATCACGGAACTTTGTTGTTTTCAAGCGACCTTGAGTTTTTATCGAAAATTTTAACCGTCGATAGCGAAAAACTTAAAACTAAAGCCTTAAAATCAACTCGTTCACGAGTTGAAAATATAAGCAACTTAATCGATAAAAATATTACCGTTGATAAGTTTTTAGACTGCTTAAAATCTTACATTTTGAAAACTTATAATCCTGAAATATTAGAGATAAAAAGCACTCCTGAAATTGATAAACTTTATCAAAGAAATAAGTCGTCCGAGTGGCTCTTTCCTGAAAAAGATTTTATATCAAAATATCAAGTGGTAAAGAAAAAGCGTTTTGATTTTGGAACGGTTGAACTTAACTTGGAACTTAAAAACGAGGTTTGTTTATTCGTTAAAATAAAAGGCGATTTTTTTGGGGAAAAACCCGTAAACGAATTGGAAGAATTATTAAAAGATACTAAACTCGCTTCTATCCAAACCGTTTTAAGCGACGTGGTCGTTTCAGATTATATTTTAGGTATGCAAAACAGCGAGTTTGTAGATTTAATTATCAAATAACTATTGACACTTATTTTAGTTTTTGTTAAACTAAAACTGACTTAAATTATAAGGAGAAAATTATGAAACTTTTATTTGGTGCGGACTTAGTTCCTACTCCAATTACGGAAAAAAACTTTGTTGAAAAAAATCACAAAGCAGTTTGGGGCAATATAGATACAGTCGTTAAAGATTACGATAGATTTATCGTTAACCTTGAATGTGCTTTAACTAAAGAAACTACTGAAATTAAAAAATTCGGTCCGGGAATTAAAGCAGATCCGCTTTGCGCTGATTCTATTAAAGACTTTGGCGTAACTGACGTTATGCTTGCAAACAATCACGTTTTTGACTTTGGCAAGAAAGGTTTTTTAGATACTATGGCTAACCTTGATAGAGTAGGTCTTCCGTACACGGGCGTTGGCGATAACGATACCGAATCAAGAAAACCTTACTTTATTGAACAAGACGGTGTTAAGGTTGCAATTATCAACGTTTGCGAACACGAATATTCTTACGCTCTTCCTGATAGGCTTGGCGTTAACCCTTACGTTCCGTTTAAGACCATGCGCGATATTAAGGACGCTAAAAAGCAAGCCGATCACGTTATAGTTATTTACCACGGCGGAAAAGAACATTGTAGATACCCTTCGCCAAGGCTTCTTGAACATATGAGAGAAATGGTTCTTTCAGGCGCGTCAGTCGTATTAACTCAACACAGCCATTGTGTCGGTTGTTATGAAGAATACGAAGGCGGTCATATCGTTTACGGTACTGGTAACCTTAACTTTGTTGCTCCAACAAATCGTGAAAGTTGGAAAACAAGTTTAATGGTAGGTGTTGACGTTACTAAGGATAGCGTTAAACTCAGTTACCATCCTATCTATCAAAAAGAAGACGGTATGGAACTTGCAACTGGCGATAAAGCAAAAGAAATTATGGACGGTTTCTACGCTCGTAACGAAGAACTTAAAAACGGCGAGTGGAAAAAGGGCTGGCTTGCTTTCGTTGAAGAAATTAAGAGTATGTATACCTATATGTTAAGCCCACAATACGCTATTGACTTTAAGAACGAAGAACAAGGCAAACAAGTATTCGCTCACTTTATCGATTGTGAAGCGCATCTTGACGTTGTTAAAGAATTGTATCGCAGTTGGCATCTAGATAATTAAAAAACTTAAGATATTAAAAGCAAGGCTTGATGCCTTGCTTTTTTAATCCGTTATTTCGGGCATAATTAATCTTGTGTTGCAAGATTAGATATATTTTGCCATAAGGCAAAGATATATTTTTGCTAGAGCAAAAGATAGATTATCCTAGCGGATAGATATATTTTCGCTAGCGCGAAAGTTTCGGATAAATTTTATTATATAAAAAATAAATTCCAAAACTTTTTGACGCAGTCAAAAAATATAACTTGGCGTAGCCAAATATATCTTGCCAACGGCAAATATATCTTTTCGCAAAGCGAAAAATATAACTAAAAAGGCAACGACGTTTTTGTTGCTCGTTTTTTTCTATTTGCCGTGAACAAAGGTGTAAAAATTGTCCGCGAACAAAATACTTTTGTTTTTTGTTGTAAAACACTTGTGTTTTTCAAATAAATAATTTATTATATAATAATAAAAGTTAAAAAACTTATTTTACGCGATTTTAAGGAGTATTTATGTATATCAGTACGAGAAGTGGAGAAAGGCTAACGTCAAGTCAGGCAATCTTAAAGGGGTTGAGTTCTGACGGTGGTTTGTTTTTACCCGAATCAATTTCAAAACTCGAGATTAACGACGGGTATTACGGTAAGTCTTACCGTGAAATCGCTAAAGACGTTTTTACTATTTTTCTCGATGATTTCACTCAAGAAGAAATTGATTTTGCAATAAATTCCGCATACGATAAAATTAATTTCCGTGAAAAGTTCGTTGACCTTAAGCATTTTGACGGGGTTTCTTTTTTAGAACTCTACCACGGGCCTACGCTTGCGTTCAAGGATATGGCGCTTACCATTTTACCTTTCTTGATTGACGTATCCAAGAAGAAGAACGGCGTTGATAAAAAATCGCTTATTTTAGTTGCAACGAGTGGCGATACGGGTGGTGCTGCGCTTTCAAGTTTTATAAAGAGTGGCAAGTTCGATACCGTGGTTTTATATCCCGACGGTGGTGTTTCTGAAATTCAAGAAAAGCAAATGCTTTATTATACCGATGATAGAACTAAAGCCTTTGCGGTAAAAGGTAATTTTGACGATTGCCAAACTTTCGTTAAAGAAATCTTTTCAAGATATAATAAAAAAGACGTATTATTATCGAGCGCAAACTCAATTAATATTGGTAGGCTTATTCCGCAAGTTATTTATTACGTTTACGCGTACTGTCAAATGGTAAAATGCGGTAGGCTTAATAAAAATGAAAAGTTTAACGTTTGTGTACCTACCGGTAACTTTGGCGATATATTCGCAGGTTATTTGGCAAGAGAAATAGGCGTTCCCATTGAAAAGTTTATTTGCGCATCTAATAAAAACAACGTATTAGCAGATTTCTTTGCAACGGGCTTATACGATAAAAATAGAGAGTTTTATAAGTCAAACTCTCCTGCAATGGATATTTTGGTTTCTTCTAACCTTGAAAGGCTCGTATATCTTGCTTGCAAGCGTGACGGAAGTAAAGTTGCTAAATATATGCAAGACTTAAAAGAAACTGGTAAATATCAAATATCCGATAGTGAAAAAGAATTCTTAAAAGACTTTACGGGTGGTTATTCAACCGAAGAAGAAACTATCAAGGCAATCGGCAAGTGCTATAAAGAACTCAATTATCTTATTGACCCGCACACCGCCGTTGCTTACGACGTGTATAATAAATTAGAAAAGAACGGGCTTAAAACCTTGATAGTATCAACCGCAAGCCCGTACAAGTTCCCCTTTACGGTTGCCAAATCGCTTAACCTTACTGAAAAGGAAAGTGAAGTTGAACTTATCAAAGATATATCTGGTTACACGGGCGTTTCAATACCTTACGGCATTAAAAAGCTTATGTATTCAAGAAAGCCAACCGTATTAAAGACTAAAGAGCAAATCGAGTCGATAGTAAATTATGAAAACTTAAAAGTTGAAATAAGCGTTCCTTGTTCAACGGCAAACCTTGGCGTTGCGTTTGACGGGGCGGGGCTTGCTCTCGGCTTATATAACACTTTCGGTTTTGAAATGTCTGAAGAGGACGAACTCGTTGGCTTTGGTAACAAGGGGTTAGAAACTAACTTGGTATTAAAAGCATATAAAAAACTCTTTGAAATTTCGGGTAGAGATTACGTTCCCGTAAAGATTACGCTTAAAAAATGCACCGTTCCGTCGTCAAGCGGTTTAGGTTCAAGCGCAACTTGTATAGTAGCGGGCGTAATGGCGGCGAACTATATGCTTAAAAACGTATTTACCAAAGAACAACTTTTAACGGTTATGACAAAGATTGAAGGGCACCCCGATAATCTTGCGCCTGCGCTTATGGGCGGTCTTACCTTTTCATACGTGAGTGGGGAGGAGGTTGTTTCAAGAAAAGTTGAAATTAACAAGAACTTAAAGTTTTACGCGATAATTCCAAGTACGGCAATTTCGACTAAAAGCGCAAGGGAAATTCTTCCTGAAACTTATAGTAGGGAAGACGTAGTTCACAATTTATCAAGAGCGTTGAGTGTTGAACACGCGTTCAAAACGGGTAACGTATCTTTGATTAAAGACGTGTTTGATGATAAACTTCATCATCCTTACCGCTTACCACTCATTAGCGGTGGCGAAGAAATAAAGGCTATTTTAGAAGAAAACGGCTTTGCCGTAGCAATAAGCGGAGCGGGCCCGACGTTACTTGCGGTAGGCTATAAGTTAGGCGTTGAAAAACTTATACCAAAAGTAGCCAGCAACGTTAAGTGGAAAATTAAATCTCTCAAGGTTAGCGACAAAGGAGCAATTTTGAGATGAAAAAAGATTTTTTAATAATTCATAAAGACGTTTTGCCCCCGTTTTTAGATAAAGTGGTAAAAACTGTTCGTCTTATTGAAGAAGAAAATAAAAGCGTGAGCGATGCTTGTAAAGAACAAGAAATTAGCCGTTCCACCTTTTATAAATACAAAGACAAGGTTTTTGAACTTAAAAGTGATTTTGGTAGGAAAGCGATACTTTCTTTCAAGGTTCAAAACGCGATGGGTGTGCTTTCAGATATAATTAACCATATTTCAAAGTACAAAGGCAATATCTTAACGATAAATCAAGATATGCCTATTCACAATTTAGCGTACGTATCAGTTATGATAGACGCTAAGGATATGACGGTGTCTGTTTACGAACTCATATCCGAACTTAAAAAAATACAAAAAGTTAAAGACGTAAGTTTGGTTGCTTTTGAGTAATTAAACGTGTTTAACGCAAGGAGATATAATGAACGTAGGAATACTCGGTTGCGGTACGATAGGCGGTGGGGTTTTAGACCTTATTGACAAACTTGGAAAGAATAGCGACGTTAAAGTATTAAAAGTATTTGACCTTCCCTCAAAGAAAGAAATGCTTGGCGAAAGATTTTGCGATTCTATTGACGAGATTTGTGGTAGCCCCGATATCGACGTGGTTGTTGAAGCAATGGGTGGGGATAAATTCCCTTACGAGTGCATAGTTAAAGCGCTCAAAAACAAAAAGAGTGTAGTAACTTCTAATAAAGAAACTGTAAGTTTGCATATTGAAGAGTTCTATTCTTTAGCAAAGCAAAACGGCGTACAATTTATGTGTGAAGCGTCGGTTGGCGGTGGTATACCCCTTATATGCTCGCTTATTGATGCTATAAAAGTTAATAAAGTTGATAGAATTTACGGTATTATAAACGGAACCACCAACTTTGTTTTAACAAAGATGGCGGTTGAAAACTTATCTATGGAAGACGCGCTCGCTGAAGCAAGGCGTTTAGGCTTTGCGGAATTTGACGCTACGGCAGACATTGAAGGGTTAGACTTAACTAGAAAGATTTGCATATTATCAAGTATTGCTTACGGTGGTTACGTTCCGTATAGTGAAATTTATCACTACGGTATTTCAAAAGTAACTAAAGAAATTTTAGCGGACGTTAAGGCTAAGGGTTACACCCTTAAGTTTGTTGCCGAATCAAGAAGAACGGGAGATAAAACTTGTAAAGTTAGCGTTGAACCCGTGCTTGTTAAGAGTGATAATCCGTTATCTGCGGTTAATTACGAGTTTAATTCGGTTTATATCAACTGTTCAACTAACGACCTTTTAGGTTTCTACGGCAAGGGTGCTGGTAGATATCCCACGGCAACTGCAATGGTTGCAGACGTTAACCGTATTAAAGAAGGTTTTGGCAAGAATTATTATTATGAAAACGGTGGCGATTTTGAAGTTGAAAACTTCTTATCAACCGAAAATTATTACGTCTATAAAGACGGCAAGAGTGAAATCGTTAAGGGCATAGAAAGTGCTGATAAATACGACTTCGTAGCAAGAATATTCTAAGGAGATAAAATTATGAAAAAATATAAAGTAGCAGTAGTAGGCGCAACGGGGCTCGTAGGCTCAACCTTTTTGAAATTACTTTGGGAATATAAATTTCCAATTAGTGAATTAACTTTATTCGCTTCTGAAAGAAGCGCAGGCAAAAAAGTAACCTTTGGCGATAGTGAATACACAGTTCAAAAACTTGAAAAAGGTTGTTTTGACGGTATTGAAATCGCTTTATTTAGCGCAGGTGGTTCAGTTAGTTTAGAGTGGGCTCCCGAAGCTGAAAAGAGCGGTGCGGTAGTTATTGATAACTCAAGCGCTTGGCGTATGGTTAACGAGTGCGCTTTAATCGTTCCCGAAATCAACCTTGATCACTTTGATAATGCAAGAAAGATCGTTGCTAACCCCAACTGTAGCACTATTCAATCAGTTCTTCCCCTTAAACCACTTGAAGAAAAGTTTGGCTTAAAAAGAGTTGTTTACACTACTTATCAAGCGGTATCTGGTAGCGGTATGAAAGGTAAGAACGACTTAACTAGAACTTTAGCAGGGGAAAAGCCTGAGTTTTATCCTTACAACATTTCTGAAACTTGTATTCCGCAAATCGACGTGTTCACCGATAACGGCTATACTAAAGAAGAACTCAAAATGGTTAACGAAACGAGAAAAATTCTTGGAAAGCCCGACCTTAAAGTTTCAGCAACTTGCGTAAGAGTTCCCGTTCAAAACGCGCACGCCGTATCAATGATGGTTGAACTTGAAAAGCCCTTTACTTTAGAAGAAGTTAGAAAGGCTTTTGAAAACCAAGACGGTATTAAGGTTTTAGATGATCCTCAAAATTCAATTTACCCCGTATCAACCGTAGCAAACGGTAACGACCTTGTTTACGTTGGTAGAATTAGAAGAGATTTATCAACCGATAACGGTTTATTATTCTACTGTGTAAGCGACAATATTAGAAAAGGAGCGGCAGCCAACGCAATTCAAATTGCAAAGGCTTTAATTAAAGAGAATAAAATATGATAAAAGTAGTTAAATTCGGCGGTTCGTCGGTAGCGTCAAGCGGTCAGTTTGAAAAAGTTAAAAATATAGTACTTAGCGATCCAAAGCGTAAAATAGTAGTAGTTTCAGCCCCTGGTAAAAGACGTAAGGAAGATAACAAGATAACCGATATGCTTTATCTTCTTTCTTCTCACGTAAAATACGGAATTGACGCAAGCAGTTTAATTGCGACTATTGCTGAAAGATACGAAGAAATTAAAACCGAACTCAATCTCGGCGTTGATATTAAGCGCGAGTTTGAAATTATTATGGAAAACGTTAAAAAGAGCGCAGGCGAAGAGTACATCGTTAGCCGTGGCGAATATTTAAGCGCAAAACTTATGGCGTCTTACCTTGGTTTTGAATTTATTGACGCGGCAGACGTTGTTAAGTTTAATTATGACGGCACGTTAAACGAAGAATTAACCGCTGAAGCAACAAGAAGTAAATTTGAAGAAGTTGGCAATATGGTAGTTCCGGGATTTTACGGCGCTTATCCGTCGGGCGAAATTAAACTTTTCTCTCGTGGTGGGTCTGACGTTACTGGATCGTTAATGGCAATGGCGGTTAACGCTGAAAGATACGAGAATTGGACTGACGTTAGCGGTATGCTCGTTGCCGATCCAAGAATCGTTGAAAATCCTGCAAGAATTGAAGAAGTTACTTACGATGAACTTCGTGAACTTTCTTATATGGGCGCTAGCGTTCTTCACGAAGAAACGATTTTCCCTGTTAGAGGTTTAAATATTCCTATACATATTTTAAATACTAATAGACCGGGGGACGAGGGTACGATTATTTGTCGTGATTCTGAAAAGAGTAATTATGCTATTACCGGCGTTTCAGGTAAAAAGAACT